>CAYLZW010000412.1:0-4707 GCA_964388085.1 uncultured Myxococcales bacterium | reverse complement strand
CCAGGACTTCGTCATCCGCTCGGACCTCGCCTGCGGCAGCACCATCGGCCCCATCAGCGCCGCCGGCCTCGGCGTCAAGACCGTCGACGTCGGCAACGCCATGCTCTCGATGCACTCCATCCGCGAGCAGTGCGGCGCGCGCGACAGTGAGATGCTCATCAAAGTGTTGAAGCGAGTGCTCGAAGAGTAGCTCCCCTTCCCCCCGCAACAGAAAGCAGGAAACCACATGGCAAAGGCAGAGCCCCTCGAGGCAGGCAAGAAGGCGCCAGCGTTCTCGGGCAAGACCTTCGACGGCAAGGCGCTCAAGCTCTCGGACTACGCGGGCAAGAAGGTCGCGCTCTATTTCTATCCGAAGGACGACACGCCCGGCTGCACCAAACAGGCGTGCAACCTGCGCGACAACTTCGCGCTGCTCAAGAAGAAGGGCGTCGTCGTCATCGGCGTGTCGCCCGACGACAACACGCGGCACGAGAAGTTCACCGCCAAGTACGCGTTGCCGTTCCCGCTCCTGCCCGATCCCGAGCACAAGATCCTCGAGAAGTACGGCGTGTGGGGCGAGAAGTCGCTCTACGGCAAGACCTTCGAGGGGGTCGTGCGCACGACCTTCCTCATCGACGAGGCCGGCAAGATCGTCGACGTCATCAAGAAGCCCAAGGTGGCCGCGCACGCCGAAGAGATCGTGGAGCGCTTCGGCATCGTTTGAGCGGCGCGCGCTCCCCGCGTCAGGGGGCCTCGTCGTCGTCGGGACGCGCCTCCTCGGGGCGCGCCTCGTCGGACGACGCCCGCCGCTCGATGAAGCTCATCTTGCCGTGCGGCTCGAGGATGGCCCAGGCCACGCTCTTGAGCTGCGCGATGCCGGCGAGGCGCATCTCGGAGAAGATCTCGGTGCGGGTGACGCGGGCGCGGCGGGCGTTCTCCACGGCGATCTGCCCGTCGCGCACCATGACGCGCGGTTCGCCGTCGAGGAGCGACTCGGCGCGCGGTGAGAGATACGTGATCCAGCTGAGCGCGAGCGTCCAAAAGACCATCGTCCCGACCGCCATCGCGGCGCCGGTCAGCGAGAGGTCGTTCTGCGTCACGCCCTGCTGAACGAGATCACCGAGCACGATGAGCATGATGAGCTCGAACGGCGTCAGCTGGGCCAGCTCGCGCTTACCGAGGACGCGCACGACGACGTAGAGCGCGAAGAAGATGATCGTCGCGCGCAGCACGATGTCCATCAGGGCAGGACCTCCATGCGGTAGCGGGCCGCGACGAGCTCGCGCGCGCCGTCCTGTACCGCGATGCGCCCCTCGTTGGCCGACGGCGGGTGGTCCGGGTCCACCTGCGCGGCGATCTTGACGAGGAAGCGCTCGCCCGCCGCGAGCGGTCCGTAGCGGAACGCAAAGCTGCCGTCCTCGAAGCGTGGCTCGCGCGCGCTCGGCATGAAGGTGTTGATGGTCACGCCCCGCCACACCTGAGGCTCGACGAGCAGCACGAGCTCTTCGATCGAGCGCTCGGCTTGCAGCGTGAAGACCATCTCGTAGATCTGGCCCGTGCGCACCCGCGTCGGCGCGTCGATGGTCAGGATCGCCCCGTCCCCGTCGTGGGTCTGTCGTGCTTCGGCGCCGAAGAGCCCGAACACCGAGCCGAGCAGCAGCAGCGCGCCGAGCAGGAACAGACCGAAGGGCAGCTTGTTCAGCGTCGCCCGGTCCGCTCCCTCGAGGTGGCGGTGGTCGATGCCGTCAGGGGTCTGCAGCTCCTGCAACGCGCCGCGCCTCCTCCTTCGCGCCTGACGAGGAGCCGGCAGCAACAGTCGCGCCACCGCCGCGCCGCGACCCTCGAGTACACTCGTGGTGCCTGGAGGTTGCATGAGCACCGGGATCGCGCTCGTCGCTGTTTTCGTCCTGGCCGGCGCACAGCCCGCCGAGGACCGCTGGGTGATCGCCTCGGTCGCGAACGTGAGGAGCGCGCCGAGCGCCGACGCAGCGCTCGCGGGCAAGCTCGGCATCGGCGCCCAGGTCGTCGTCGGAAGCTGCGCGCAGCAATTTTGTCGCATCACCTCGGTACGCGCCGGGATCACCGGGTATATCGCCGAGTCGCTGCTCGGGCGTTCGCCGCCGAGCTATCCGGCGCTCGTCGACGAGGCTGTGCGCTCCCTCGAGCGTGCCTGCGCGCTCGCCCCCGACGACCACAGCTGTCTGGCGGCGCTCGAGGGCGTCTATCGCGCTGACGGCGACGCCGCCGCCGCCGAGCGCGTCGCGCTGCTGATCAAACGCAAGCGCGAGAAGGCCAGCGCCGCCGCCAAGGCCAGCGGCCCGATGCTGCACGACGTCGGCATGCACCACGGCGAGGAGGCGCTGGCCAAGGACGGTGAGCGCTGGTTTGCCCGCTGTGAAGGCCGCTTCCGCCCCGTCACGGTCTCCGTGCGGCGGGTGCGCGACGAGCTGCTCGACTCGCCGGAAGACGCACCCAGCGGACGTGAGGTCAGCGTGCCCTGCCAGGCAGACGTGTTGCTGAAGGGCATCCGCGGCTTCCGCCCGGAGGCGGTGCGAAGCGCCGAGCGACGCGACGACGGCAGCTTCGTGCTCGGTCAGCAGCACATGGCGTTTCGCAGCGAGCAGGGGCAGGCGGTGCTCGTCGACATCGAGTCAGGCAAGCGGCAGCCAGTCGGCGAGTATGACGATGAAGGCGGCGGCGGCGATCCGCACGTGCTGTTCGCCGGCGACCTCGACGGGGACGGGGCGCTCGACTTCATCGCCAACTACTCCGATCACTACAACGTCAGCGCCCTGCACCTGTTCCTCTCGAGCGCGGCCAAGGGCTGGGCACCCAAAGAGGTCTACGAGCACCGCGACACTGGCTGCTGAAGGGGCCGCTCGACGACAAGCGCTGCGGCGAAGCGCGGCAGCGCGCGGAGAGCGGTCGCTCAGAACCGCATGGGCGAGCGGTAGAGGATCTCGATGGCGCCGCCCTCGGACAGCGGCGGCTCCCCGTCGTAGGGCCGCCGAGGCTCCGGAGCCGGCTCGTCCTCGTCGCTGCCGTTATCGTCCCCGTCGCCGTCCTCGTCGCCGTCCTCGTCGTCGTCCGGGGGCGCGAGCGGCGGCGGCCCGTCCACGCGCTGTACCTCCCCGACCATGTCGCCGGGGAGCGAGCTGGCCGTCGCCGTGCGCAAGTTGACGTCGACGATGTCGGGCGGCGCCCACATGCCGCAGGCGCAGCCGAGCGGTTGCAAGAGCGCGCTGAAACCGGCGCAGCCCGCGAGGCAGGCGCCCGGCCAGGCGAGCCATGGCACGATGGGCCACAGCCAGAACGTCAGCGCTCCGAGGCCGGCCGCGGCGCCGCCGCAGCAGAGCAGCCCGCCGGCCATGTCCGCGGCCGCGCTCGAGAACGACGCGAGCGTGACGCGCCCGCGCGTGATGTCGACCTGCACGGCCGAGCGCTCGTCGACGACGACCACGGTGGAGCCGCCGCCGATGGAGCCGTTGTCGATCTCGAGCGTCACGGGCGCGGGGCCGAGCAGCGTGCCGCTCTCGCCGAGGTCGTCGAGCAGGTAGACGTCGGCGCCCGCGGGCTCGGAGCGCACCGTCACCTCGTGCGCGCAGCCCAGCAGCGACGAGGTCATCGCCGCGAGCGAGAGCAGGCAGAGGAAGGCGTGCGCGAGACGGGCGTTCACGAGCGGAGCGTCACTCCTTGCCCTGCATCTTGACCCACGAGTCCTTCAACGTCACCACGCGGTGGAACACCGGGACACCCGGCCGCGAGTCCTTCGGATCGGTGTAGAAATAGCCGAGGCGCTCGAACTGGAAGCGGCTGTCCGGCGGCGCGTCCACGAGGCTCGGCTCGATGACGGCGTCCTCGAGCACCTCGAGCGAGGCGGGGTTCAGCGAGGTGCGGAAATCCTTGCCTCCCTTGTCCGGGTTCTCGTCGGAGAACAGCCGGTCGTACAGCCGCACCTTGGCGCGCCTTCCGTGTCGCGCGCTCACCCAGTGCAGCGTGCCCTTCACCTTGCGGCCGTCCGGCGACGAGCCGCCGCGGCTGTCCGGATCGTAGCTGCAGCGCAGCTCCGTGATGTTGCCCGCGGCGTCCTTCACGACCTCCTCACAGCGGATGAAGTAAGCGCTGCGCAGGCGCACCTCCTGCCCGGGCGCGAGGCGGAAGAACTTCTTCGGCGCCACCTCCATGAAGTCGTCGGCCTCGATGAACAGTTCCTTCGCGAAGGGCACCTTGCGCGTGCCGCTGCCCGGACGCTGCGGGTGGTTCTGCACCTCGAGCTCCTCGACCTGCTCGTCGGGGTAGTTCGTCAAGACGACCTTGAGCGGACGCAGCACGGCCATGCGTCGCTCGGCGCTCTCGTTCAGATCCTCACGGATGCAGTGCTCGAGCAGCCCCATGTCGATCCAGCTGTCGTTGCGCGAGACGCCGATCATGCGCGCGAAGTCACGGATCGATCCCGGCGTGTAGCCGCGCCGGCGCAGGCCGCGCAAAGTGAGCATGCGCGGATCGTCCCAGCCCTCGACGTGCCCCTCGTCGATGAGCGCGTGCAGCTTGCGCTTGCTCATCACCGTGTAGCTGAGGTTCAGACGCGCGAACTCGTACTGTTGTGGGCGCGAGCGCGTACCCTCGCTGCCGATCTGATCGAGGTACCAGTTGTACAGCGGCTTGTGGTTCTCGAACTCGAGCGTGCAGATCGAGTGCGTGATGCCCTCGATGGCGTCCGACTGCCCG
>CAYLZW010000411.1:0-4709 GCA_964388085.1 uncultured Myxococcales bacterium | reverse complement strand
CCGAGGAGGCCGCCGCCAAGGTCGCCGAGCTGCAGTCGAAGCTCGCCGCCATCGCCACCGACGCGAGCCTGACGGCCGAGGAGAAGGCCGCGAAGGCCGCCGAGCTGACCGCGGAGCTCGCCTCCGCGCAGGCCGCGTCCCAGGCCGCCGCGGCGGCCGCCGCGCTCGAAGCGCAGAGGCAAGCGGCCGAGGACGCCGAGGCGGCGATCGACGACGCCAAGGCGGCCGACGACAAGGGCGCGGACGCCAAGGTCGATGACAAGAAGGCCGGCGACAACGGCGCTGCCAAGACAGCCGACGACAACGGCTCTGACAACAAGGCCGACGACAAGAAGGCCGACGACAAGAAGGCCGACGACAAGAAGGCTGACAAGCCCATCGCGACCAGCACGCGCGGCAAGCTGCCGCGGGCCCCCTCGGACTTCAGCTACCCGCAATTCAAGGACCGGCGCGACAAGATGGAGGACGCCCTCGGCAAGGACGTCACCCTCCTCTCGCGCGTGAAGGGCGCGCTGCCCGCCTACCAGCGCTACCACAAGATCAAGTACGAGATTGATCAGCGCTACGCCGCCGAGACGGCCGCGAACCCGGACCAGAAGATCGTCAACGAGCGGCTCGCCGAGGAAGAGCTCTACCTGCGCTCTTACAAAGAAGTGCAGGCCTTCTGGCGCGCCATCGAGAACTACTGACCGTGAGCGACGGCGACGAGGTCAGCGACGAGCGGTCGGCCGCGGCCGAGCCCGACCGGCGACAGCGCCTGATCCGCGCCGCGCGGGAGCTGTTCTTCACGCGCGGCTACGACGCCACGCGCATGATCGACGTCGCGGGCGGCGCCGGCTTCTCGAAGCGAACGGTGTACCTGGAGTTCGAGAGCAAGGACGAGCTGTTCGCGACCATCTGCGAAGAGGGCCTCGACATCCTCTCCGGCTGGCTCGTCGCCGAGCTCGACCCGCCGGTCAACACCGTGCGCACGCTGCGAAAGCTCGGCGCTGCCTACCTGAAGTTCTGGCGGGAGCACCACGAGTACTTTCGCCTGCTGTTTCTGCGCGCGAACGACGACATCCTCTCGAACGTCCCCGACGCGCAGGTGGCGCGCATCCGCGACAAGGAGCGGCGCGGCATCGACGCCATCTCGCAGACCATCGAGCGCGCGCAGCGAGAGGGCCTCGTGCGCAAGGAGATCGACAGCTCGCGTCAGGCCGTGGTCGGCTGGATGTCGCTCACCGGCGTGCTCACCGTCGAGGAGAACGGCCGCCGCATCGAGCTCGGCGACGCGAGCGTCGAGGACCTCTACTGGCAGTGCTTCGACATGCTCTTGCGCGGCTCCACCGACTGGCTGCGCATCACCCGCCGTGGGAACGCGCTGTCGTCGCTGCGGCGCTCGCGTCCATAGCCGCCTCCGTCCCTCGCTGCCGCGAGAGCCCGGCGGCCTCGGCCCACATCTCCGCCTTCTGCCGGTAGCTCTGCGCGAGCAGCTCCTCGACGACGGGGATCTGCACGCTCAGCATGTGCGGCCGCTCCCAGGAGGCTCTCGGTCGCGCTTCGGGATCTCGCATGCTCAAGCTCCAGGTAGCTTCGCGTCGGGCGCGCGACAGTAGCGTGGCACCAGGCTGTGCCGCTCGTCGACGACGCCCGGCTCGACCTTCGCGCGCAGACAGGCCGCGAGCCCCGCGTGCGTCGGCCCCTCGAGGCTCCGCTTCACACCCGGCGAGGGGCCGAGCAGCGCCAGCGCGTTTCCGGCGACGAACGCCGCTGCTCGCGAGCGCTCGGTGGCGTCCTCTGGCGAGAGGGCCTCGGGCTCACTCGCGGGCCGTGCGATCCCGCGCTCGCGCACGACGACACGCGCGTAGACCTCGCCTCGTCGAGCGTCGAGCACGGCGAGCCCCCTACCGTCCGGCAGATCAGGCTCGCTGGCGAGCGCCGTCAGACTGCAGAGGCCCACGAGAGGCACGCGCAACGCTGCACAGAGCCCTTTTGCGTGTGCGATGCCGACGCGAACGCCGACGAAGGATCCGGGCCCTGCCCCGACCCCGACGCCAGCGAGGTCGCTCATGCCGATGCCGGCGTCCGCCAGGCAGCCGTCGATGGCCCCCGCGAGATCCTCCGCGTGCCGCCGTGTCTCTTTCAGGAGCCGCACCGCGCGAGGCTGCCCGTCCACGACGAGCACCACGCAAGCACGCGGGGCGGCTGTATCAAGGGCCAGCCAGCTCGCCGTCATGCGGTCCCGTTCGGTTGCGCGCCCTTCAGGCCCTTCGCGGCCTTCGAGCCGATCTTGGCAGCCTTCGAGCTGTTCTTCGCAGCCTTCGAGCCGATCTTGGCAGCCTTCGAGCTGTTCTTCGCAGCCTTCGAGCCGATCTTCGCGCCAAGATCGGCCGGCGGCTGCAGGGTATGCATGCGCAGCATCTCTGCCGCGTGGTCCCTCGTCGCGCTCGTAAGCTGCCGCCCGCCGATCATCCGCGCGATCTCCTCCACCCGCTCACCGTTGTCGAGCGGGCGAACGGTCGCCTTTGTCCGCTGCCCCTCGGCCTTCTTCTCCACCCGCAAGTGGTGATGCGCCTGCGCCGCGATAGGCCCGAGGTGGGTCACGCAGAACACCTGCCGCCCGTCAGCGATGGCGTGCAGCTTGGCGCCGATCGCCTCGCCTACCGCCCCGCCCACACCGGCATCCACCTCGTCAAAGACGCTGAGCGGCACCGGATCCGCCACCAGCAGCACCCGCTTCACCGCCAGCAGCACGCGGGACAGCTCGCCGCCCGAGGCCACCTGCGCGAGCGCCTTCATCGGCTCCCCTGCGTTCGCGGACAAGAGGGCCTCTACGCGATCGGCGCCGTGCTCGGACAACGCCCGCCGCGAGTCCCCGCTCCCATCCACCAAGGGAGAGTCCGACGCCGCGGCCTGCGGCTCCACCCGCACCTCGAGGCTGGCGCTCGGCATGCCGAGATCGGTCAGCTCCTCCTGCACCTTGCGCGCGAGCAGGCGCGCTGCTGCCCGTCGCTTGCCGCTCAGCGTGTCACACGCTTGGGAGAGCTTTCGGAGCGCCTTCGCGAGCTCGGCCTCGACCACCAGCATGCGCTCCTCGGCGTGCTCGATGGCGTCGAGGTCAGCGGCCATCTTGTCGGCCGCCTGCAGCACGCTGCCCACGTCGCCGCCGTGCTTGCGCAGAAGGCGCCGCAGCGCGTCCAGCCGGTCGTCGACGAAGGCGAGCCGCTCGGGATCCTCTTCGAAGCCGCCGTGCCGCGACAGGCTGCGGCCGACGTCGTCGATGAGCGCCGCGGCCTCCTCGAGGATGCCCGCGAGTTGCGCGATCTCGCCGTCGCTGGAGCCC
The DNA here is from genome assembly GCA_964388085.1 of uncultured Myxococcales bacterium. Taxonomy (GTDB): domain Bacteria; phylum Myxococcota; class UBA727; order UBA727; family CAYLZW01; genus CAYLZW01. The sequence goes on along the minus strand of CAYLZW010000411.1, from coordinate 1,384 downwards.
GCCTTGGCGAGCTGCCGCGCCGCCTCCTGCACGCGCGAGAGGGCGTCATCCCCGTCGACCAGCAGCTCCATGGCGCCGCTCACGGCCTCGCGCAGCCGGCCGGTGTTCATCAGCCGCGTGCGCTCCTGCGCCAGGCTCTCCTCCTCGCCCGGCTGCGGATCGAGCGCCCGGATCTCGTCGAGCTGGTAGCGCAGGTACTCCGCCCGCTGCAGCTTCTCCGACTCGGACGCGGTGAGCGCCGCCTTCTCGTCCGCGAGCGCGCGCGCCGTGCGGTAGAGCTCCGCCACGGCGTCGACGTCGCCTTCGTGCCCGCCGAAGGCGTCCAGCAGCTCGCGCTGCACGTTCGCGCGCAGGAGCGCCTGGTGCGCGTGCTGGCCGGTGATGTCGACGAGCGGCTCGGCGACGTCCTTGAGCTGGGCGACGGTGGCGAGCGCGCCGTTCACGAACTGCTTGTGGCGGCCCGCCCGGCTGATGATGCGCCGAACCACGAGCGCGCCGTCCTCACAGGCCGGCAGCCCGAGCTCGCTCAAGAGAGCGTCCATGCGCTGTCTGAGCCGGCCGCTGAGCGCGAACTGGCCCGCGACCTCGGCCTCCTCCGTGCCGGTGCGGATCTGGTCCGCCTTCGCCCGGCCGCCGAGCAGGAGCGACAGGGCGCCCAGCAAGATGGACTTCCCCGCGCCGGTCTCCCCGGTCACAGCCGTGAGGCCGGGGCCAAACCCCAGCTCCAGCGAGTCGATGAGCGCGAAATCACGTACGGAGAGGTGAACCAGCATCGGCACAGCTCCTTGAGGACCTTCGCCTCCATCCGCTGCACGAGGCGGTTTGTTGCGCTGTTTAGCACCCGCGGTAAAGGGATCTCGGTGGATCCGGCCCATCCAGCCGCCTCGCGACCGAAAACCGGAAATCTCACGCAAAGCGGCGAATACGCAAAGCCGCAATAGAACCGCATTCTGACCAAGCCGCCGCTCCCCGTCGATGACGCGCTGCCCGAGGTGGTGGCGGCGTTGCGGCGTTCTTCCGCGGTCGTCCTGCGGGCGCCGCCCGGCGCGGGCAAGACCACGCGCGTGCCCCCTGCCCTCATGGGCGCCGGCTTCGCGGAGGATGGCCTCGTCCTGCTCCTCGAGCCTCGTCGGCTGGCCGCGAGAGCGAGCGCCAAGCGCATGGCGGACGAGCAGGGCTCTGCCCTCGGCCGCGCCATCGGCTACCAGGTGCGCTTCGACGAGCGGCGCTCCGAGGACACGCGCGTCCTCGTCGTCACGGAGGGCATCCTCACGCGCAGGTTCCTCGACGATCCGCTGCTCGAGGGCGTCTCGGCGGTCATCCTCGACGAGTTCCACGAGCGCTCGGTGCACACCGACCTGTGCCTCGCCTTCACGCGCGAGCT
>CAYLZW010000410.1:0-4718 GCA_964388085.1 uncultured Myxococcales bacterium | reverse complement strand
CGGCGGGCGGCTCGGAGGCGAACGAGAAGGCCTTCGACCTCTGCCGCCTGCACGGACCGGGCGGGCGGCGCGTCATCGCCTTCGAGGGCAGCTTCCACGGGCGCACGCTGGCGTCGCTGCACGCGACCTGGAACCCCGAGAAGCGACGCCAGTTCGAGCTCGCGGGTTACGAGGCGACCTTCGTGCCCTTCCCCGCCTGGAGCGATCCGCGCGAGGAGCCGCCCGTCGCCGGCGACTGGATCTCGTCGTGGCGACGGGGGGAGGCGCCCGAGGGTGGCCCCAGCGAGCCCGTCTACAAGGCCGAGGTGCAGGCGCTGCTGCGCGTGCGCGGCGAGCTCGAGCGGGGCGACGTCTGCGCGGTCATCACCGAGCCCATGCAGGGGGAGGGCGGCGACAACTACGGCACCGCGCGCTTCTTCCAGGGCCTGCGCGCGCTGACCCGTCACTTCGATGTTCCGTTGATCTTCGATGAGGTGCAGACGGGCTTCGGCCTCTCGGGCTCCTTCTACTGGCATCACCGCTTTGGCCTGCAGGACGAGCACGGGCAGCCGGACGGCCCCGACTGCATCACGCTCGCCAAGAAGGCGCAGCTCGGCGTCTGCCTCTCGGTGTGGCCCGACCCCCGCCCCTCGGCCGCGCACGTGGCCCAGGCCATTCGAGGCCACTATCACGGTTATGCGATCGTCGAGCTGAGCCCGCGCGAGATCGAGGCCGTGGTGCGCGACCAGCTCTGGAACCTCGCCGTCGACTACCCGTCGCTGGTGCTGAGCCCGCGCAACCAAGGCTGGGCCTTCTCGTTCGATCTGCCGACGCAGCACCTCGCCCAGCAGCTCGTGAACCAGCGCTTCTACCGCGGCTTCATGGTCTACATCGCCGGCGAGAAGACCGTGCGCTTCCGCCTGAACGCGGCCTTCACGCAGCGCGAGCTGCAGCTGCTCTTCGGCGGCCTGCGCGCCTGCCTCGACGCCATCGCCGACAGCGCGCGGGACGCGCCGCCCGACGAGCAGCACGTCGCCATGTCGCTCTATGTGGCGCCCCCCTGGGAAGAGGGCCGCGCCTCGCGCCGGGACGAGACGAGGCGCCGCTTCCCGGGCGAGTACGAGCGCTTGTCGGCCGATCCGCCGGTGCTGCTCGACTGGCTGCTCGCGCTGCCGCGCGGCCCGCTCGAGCGCGTCTGCGATCGGGTGCTGGCCATGGAGGGGCAGTGCCCCGACGAGCGGCTCGATCACGCGCTCAAGACCTTGACGCGCTCGCGTGCCCGGACACCGGGTACGGGCGCGGTCCTCGAGCGCCTGCGGCAGATCTCCGAGGAGATCGAGAGCAGCGCCGACCCGAAGAGCGCTTACCGAAAGCACGAGCAGCGGCTCGGCATCGGCCCCGCGCGCCTCGTCATCGAGAGCATCGGCGCCCGCCTGCACCAGCTCGCGCCGGACGAGTGGCCGGCGATCAAGCGCGAGGTGCTCGCCATCGAGTCGCAGACCTACGAGGACGGCCGGCGCGACAGCGAAGAGGAGCTGCGCAAGATGCTGCAGGGCGAGGGCGGCATCGGCCTCGTGCTGCGGCGCCGCACCGACCACGGCGACCGCGTGCTCGGCTACGCGTTCGGCGGCCCGGTCGAGGAGTACCAGGCAGACGGCCCGCGCGAAGACCCCATGCGCGGCCTCGGCAACACCTTCTACTCGGCCAACATCACCGTCGTCGCCAACGAGCGCGGCGCCGGCCTCGGCCTCCGCCTCAAGCGCGCGCAGGTGCGGCTCGTGTCGTCGCTAAAGAACGCGGACGGCACGCAAAAGTACCTGTTCATGACCGGGCGAAACCGCGTCGGGCACACGCGCCAGATGGCGGGCATCAACCGCGCGTTCGGCGCCTACCCCGTCGAGCACTTCCGCGGCAACCAGTACGGCGACAGGAGCGGCGAGGCGCTCTATTACCGCGTGCCGCTGCGTCGCCCGCACATCCTGACGGGCCTGCCCGCGAACGGTGACAGCGTCATCGATTGGGCCAGCGGCATCCAGGCGCCGCTCGGTCCCCGTCCCGCCGCGCTGGTCGAGGCGCTCGAGCGCGGCGAGCTGACGAGCGCGGTCGGCACCAAGCTCGCGCTCTCGAACTTCATCACGCCCACCGTGGTGCGCTACGCCGAGCTGTTGCGACAGCTCGCGCCGCGCGGCCTGCCGCACGCGTACTTCACCTCGGGGCGCGACGAGCTCACCGACAAGGGCCTGCGCTGCCTGAAGGTGAAGCGGCCGCGCGCCGACGTCGTCATCGGGCTCGAGCGACAGTTCCTCGGCACGACGACGGCGGCCGCGCGCAGCCTCACGGATCCCGCCGGGCAGCAAGAGCCCTTCGGCTGGTACGACTGGCCGCGCGTGCCGCATCCCGCCGAGGCCGGCACGGCGGCGACGCTCGGCGCCATCCTCTCGGTCATCAGCCGTGTCTCGCCCGAGCGCGTGCTCGGCATCGTCGTCGAGCTCGTCGGAGAGAAGAGCGGCCTCACCCTGCCGCCCGGCTTCTTCGAGGACCTCTGCGCCCTGCGCAAGGACACGGGCGTGCCCATCGTCGCCGTCGAGACCGCCTCCGGCCTCGGTCGGCTCGGCAAGCACCTGTTCGCCAGCGACGGCATGGCCGCGCGGCCGAGCATGGTGTGGTGGTACGCGGGCGCCCAGCTCGGGCACATCTTCTGCGACGACAGCACCTGGGTGCCGAAGCCGCTGACGCTGATCTCCACCTGGGACGGCGACGAGATCTCCATGGTGCGCACCCGTTACCACCTGCTCGAGGCGCTCCACGCCCTGCGCACGCGCCGCGCCGCCGCCTTCGAGGACGCGCTCATGCACTGTGTCGACGGGCGCGCGCTCACCTTCGGCCGCGGCCTCGCCTTCGCGCTCGACCTCGAGAGCGAAGATCGTGCGCGTCTCGTCATCGAGCGCGCGCGCGAGCACGGATTGCGATTGACGCGCGGCCTGCCCGGGCGTGTCATGGTGCTGCCGCCGGTCAACGTGCAAGACGCGGAGATCGACGAGGGCATGCGGCGCCTCACGCGCGTGCTGGAGGGCTTGTGATGCCAGTGGCGACGAGCACCGAGAACAGCAGCGGCAACCCGAAGATACGGCGCCTGGTCCTCGAGGGCGCGGACCCGCGGCGCTGGGGCGAGCAGCACGGCGAGGCGCTGCGCGACGAGATCCACGCGCTCTACGCCATTCGGCGCGATCTGATGCTGAAGCGCACGGATCTCGGCGACGAGGAGACGCTGCTCGCGCTCGCGCACCGACACCTGCCGGTGCTGCGCGACTTCGATCCCGCCGTCGCCGACGAGCTCATCGGCATCGGCCGCGGGGCGGACATCTCGCTCGAGAAGCTGGCGGTGCTGAACCACTACACCGACATGCGCGACCTCTCGAAGGCGGACCTGCACGACGACGGCGGCTGCTCGGTGGTGTTCGCGCCCGGCGAGCAGGGGCCGCTGCTCGGACAGACCTGGGACATGCACGGCTCGGCGGCGGACTACGTCCTGCTGCTGGAGATCCCGAGCGTCGGCGAGGGCACCTATCACACGCTCTTGTTCACGGTGGCGGGCTGCGTCGGCATGACCGGGCTGACCTCGGCCGGCGTCGGCATCACCATCAACAACCTGAACAGCACGGACGCGAAGATCGGCGTGCTCTGGCCGGCCCTCGTGCGCCGGGCGCTCAAGAAGCCGAGCGCGCTGAAGGCGCGTGACGTCGTGCTCGAGGCGCCGCTCGGCTCCGGCCACCACTACAGCATCGCCGACGACGAGAGCTTCTTCGGCATCGAGACCAGCGGCAGCAAGAAGAAGATCACGCAGGCGGGCGCCGACCAGGTGCACCTGCACACGAACCACTGCCTCGATGCCGAGATGGAGTCCACCGCGCGCGTCTTGTCGACGACGACGAGGGCGCGGCTCGAGACCCTCGAGGAGCGCACCGCGCGCAGCGCGCCGAGCACGGCGGCCGAGCTCTATGAGCTGCTGGGCGCCGTCAGCTACGCGGGCCAGGCCGACGATCCGGACGCGCCGGCCACCTGCGGCGCCTTCGTCATGGACGTGCACGCGCGCCGGGTGCTGGCCTGCCAGGGCGTGCCCGCGGCCGCCGCCGATTCTTTGGTGATCGAATTGTCGAGCTGACGACAGGGAGCGAGCGCGCATGAGCAACAAGGTCTTTCCGGACGCGGTCTCGGCGCTCTTCGACCTCGAGGACGGCAGCGTCATCATGGCCGGCGGCTTCGGGCTCTCGGGCAACGCCGAGCACTGCATCCGCGCCATCGCCGCCTCGGGCTGCCGCGAGCTGACCATCATCAGCAACAACTGCGGCAACCAGCGCAAGGGCCTCGCGGTGCTCCTGCAGAACCATCAGGTGAAGAAGTGCATCTGCTCGTACGTCGGCGGTAACCCCGACCTCGAGGAGCAGATGCTCACCGGGCAGGTCGAGGTCGAGCTGAACCCGCAGGGCACCCTGGTCGAGCGCATCCGCGCGGGTGGCGTCGGCATCGGCGGCTTCTTCACGCCCACCGGCGTCGGCACCGTGGTGGCGGAGGGCAAGGAGGAGCGCGTGCTCGACGGTCGGCCGATGATCCTCGAGACGGCGCTCAAGGCCGACTTCGCCATCGTGCGCGCGAAGACGGCGGACAAGTACGGCAACCTCCGCTTCTACCGGACGAGCCGCAACTTCTCGCCGCTCATGGCCATGGCCGCGCGCGTCACC
>CAYLZW010000409.1:0-4738 GCA_964388085.1 uncultured Myxococcales bacterium | reverse complement strand
CGCGGACGTCCTGCAGGTGCAGGTGATCGAACGCGATATAGTCGACGTCGTCGGGCGTCAGACCGAGCTCCGCGAGGTGCTCGCCTACCTTCTTGTGACGCTTGGCGAGCACCTTCTCGGCGAGCATGTTCCCGTAGCGAGCCCTGAGCTTCGCGTAGAACGGCGCCTTCTCGGCGCGCTCGTCGTCGGTCGGGTTGAACAAGAGCGTCTTCGTCTCGCCGTCGTGGTCCTGCAGCTGCACGACCATCATGCGGTTCGTCATCATCACGTAGGGAGCGGGCGAGAGCGCGGCGCCCTGAAACGCGTACGACGACGGATAGGGGAAGGTGGCGATGGCGCACGTGCGCACGCCTTTGACCTTGCCCGAGGACACAAAGCGCTCGCGCGCGACGCTCGCCGCTCGCTTCAGCTTGCGGTGACGTTCGGCGGCGCCCTCGGTCGCCCACGCCTCTCGCAGCTCCGGGATGGGTCTCATGCTCATGGCCTGCCTCTCGGCAGCGGCTCGCCGGTGACACCCTCGTCGGCGGCGCTGTCCTCGGAGACGCGATACCACACACCCTGCTCCACGACGACAACCCGCGGGCCTCGCGGCAGGGAGCGGGCGCTCGGCCCCGGCTCGCGGCGCAGCAGCAGCCCGCCGAGCCAGGTGGGGACGGCGTCGTCGTGGGCGGGTACGACCACGCGCGCATCGGCCAGCGCCGCCAGGATCTGTCCGTCGAGGGCGCCCATGGTGATGCGCCGGCCATCGGCGCTCGCGAATTCGTCCCAGCACGCGAGCACGATCTCGCTCGGGTGCGCGCGCGCCCAACGCACCGGGTCGGCGAACACATCGAGGGGCGGCGGCGCTCCCATGTGCCACAGCGCGCGGCCTCGCCGGGAGAGGCGGTACCCCACGGCGGCGGCACCGCTGAGACCATCTTGCGACGGAGACACCGAGACCTCGACGCCGGCCGCCTCGAACACGTCGCCGGGGACGACCACGCGCACGCGCCGGTGGCCCGCGTCCCGGAGCGCGCTGGCGACGTCGTCGCTCGGCACGAAGCACCAGGGCCTGCCGTCGCCGAGCCGTCGCAAGCTCGCCGCGTCGACGTGGTCGGCGCGGCCGCTGGTGACGAGGAGCAGCTCGTGGCGCCCCACGCGCTCGGGCTCGAGCGCGGGCGGCCTCGCCGTCAGGAGCGGTCCGAGGCCGAGGTCGCGCGCGAAGGTCGGGTCGAAGAGCGCGCGGACGCCGTCGATCTCGACGAGAAACGTGCTGTGTCGGATCTTGAGCAGCCGCAGGGTGGCGCGCGCCTCCGCCCGCGCCGGGAGGCTCGCCGCCAGCGGGAGCGCGGCGAGCCCTGCCAGGAATGCGCGGCGCGGCAGGCGCGTTCGCTCGCTCATGCTTGCCCTCGGCGCGCCGGTGCCAGAAGAATGAGCGCGATGTCCGACGACGAAGTCCTGACCCGTCCGCCCGAGGGGGACGCCGCGCCGCGCGACGAGCTCGACGAGCCGAGCCCGCCCGCACAGGCGAGCGAGCTCTCTTCTACGTCGCTGACGACGAGAGATCGCCTCGGCGCGCTGCTCGACCGCGCCCGCAGAGCGCTGCCTTGGCTGTCGCTGGCGTTCGGTCTCATCGGCGCCTTCCTGATGGATCGCTCGCCGAAGAGCTCTTGGCTCATCATCGCGATGGCCGTCCTCGGCTGGGGAGCCATCATAGGCTTCACCGCCCTCGCGCGCCTCGACCCCGCCGACTACACCGGCAACAAGCGCAAGGCGGTGAAGGCGGCGCGCTTCCTCGCGCTCGTCGGCAGCCAGTCGTTGATGCAGAACGGTCTGTTGTTCGCGCTGCCGTTCTACGTGCAGGCGTCGGCGTGGTCGCTGCCGCAGGTCGCCTTCCTCGTCACCATGACCGCCGCCGCGGCGGTGACGTTGTGGGATCCGGCCTACGAGCGCGTCGTGCGCGGGCGCTGGGCGGCCTTCGCGCTGCAAGGCTTCGCGTCGTTCTGCGCCTTGAACGCGGTGCTGCCGTCCCTCGGCCTGTCGAACGGGGTCAGCCTCGTCATGGCCGGCCTCGGCGCGGCGGCTGGCGTGCCGCTGCAGGCGTGGGTGCTCTCCCCGGCCGAGCGGCGCAAGAACACCGCGCTCGTGCTCGGCGTCGCCTGCGGGCTCGGCATCCCGTTGTTCGTCGCGTTCGCCGGCGCCGCCGCGATCCCGCCCGCGCCTCTCAAGCTGCAGGACGGCGGCATCGGCAAGGACGTCGTCGAGCGCGAGCTGGTCGAGCGAGTGCAGGAGATCCAGGGCGTCCCCGACGTCATCTACTGCTGGACCGCCGTCGGCGCCCCGCGCGGCCTGAAGGACGACCTCTTTCACGTCTGGCGCAAGGACGGCGTCTTCGTCGACAGCGTCAAGCTCGTCGTCAGCGGCGGACGCAAAGAGGGCTTCCGCACCTGGTCGAAGAAGACCCGCTTCGGCAAGCGGCCGTACGGAGAGTGGTCGTGCTCCGTGGAGACCGCGGCGGGGCAGCTGCTCGGCCGGGAGTCCGTCGACATCGTCGACGCCGAGTGAGCAGGTCGGGGGAGCGCCGCCTCTGGAGCACCGAAAGGTTGGCACCGGTGCGGTGCTCCCGGCCCTACACGCGCTGCATGTCGGCGGCAGCGCGCCGCTCGAGCAGATAGCCGACGCAGTCCTGCCGAATGACGCGCTCGTCGAGGGTGAACATGGCGGGCACGACGTTGCGCGTGATGACCAGACGATCGCCCTCGCGCGCGAAGAAGCGCTCGGTGACGTCGTGACCCTCGTCGTCGAAGGCCTCGAGCCGCCCGCGCGTGCCAGGCTTCACGCGCGCGATGGGCTCCCCCGCCGCGAGGGGCTTGAAGTTCGCCTCCTCGAGATCCGAGCGCAGCAGCAGCTCGGGGTCACCATGAAACGAGAAGCTGACGTCGTTCGGGATGCGCACGCAGGCGAGGCTCTCATGGAACGAGACCTCGCTCGGCCACTCGCTCGGCACCGCGTCGAGCTCGAGCAGACCTTGCAGGAACGTCGCCGCGGCGACGTAGCCGTCCGCGTCCCAGGGAGTGCCGCACTCGAGGGTCACCGCCGGCGTGAAGCTCGCCGCGGCCGCCGCGAACGTCGTCTGCGGGTAGGGCGAATGGACGACGAGCGGCGTGAAGCGCGAGGCGAGCTGCAGCACCCCGGGCGTGAGGCGCGGCGCGAGCGCGTAGAAGGGATTTCGGCCCGTGTTGTTGTGCACGTCGACGACGGCCAGCGGCGCGCGCCGGCGCACCTCGTCGAGCACACGCGCGGCCATGGCGTGCTCGGGCGTGTCGCCCTCCCCCCAGATGCGGTTGTAGTCCGGCTGCCCGTCGAGCCGCCGTCGGCGCGCACGGGCGGCGTCTACGTTGCCGACGAACACCAGCAGCGATCGCGGCAGGGGGCGCTGCCCTCGCTCTCGCAGCAGGTGCTGCACGGCATGCAGGCCGGCCGGCTCGTTGCCGTGCAGCAGCGCACCCATGACGAGCGGAGGCTCATGGGTGCCCGCCAGGTGGATGAGCGTCGGTCCCGGGAGGACGCGGTACAGCTCGTCCGGCGTGAGAGACAAGAACCCCTCGGGCAGCCCCTCGATGACATCGAGCATCCTCGATCAACCCTCTTCTGCCGGCTGCGCCACGTGCAGCGTGAAGCGTGTATCTCCGACCACGAAACGATCGCCGTCGAGGAGCAGCATACGCGAGATGCCCCTGCCCTCGACGAGCGTGCCGTTCGTGGAGCTCAGATCGACGAGCTCGAAGTAGCCCGTCTCGGTCTTGTCGATGCGCGCGTGGCGCCGCGAGACGCCGTCATCATCGACGACGATGTCGCAGCGGGCGTCGCGGCCGATGACGGTCGAATCGCGATCGAGCCCGAGGCGGAACTCCTTCGCCTTCGGCCGCTTGACGGTCAGCTCGGCGCGTACCCCGCGGCGACGACGTCGAGCGGCGCGCTCGGCCTGCTTCAACAGGCCGAAGGGTTGCGTGTCGCGATCCTCGGGCTTCGGCGGCTCGGCAGGGACGGCGGGCGCCTCGGCGCTGCTCGCCGCCGCCTCGCCTTCGCCCGCGCTCCCCTGCCGATGGGTCTCTTCGTCCGCCACGCGTGTTCCTTGCGCTCACCATAGAGCGTCGGTTGCACCGACGACAAACGCCGACCCTCCGTGCCAGACTCCGCGCCCTAGGGAGGCGCTCGTGCACACCGTCTTGTGGTGGCATCTCCACCAGCCCGACTATCGAGAGCCCGGCACCGACTCCGCCGGCCTACCGTGGGTGCGGATGCACGCGCTCCGGGCGTACACCGACCTGCCGGCGCTGATCCTCGAGGAGGGCCTCACCGGCATGACGGTGAACCTGGTGCCCTCGCTGTGCGATCAGCTCGAGGACATCGCGCACGGCCGCCGGCACGACCGCTACCTGAGGCTCGCCGAGGCGGTGGCCACCGGAGACGAGCGGGCCGCGCGCGACGCCTTTCGCGTGCACGCCGCGCCGACGCCGATTGGTCCCCGGCCGCTCCCTCGCTTCGACGAGCTGCGGGCGCGGGCGCGGGCGCGGCACGAGCCCTCGCTGGCCGACGCCATCGACGCGTGCGTGCTCTTTCACCTGTCCTGGGTCGGCTTCACCGCGGCCGGCGATCCCATGGTGCGCGCGCTGCTCGAGACGGGTCGGGGCTACAGCGGCGCCGAGCTCTCCTCGCTGCTGCCGCTCTCGCGGGGCTACTGCGCCGAGGTGCTGCC
>CAYLZW010000408.1:0-4747 GCA_964388085.1 uncultured Myxococcales bacterium | reverse complement strand
CCGAGACCATCGAGAACATCGTGCACACCACCGTCGGCGATCTCGCGGCGGCCTTCTACGAGAGCGCGCTCGCGGAGCTCGGTGACGAGAAGCTCGCCGAGCGTGTCGCGAAGGAGCTCACCCTGGGCGCCCTTCGCCGCAGCAAGCTCGAGTAGGACGGGCAGGATCGCTTCTCCTCGGTCGTCGCGCTAAGGAGCACCGGATGCCGAACATCCGGTCCCCCTCCGAGAGCCGCCGCGTCCGCGTGGTCGCGCCGTCGAGCCCGTTCCCGCTCGAGCGCCTGCTGGCCGGCACCGAGCGCCTGCGCGCCGCGGGCTTTGTCGTCGAAGATGTCGCGGGTGTGCTCGTGGGTGAGCACGCCTACCTGAACGGCAGCGACGACGATCGCAGGCGCGCGCTCGAGGACGCCCTCGCCTCCGACGTCGACGTCGTCTGGATCGCGCGCGGCGGCTACGGCCTCACCCGCCTGCTCTCGAAGCTCACCCTGCCGCGCGGCGAGATCCCGGTCGTCGTGGGCTTCTCCGACGCCACGGCGCTGCACGCGCTGTTGTGGCAGCGCGGCTATAAGAGCGTGCACGGCCCGCTCGCGACGAGCCTCGCCGGCGAGCCCGACGAGACCTTCCAGCACCTCTTGCGCGTCGTACGCGGAGGCGCGGCCGGCACCGTCCTCGATGGCTTGCGCGTCCTGACGAGCGGCGCTGGCGCCGACGACGCTGCCTCGCAGGAGATCACGGGCCGCTTGTTCGTCGCGAACCTCTGCGTCCTCTCGCACCTCGCCGGCACCCCCGCGCAGCCTGATCTCGACGGCGCCGTGCTCGTGCTCGAGGAGATCGGCGAGCGGCCTTATCGCATCGACCGCATGCTCACCCAACTGCACGAGAGCGGCACGCTCGCGGGCGTGCGCGCCGTCGTCATCGGTCACCTCACGGGCTGCGAAGAGCCCGCCGGCGGCCTGCGCCCGGCGCCGACGGCCGAGAGCGTGTTCGAGGAGCGCCTCTCGTCGCTGGCCGTGCCGCTCCTCGCCGGGCTCGCGGTCGGACACACGGCGCCCAACTTCGCGCTCCCCGTCGGCGCGCGCGTGCGGCTCAGCACGCAGGGGACGACGGGCGCGCTCCACCTCCTCGAGGACGTCACGGGGCCGCGCGTTGGCGCCTGAAGGCGGCTCCTCCGGCGCGGCCCTGCGCGCGCTGCTCGACGACGCCGTCCACAGCGGCGCGACGCCCGGCGCGTCTTGCGTGGTGACGACGGCCGATCCCGCGGGCCCGCGCTTCGCGTACGCGACCGGCCGCACGCAGCGCGAGCCGGACGCGTTCGACGTCGGGGAGCACACGGTGTTCGACCTCGCGTCCCTGACGAAGGTGCTCTCGACCACGCTCCTGTGCGCGCACGCGGTCGCGGAAGGCGCGCTCGCGCTCGACGAGCAGCCTTGGCCGAGCTGGCCTGGCGTGACGGTGCGAAACGCGCTGCTCCACGACGGGGGTCTCCTGTGGTGGGCGCCGCTGCACGAGCGGGTGTCGAGCTTCGACGTCGGGCTTCCCGCCGGATCACGCAAGGTCATCGACGAGGTGCTGCGGACCCCGCTCGCGCGCCCGCCCGGCGCCGAGACGGTCTACTCGGACCTCGGCTTCATCGCGCTCGGCGCCCTGCTCGAGGAGCGCCTCGGCCAGCGGCTCGATCGCGCGTTTTACGACGTCGCCCGCCGCAGCTACGGCGAGACCGGCCTCTGCTACGTGCCGCTCTACGAGGAGGGCTTCCACCCGGCCCTGCCCCACGTCGCGGCGACGTCGTACTGCGAGTGGCGCGCGCGCGTCGTGCAGGCGCAGGTAAACGACGACAACGCCTTCGCCATGGGCGGCATCGCCGGACACGCCGGCCTGTTCGGCACCGCCGAGGGCGTCGAGGCGGCGGCCCGCTTCCACCTCGCTGCTCACAACGGCAGCAGCACCACCCCGCTCGCGAGCGCCCTCCGCGCGTTCTCGTCATGGGACGGCGCCCGCCGGCTCGGCTACGACCGACCCACCGAAGGGGGCACCACGGGAGGCGCCGTCAGCGAGAGAGGCTTCGGCCACCTCGGCTTCACCGGCACCTCGCTGTGGCTCGATCCAGAAGGCCCGGGCGAAGGCGGCGCCCTCTACGTGCTCCTCACCAACCGCGTCTGTGAGTCACGCGAGAACCAAGCCATCAAGCAGCTACGGCCGGCATTCCACCGAGCGGCCAAGGCCTGGCTGAGCGCAAACCTCTAGCGCAGGAGCGCCCCGTTCGCTCCCTTCGCCGAGCCCTCGTGCGAAGCGACGATCAGGCGGCGTTGCGGTTCTGCGAGCCGCTGCGAGCCTGCTCGAGCGCCTCGGCCCGCGACCAGCGCGGCTTCGGCGTGTAGCCGACGAAGTAGCCGTTCTTTCGCAGGGTCTCGAGGAAGCGGCGGCGCAGCGCCTTCTCGAGCAGCTTCACGCGCGCGCGGGTGCAGCCCATCTCCTCCGCGGTGGCCTCCTGGGTGAGCCCTTGCGCGAAGCGAACGCCGAAGAACTCGGTCTCTTCGTCGTTCAGCGTCTCGATGAAGGCGCGCGTGACCGCGTGCAGCTCCTCGTCGGCGACGGCGTGCTCGGGGCTCGGGCCTTCGGGCGTGAAGCCGAGCTCGATCCCGCGGCGCGCGAGGGCGTCCGTGGTCTCCTCGGTGTTCTCGACGTTGAGCACGCGATCGCGGCGCTGGAATTCGCGCAGCACGAGGTTCTTCGCGATCGAGAACAGGTAGTTCTTGAAGGGGCGCTCGCCGTCGTAGTTCACGCGCGTGGAGGGCGCGAACGCGCGCGCGAAGGTCTCCTGCACGACGGCGTCGAGGTCGATGCCGGTGCCGGCGCCCCGGTAGCGGCAGGTGCGGCCGCGGCTCACGAAGGTGAAGCCGCCCGCGAGGAAGCGCCGGACAGGCTCTGCGTACAGCCGGTAGACGGCCTCGTAGGCCCAGGTCTCGCCCTCGCGATAGGCGGCGAGCAGCTTCCGGTCCTGATGCAGTTGCTTCTGCACCCCATGGTTCTGCAACCCATGCTTCGGCGACCCCTGCTTCTGCAACACACGCTCCCCCTTCCGGGTGCTCTCGCGTCGACCGACCTCCCGACGGAGCGGTCGGACAGTACCAGCATCGGGTGAAGGACCAGCAAGTTGCGACATTCACCCGAAAGGTGAGCGGATGTACGTCACACTCCCCTGGTCGACGAGCAGCGCGTCGTTCGGGAGCGTCCTGATTCTTTCTGACAGGCAGGATCCGCGCGGCCGGCGGCGCAAGATCGGCGCCCCGGCCGGGGGCGCGACGAGCCCATCGGTGCGAAAGGACTAGCTCGCTTTACGCAGCGGCGGCGAGAGTGTAACCCGCGCCCCGCGCCGAGGGCCGCCAGCGTCGGGCCTCTGCGCGAGGAGCGCTCATGTCCATGTCCCCCTCGAAGCTCACCACGCTCGCCTGCTCTCTGGCGTTGACGGCGTCCGCGCTCGCTACGGCGCCTGCCCGGGCCCAGGGGCAGGCGCAGCCACCAGCGCAGGCCGAGGCGCCCGCCGAGCAGCCCGCCGAGCAACCCGCCGAGGAAGGGCCGCCTGCCCTGCCGCCTCCCGTCGAGGAGGCCCCCACGCCGGAGACCGCGGCGCCCACCGAGGAGCCCGCCGACGCCGCGCCGGACGCGCCCGGCAGCGCGCTCGCTCCCGACGAGCTCGCCCAGTTGAAGGCGCAGCTCAAGGAGGAGCTCGCCGCCGAGCTCAAGCAGCAGCTCGACTCCGACATGGAGGCCGCCGCCCGCGACGCCGCCGCACAGCGCGCCGCCGCGCTCGAGTGGGAGGAGGAGCGCTGGGTCGAGGAGGTCAAGCCGACCCTGAACTTCCTCGAGTTCGACGGCTACTTCAGGACGCGCGTCGACTACTTCAATCGCCTGGATCTCGGCACGTACGACCCGATCATCGGCCGCGGCACCTCGAGCGTGGCGCCACCGACGAATTACCGGCCCTTCGACGGCGAGGACTGCATCGTCCCCGAGGGCCAGGAGTTCGGCGACAACCCGGCCTTCCCGGGTCAGCCTTGCCGCGCCGAGGCCGAAGACTCGCAGTCGCTGTTCAGCGGCAACATGCGCCTGCGCGTGCACCCGACCTTCCACATCTCCGAGGACATCCGCGTCATCTCGACGGTGGACGTGTTCGACAACGTCGTGCTCGGCTCGACGCCCGAGTCAAAGCCCGGCTTCGCCAACAACCCGACGCTGCCGTTGCCTCTGTTCGCCTCGAACGCGCTCCCCATCCAGGCCGGCTTCAACAGCGTCTGGAACGCCGTGCGCGTCAAGCGCCTGTGGGGCGAGGTGATGACGCCCTTCGGCCTCCTGCGCATCGGCCGCCAGCCGCAGAATTTCGGCCTCGGGCTGCTCGTCAACGACGGCAACGACATCGACGACGACTTCGGTGACAGCGCGGATCAGATCCTGTTCGCGACGCGCATCGCCGGGCACATCATCGCGCCCGCGTACTCGTTCTCGTCGGTGGGCCCCATCGGCCGCGGCGGCGGCATGGGCCTCGGCGGCGACCTCGGGCTCCTGTTCTATCCCGGCGAGCAGGGCCAGCGTTACAACCTCGACCCGAGCGACGACGTGCACACGTTCGTCCTGAGCGTCGCCAAGGTCGACAAAGAAGAGGACCGCGAGGCGCGCGTGCGCAGCGGCGACTTCGTGCTGAACTACGGCGCGTTCGGCGTCTATCGCACGCAGCGCTTCGACATCCCGTC
>CAYLZW010000407.1:0-4760 GCA_964388085.1 uncultured Myxococcales bacterium | reverse complement strand
AGCGGCGTCGTCAGCGAGTTCCCCGAGCTGCAGGGCACCATGGGCCGCTACTACGCCGAGCGCGACGGAGAGCCGCGTGAGGTAGCGCTCGGCATCGAGGAGCACTACCTGCCGCGCACGGCGGGTGCCGCGCTGCCGACGACGGTGGAGGGCGCGCTGGTCGGCGTCGCAGACCGCCTCGACACGCTCGTGGGTATCCTCGCGGTCGGCAAGGCCCCGACGGGCAGCGCCGATCCCTTCGCGCTGCGGCGCGCGTCCATCAGCCTGCTGCGCATCCTGCTCGCGCGGAGTTGGGGCGTCTCGCTCGAGAAGCTCGTCGACGCCGCGATCGACCAGGTAGGGGAGCGCGCGAAGAAGCCGCGCCTCGAGCTGCGCGAGTCGGCGCTCGAGTTCTTGCGCACGCGGCTCTTCGGCGTCCTCGTAGAGCGCGCCGAAGAGAGCGGCCTTATGGGCGCGGGCGACATCGTCGACGCGGCGCTCGCCGCCGGCAGCGACGACGTCACCGACGCCGAGGCCCGCACGCTCGCCCTCGCGCGCCTGCGCTCCGACGACCCGGCCGAGTTCGAGCGCCTCGCCGCCACCTTCAAGCGGGTCGGCAACATCCTGCAGAAGGCGCGCGCCGACGGCGTGTCCGTCCGCTCGAGCCTCGACGACGCGGCGCTCACCGACGGCGCCGAGAAGGACCTCTCGAAGGTGGTGCGGCAGGCGCGCACGCAGCAAGCGCGGGACGCCGAAGGGCACGCTGGCACCCTCGAGGAGCGCTACGGCACGACGCTGCACGCGATCGTCGCGCTGAAACCGCACGTGGATCGCTTCTTCGACGACGTCATGGTGATGACCGAGGACGCGACCCTGCGCGCGGCGCGCCTCGGCTTGCTCGCCAGCGTCGAGGAGATGCTGGTGTCGTTGGCGGACTTCACGAGGATCCAGGTCGAAGGCTGAGGCCCTTACAACCCAAGGAGCCTGCGAAGCCATCCCCGCCGTCGTCGAGACTTCGGGTACTCCACGGGAGCCGCCCACGACGTGCGCCAGCGCTCGCTGACGCTCCCGTCGTCCGGCGAACGCACCTCGAGCACGCCATCCGCGCGCAGATCGAAGCGCGCCTCGCCGCCGCTCTTCGGCGCGCGCACGCGGACGGTGCCGAGGTGCCGGCCCTCGCCTTCGGCGCCGCCTTCGAGGACCGCGACCCTCACCGTCGCAGCGCCGTTCGAGCGTACGAGGCGCAGCGTCCTCGAGGTCGGGACGCCGACGCCGGCCGCGAACAGCTCCTGCGCGCGGCCGCCGTCGACGCGGACCCGCAGCGCGATGGGTAGCGTGCTCTCGGGCGCCTCGGAGGACTCCGTCGCGAGCGCGTGTGCGTCCGTGTCCGTCACCTCGGCCCCGTTGTCGTCGGCGAAGGTCATCGGCGGTGGGCGGGCGGGGGAGGCGGCGAGCGCGTCGTCGACGTCCTGCAGGCCGCGGGCGGCGCTCTTGACGACGTCGGTGACGCGGCGGCCGGGGTCTGAGACCTCCTGGCCGTGCGCCGCGCGCTGCGCGTCCGTGATCTCGTCCCAGGGCGAGCGGTAGTCGTCGTAGAAGTCGCCGGGCGGCTCGCTGCCCGGCGGCCAGGTGCGCATGTCGCCCTTCGAGGGGCGCAGCGTGCCGACCTCGGGCCACGCGAAGGCCTCTTGAAACTTCACGCGACGAGAGTCTCCGCCCTTGTAGTCGTAGCCGAAGTACAGCCCGGTCAACGGCGGCCGCGCGACCGGTCCGCTCGGGTAGCCGGGCGGGGGAGGTACGGGGCGGCGCTCCGCACGTGCATCGTCGTCGACGGCGGCGCGGTGCGCGAGCAAGCGACCCTCATACTCCGCCAGCACGAAGTCGCTCGTGTGCACCTCGAAGTCGTCGGCCACGTCGCCATGCGCGCGCTCGCCGGCGTCGTCCGGCGCACGCTCCTCGACGGACGGCGCCTGCCGCGGGCGCTCGTGCCGCAGCCGTTCGGGGGCGAACAGGCGCGAAGGCAGCCGAGAGCCGGGAGCGCGCGCGCCCTCTCCCGCGCCCTCGCGCGCCCGCATCCGCTCGAGCAGCGCGCGGTGCTCCGCGGAGACGTCCTCGACGAGGAGCCCGACGCCGGCCTCGCGCCCGGGCGGCACGGCGTCGGCCGGATAGCGCCACGAGATCCGCCCGTGCAGCGTCAGCGCGACGTCGCCGCCTTTGAGCTTTAGATCCACGCGGCAGCGCGCGCCGATGGCGGACGAGCCCGCTCCCTCGAGGCCCGGCAGGAACACGACGCGGGCGCCCACGCGCGGCGCGAAGGCGCGCTCGAGGTCCGCGAGCGTCTCCTGCTCGAGGACCAGCGAGAGAGACGTCGTCGTCTTCATCCGGCGTGTTGACTGACGAGCTCGTCGACGAGCGAGAGCGCCTCGTCGAGCCGCCCGGCGTCCTGACCGCCCGCTTGCGCGAGGTCGGGCTTGCCGCCGCCGCGTCCGCCCACGACCTCCGCCATGCGCTTGATCATCTCACCCGCGTGCAGCTTGCCGACGAGATCGGGCGTGATGGCGACGAGCAGCGAGACCTTGTTGTCGCCCGTCGGCAGGCCGAGCGCGACGACGCCCGACTGCAGCTGATCGCGCAGCTTGTCGGCGTAGTCCCGGAGGCCCTTCGCGTCGAAGTCGCCGAGCCGCTCGGTCAGCACCTTGATGCCAGACACCTCGCGCGCGCCCTTGGCCGCCTGTCCGGCCGCGGCCGCGCTCGCCTTCTGCTTGAAGCGCTCGAGCTCCTTCTCGACGTCACGCAGCTGGCTCTTCAGCGCGTCGAGGCGCGAAGGCAGATCCTGTTCGCGCACATGCAGGGACGACGCCGCTTGCGACAAGAGCCCCGTCTGCTCGCGCACCCACTCGAGCGCGCCGAGGCCCGTGACGGCCTCCACGCGACGGATACCCGCCGACAGCGCCTGCTCGCTCGTGATCTTGAACAGGCCGATGTCGCCCGTGCGGCGCACGTGGACACCGCCGCAGAGCTCGACGCTCGGGCCGAACTTCACGACGCGCACCTCGTCACCGTACTTCTCGCCGAACAGCGCCATGGCGCCGGTCTCGCGCGCCTGGTCGAAGCTCATGCGATCCACCTCGGCCGGGTGGTTCTCGAGCACCAGGCGGTTCACCTCGTCCTCGACGGCGCGCAACTGCTCGTCGCTGACCGCCTCGTAGTGGGCGAAGTCGAAGCGCAGGCGGTCGGGCGCCACGAGCGATCCCTTCTGCACGACGTGATCGCCCAGCACCGTGCGCAGGGCGAGGTGCAGGAGGTGGGTGGCCGAGTGGTTGCGGCGCGTGCGCTCGAGGCGCGGGGACTCCACGCTGCCCGTGACCGTGGCGCCCACCTTCAGCTCGCCCTCCTTCACGACGACGGTGTGCACGTGCAGCTCGACCATCTTCGCCGTGTCCGTCACCTCGGCGACGAGGCTGCGGCCGTCAGCCTGCCCCTCGAGCAGCCCCGTGTCGCCCACCTGCCCGCCGGACTCGCCGTAGAAGGGCGTCTTGTCGAGCACCACCTGGCCGCGCTCGCCCTTTCGCAGCAGCTCCCGCGGCTGTCCCTCGACGAGAATGGAGACCACGCGGCCCTCGCCCATGGGGATCTCGTAGCCGGTGTACGTCGTCGGGCCGTGCTCCTTGCGGATGGCCTTGATCGCGTCGGGCACGGACTCGAGGCCGAGCGCGCCGCCCGACGCCGCCTCGTGCTGCTTCTTGGCCGCCTCGTAGCCCTCCCAGTCGAGCTTGAGCGAACGCTCCTGCGCGAGCACCTCGGTGAGGTCGGTCGGGAAGCCGAAGGTCGCCAGCAGATCGTGGACCGTGTGTCCGTCGAGGGTGTCGCCCGCGTGCAGCCCCTCGGCGGCCTGCTCGAAGCGCAAGAGCCCGCGATCGAGCGTCTTCCTGAAGGTCTCCTCCTCGAGGCGCACCATGCGCTCGATGAGCGCGCGAGCCTCTCTCAGCTCGGGGTAGGCCGCCTCGAAGAGATCGACGACCTTCAGGCAGACGCGCTCGAAGAACGGCTTGTCGTAGCCGAGCCGCTTCCCGTGCCGGATGGCGCGCCGCATGATGCGCCGCACCACGTAGCCGCGCCCCTCGTTCGAGGGCAAGACACCGTCTGCGATGAGGAACGAGGTCGCGCGCGCGTGATCGGCCAGCACGCGCAAGGACACGTCGTCGTCGCCGTCCGTCGACGTATAGCGCTTGCCCGTGTCCTGCTCGACGAGGGCGATGAGCGGCCGCAGCAGATCGGTGTCGTAGTTGCTCGCGAAGCCGTTCATCACCATGGCGAGGCGCTCGAGGCCCATGCCGGTGTCGACGGAGGGCTTCGGCAGCGGCAGCAGCTCGCCGCTCGCCTGCCGGTCGTACTGCATGAACACGAGGTTCCACACCTCGAGCACGCGATCGCCCTCGGGATCGTCGCCGCCGAAGGCGCCCTTCACGTCGCCGCGGTCGAAGTGGATCTCGGTGCACGGACCACAAGGCCCGGTGTCGCCCATGGCCCAGAAGTTGTCCTTCTTGTCGCCGCGCGAGATGCGCTTCGGGTCGACGCCGACGACGTCACGCCAGAGGCGCTCGGCGTCCTCGTCGGCGGGCAGGCCCTCGGCGCTGTCGCCGCCGAACACGGTGACCGAGAGCTTCTCCTTCGGGATGGCGAGCACCTCGGTGAGAAACTCCCAGGCGAGCTTGATCGCCTCCTCCTTGAAGTAGTCGCCGAAGGAGAAGTTGCCGAGCATCTCGAAGAACGTGTGGTGC
>CAYLZW010000406.1:0-4772 GCA_964388085.1 uncultured Myxococcales bacterium | reverse complement strand
TGGCGGCGGCACGAAGGACAGCGCGGGCTGGCGTGGCGCGAGAGAGGCGGCGTCGGCTCGTGTACGCGCAGGCCAAGGCCGTGCGTGATGGGCAGAACGCGGGGGATGCCGACACGCAAGAGCCGACGCTGCAGCGGCGGTGGCAGATCGAACAGGCGGCCAAGGAGATCGATGGGCTGCATGATGTTGACCGTAGGCTACTCGAGCTTCGCGTCCATAAAACGCCCAAGCTCAGCCGGAGGCCGTGGCGTCATGAGACCGGCGTGCGCCTGCCCCCCGGCGTGACGGGGAGACAACGCGTTGCGCGCGCTGACTGCAATTCGAATCTTCCTGAAAGGGGGACGACGTCGACGAGCTCCGCCCAATCCTCTCGCTCCTGGCGGGAGCGAGGATCGTCTCGTCTCGTCCGCTCCCGCATCTGAGGAGGATGTCGTGGAAAGAGCTCAAGAGGCTGCATCCCACGAAGCGGCGTCATCGTCGCTCATGGGCTGGGCCGAGAAATTCAGCACCGTCTCCAACGACGACCCCGAGCTGCAGGCACACGGCAGGTACTACACCTGCTCCTTCTTGCTTGATCTCGAGGAGCACGACGTCGTCGTGCACATGAACCGAGGCAAGGTCGAGGAGATCGTCCTCGATCCCGGCCCGCTCGATGAGAACTACCAGTTCGCCATCCGTGCGAGCGCCGACACCTGGCAGAAGTTCGCGACGCCGACCCCGCCGCCCATGTACCACGGCATCTGGGCGGCGACCTTCCGGCGCGACATGCAGCTCGAGGGCGACATCCTCGTGCTCATGCAGAACCTCCGCGAGGTGACGAGGCAGCTCGAGCTGTTGCGCACCACCGGCCTGCCGCTCGACGGCGAGGAGTGAGCCATGAAAGGGAAGCTCTCGCCCGTGATCGGGCGCTATGTGGAGTTCACGGTTCAAGACGACGACGTGCGCGTGTTCTTCCTCGAGAACGGCAGCGGCCGCCCGCTCGTCTGCCAACACACCGCCGGCTGTCACAATCACCAATGGCGCTACCTGCTCGAGGATGACGAGGTGACGGACGAGTACCGCGTCATCGCCTACGACCTCGTTCGACACGGCAAGTCGGATCCGCCGAGCAACCGCGAATGGTGGAAGGAGGAGTACCGGCTGACGGCCGACTACTACACGGAGTTCATCGTCAACTTCTGCGACGCGCTCGAGCTGGATGATCCCATCTTCATGGGGTCATCGTTCGGCGGCAACGTCGCTCTGCAGCTAGCGCTGCGTCACCCGGAGCGCTTCGCGGCCGTCATCCCCGTCGAGGCGGCGGACTACGCGCCGGGCTTCTACCTCGACTGGTGGCAGCACCCGCACGCCAACGCCGCTCAAGTCTGCGCCAGCGGCGTGTGGGATCTCATGGCGCCGCAGTCGCCCGACGCCGACCGCTGGGCCACGTGGTTCTATTACACACAGGGGTCGGAGGCTTTCAAAGGGGACCTCTACTACTATTCGGTGGACCACGATCTGCGCGGCAAGCTCGACCAGATCGACGGCGAGCGCTGCCCGGTCATCATGCTCACCGGCGAGTACGACTACCTGACACCGCCCGAGGAGGGCCGCCGAACGGCAGACGGGATCAAGGGCGCTCATTTCATCGAGATGGAGGGGATCGGACATTTCCCCATGAGCGAGAACTACCCCGTCTTCAAACCGTACCTGACGCAAGCGCTCGACATCATCGAGCAGCGACTCGGCGGCGGACGTCCTCCAGCGGGGAGAGAGGAGGGCGCCGCGGCGCCCACGCAGCCACATTGACGTTGCTGCGTCCGATGGACGATTGAGCGGAGAAGAGCCATGTCGATCGTCAGCGTGAACCCGGCGACGGAGGAGGTCGTCGAGCGCTTCGCCGAGCATGGCGACGACGAGCTCGAGGCAAAGCTGGCGCTCGCTGCGCGCGCGTACCGGGAGCATCGCTCCGGGAGCCTCGCGCAGCGCGCCGCTGGCATGACGAGAGCGGCAGCGTTGCTCGAGCAGGACAAGGGCAAGCTCGCGCGCGTCGTCGTGGAGGAGATGGGAAAGCCCATCCGCGCGGCGGTGGCCGAGATCGAGAAGTGTGCGCTGTGCTGTCGTCACTACGCCGAGCACGCGCAAGAGTACCTCGACGACCAGCCACTGCCGTCCGACTTCAGCGACGCCTACGTGCGCCATCTGCCCCTCGGGCCGGTGCTCGCGATCATGCCGTGGAACTTCCCCTTCTGGCAGGTCTTCCGCTTCGCGGCGCCGGCGCTCATGGCGGGGAACGTCGGCCTCTTGAAGCACGCGACCAGCGTGCCGCGCTGTGCGCTCGCCATCGAGGACGTCCTTCGCCGCGCGGGCTTCCCTGACGGGGTGTTTCAGAGCCTCTTCGTCAGCAACGAGCGCGTGCGGAGCGTCATCGAGGATCCTCGCGTCATGGCCGTTACGCTGACGGGCAGTGAGCGCGCCGGCGAAGCGGTGGCGAGCGCCGCCGGCGGAAAGCTGAAGAAAGCCGTGCTCGAGCTCGGCGGCAGCGATCCCTTCATCGTCATGCCGTCGGCCGATCTCGACGTCGCCGTCGACGTGGCCGTGAACGCGCGACACGTCAACGCCGGCCAGTCCTGCATCGCCGCCAAGCGCTTTCTCGTCCATCGCGACGTCTACGCCGACGTGGAGCGGCGCTTCGTCGAGGCCGTTCGGCGGTTGAGGGTGGGGGATCCCATGAGCGAGGAGACCGACGTCGGCCCCCTCGCCAGCGCGTCAGGCAGAGACGCCATCGAGCGGCAACTGAAGGAGTCCGTGGCGGCCGGCGCCAGGCTCGCGCACGGTGGAAAGCGCTGGGGAGAGCGCGGCTTCTTCTTTGAGCCGGCCGTTCTCGTCGACGTTCCCACGGAGTCGCCCGCCCACCGGCAGGAGCTGTTCGGGCCCGTGTCGCCGCTCTTTCCCGTACGCGATCTCGAGCACGCGATTCGGCTCGCGAATGACTCCGTCTTCGGACTCGGCAGCAGCGTGTGGACGACTGACGCGGCGGAGCAGGAGCGCTTCATCGACGAGCTCGAGGCTGGGCAGACGTTCGTCAACGCGATGGTGGCGTCGGACCCTCGGCTGCCCTTCGGCGGCATCAAGCGATCGGGATACGGTCGCGAGCTGAGCGCCATTGGCATGTACGAGTTCATGAACGCGAAGACGGTGTGCATCGAGCGGGAGCCGCGCCGCGGTCAGAAGACGCAGACGGAGTAGTGGCTTGGCGCGAGTGTCCGCCGTCATGGCGAGGCGCGACGTGCTCATTGCGGGCGCCTCGCGGCGGGCACAGCTGCTCGATCGCGTCTTCGGCGTGGACGTCCCTGAGTGTGCGGAAATGCAGGGCCGAATGAAGGTCCTCGCCCTCGTCACCCGACAGCCTGCGGTGCCTGCGGTCCACACATGCCGCTAGCCCGAGCTCTGCAGCAGCTTCGTGTTAGGCGACGTCGGCAGTCCAAGCTGCTGTAGCCTCGCAGGAAGGGACGTGACGATGATGGATGCTTGGACGTGGCTGTACATTCTGTCGGCGCCGCTCCTCGTCGGAGGTGTGGCCGATGTTCTCGTCACCGCCAAGCGCCTTCGACGGCGGCAGTGCATCGACGCGCCTCGGCTAGCTGCCGCCGACGGCGACCGGAGCCCACTGGGTTATGAGCCGGTTGTATCCGAGCTGGCAGAGCAAGGGCTTGTCGACACTGCGGCGGTGATCGGTTCGGCGGGCGACAAGGTGGTGATGTTCGCTGTGGCCTGCTGGTCGGCGGAGCGTGGGTATGCCGTCCTTGCGAGCCATTCTCCGTCGGAGACTCACGCTGGACCGACCCGTCTGGAGGCGTTGACGGTCATGACAAGCGGTCGTCGGGTCGCGACTCGGATGTACCGCGACGACGGTGCTTGGTTTCCCGCACCAGGGGATCAAGTAGTCTACGTCCCATGGACGGACGCGCGGAACCTCTGCGTCCTACATGAGGGCCACGTTCAGTCGGCCGCACTGCCTGGACGTCCGATGCTGCCCTCCGACGGCGCCGCTCCAGACTTCATCGACCGAGAGATGCGCTGGGCGAGGGATGCTGCGGTCGCGGCGGGTGTGTACGACCGCCGGGGTGATCGAGGGTACGGGCTGACATGGCGTGGTGCCCTACGTGCCGCTTGGCACCTGTCGATCTTGTCGCGACCGATCGCAGCCTGGGGGTGGAAACGAAAGCTGAGGCGCGATGCTGCACGCTGCGCTTCAGGGACGGCTGCCCGGTGGCGAGGTGTCGGACTGCCACGGCCACCGAACGACGAGAACGCTTCCCTGTAAGCGAAGACCGCCCGAGCCGGCACGAGACGTCGCTCAACCTAAGATGCTGCGACAGCGCGCGGCACTTGCTCGAAGGCACTACATCAGCTCCCGAGCGACTCGGCCGATGGTACTCGCCCGACTGATCACATCGAGGAATGAGCCCGAGGAAGGCGCCGACCGAGCCGACCGAGCGCGGGTCCTTGAAGCGCTCGGTGTCCTCAATAGTGAGCACGAATGTGAGCGCGGTGATGGGGCCAACGCCGGGGACCTGGGCGAGCCGCGCCGTCTCCAGGTACGCGACCCCGCCATGCGCTCGATGACGCGCTCGATGTCCTTGGTCCGCTTGGTGAGTGCGTAGGCGAAATAGCCCGCGTTTCTGGTCACCCCGCGAAGTATGGCATGCCCTGCCGGGACCACGGGCAGAACGGCCGGAGGATGGCGCGCACCGCACAGGGCTTCTCGAGGAGGGCGATGACCTTCATGC
>CAYLZW010000405.1:0-4811 GCA_964388085.1 uncultured Myxococcales bacterium | reverse complement strand
GTCGACGACGCTGGCGGCGATGATCGACTACATCAACACGCACCGCACGGCGCACATCATCACGATCGAGGATCCCATCGAGTTCCTCATTCGCGACAAGCGCTCCATCGTCAACCAGCGCGAGGTCGGCGTCGACACGAAGAGCTTCTCGCGCGCCTTGCGCTCGGCGCTGCGCGAGGATCCCGACGTCATCCTCGTCGGTGAGATGCGTGACCTCGAGACCATCGAGATCGCCATGACCGCCGCCGAGACCGGCCACCTCGTCATGTCGACGGTGCACACGCTCGACGCCACCGAGACCATCACGCGCATCGTGGCGGCCTTCCCGCCCTACCAGCAGAAGCAGGTGCGCCTGCAGCTCGGCTCCATCTTGCGCGGCGTCATCTCGCAGCGCCTCGTGCCCCGCGCCGACGGGCGCGGCCGCGTGGCCGCCGTCGAGGTCATGCGCTGCACCGGCCGCGTGAAGGAGCTCATTGAGGACAAGGACCGCACCAAGGAGATCAACGACGCCATCGCCGCCGGCTACACGACCTACGGCATGCAGACCTTCGATCAGAGCTTGATGATGCTGCTCACCCGGCAGCTCATCACCTACGACGAGGCGCTGCGTCAGGCGTCGAACGCGGACGACTTCGCGCTGCGCGTCTCCGGCATCGGCGGCACCTCGGACAGCAAGTGGGACCAGTTCGAGGGCGCGAGCACCCAGGGCAGCGCCGAGAGCCTGCAGGCGCGCTACACGGGCGCGCAGCAGCAGGCAGCGGCGCGGCAGGCGCAGGCGCAGACATCGCCCTTCGCCCAGCCGCCCGCGCAGCAGCCGCAGCAGTTCCAACAGCAGCCGTACCAGCAGCAACGTCCGGTGCAGCCGGCGGCTCCCGCGGCTCCGGCTGGCGACGACGACTTCCAGATCGAGCGCTTCTAGGGCTTGTGTCTCCCTTTGGGGACACGCGCTAGCGAGCAGCGTGCTCGCCGAACGCCGCAGCGCCGCGAAGGGAACCTCAGCGCTCTCCTTCGCGGCTCCGCGGCTTTGCGCGTGAGCTTCTCATGGCTTCTTGCGCGTCGGTGACTCGCCGTACATCTCGGCGTCGACCTCTTTGTCGTTCAAGCGCAGGATGTAGTGAAGGTGCGGCCCGGTGACGCGGCCCGTCGCGCCGGCTTTGCCGACGAGCTGCTTTCGCGTGACGCGCTCACTCTGCTCGACCTCGGCGGCGGAGAGGTGACAGTAGGTCGTCTCGATCGAGAAGCCGTGGTTTATCTTGATCCAGTTGCCGCTCACGGAGTCGGTGCCGGCGCGGACGATGACGCCGTCGTGCGCGGCGAAGAGCGGCTCGCCGCGGGGGGCCGCGATGTCCGTGCCGTTGTGCAGGCGCTTTCGCTTCAGCACCGGATGGACGCGCTCGCCGAACGGCGACGAGATGCGCAGGGTGGGATCGGCCGGCCACGCGAGCGTGCGTAGGCGGTGCAGGGCG
The DNA here is from genome assembly GCA_964388085.1 of uncultured Myxococcales bacterium. Lineage (GTDB taxonomy): Bacteria > Myxococcota > UBA727 > UBA727 > CAYLZW01 > CAYLZW01. The sequence goes on along the minus strand of CAYLZW010000405.1, from coordinate 3,345 downwards.
AGCACCTCGAGGGCCCCCTGCAGCGCGCCGCGGCGGACGCCCGACGAGTAGAAGGCGGCGTGTACCTCCACGTCGTTGGCTGCCTCGAGGCCGCTGGCGCTCGCCTGCTCGAGGGCGCGCGCCACCAGGGTGTCGCCGACGTACAGCGCCTCGAGGCCGAGCAGCGGATCGCCGCCGAGCCGGCGCTGGTAGGCCGCGAGCCCTCTCGCCACGTCGACGAGCGGTGCCTGCTCGCGCTTGTCGTAGGTCTCGAGCGCCTGGCCGAGCCAGGGGGGCGCGGTGATGACGCAAGCCTCGTCGGCGCAGGTGGCTCCCTGCGACACGAGCAGGCTGACGAGCAGCTCGGCGTCGGTACCGGTGAGCTTGGCGGCGGTCTCGACGGGCGCCGGGAAGGTCTGGCTCGCGAGCAGGCTGGTGCCGATGTCGAAGCTGCTCGAGTGGAGATCGACCGCGGTCTCCCGTCCTCGGAAGGTCGCGATGAGGCTCGGCGTCGGCTGATCGTTCGCCTTGCGCCACGCGTATACCGGCAGCGCGCCGCACGGGGTCTTGGCCCAGACGGCGTAGACGAGCAGCAGCATGAGGCAGGCGTCGAACAGCCCTCGCCTGCGAGGAGCGCGCTCGGAGGCGGCGGTCGCGATCACAGCCCCGTCCCCGTGCGCGCGATGAGCGCGAAGATGGCCGCCTGACCCGACAGGCCGAGCACGGCGAGGGGGAGCACGACGAAGGCGAGGAGGGCGCCGCGTGTGCTGCGCCGGACGAGCGCGCGCGCGCGGACGAGCCCCGGTGAGCGCAGCCACGCCCAGCGGGGGGACGACGACAGCGACGACGACGACAGCGACGGGCTCCCCGAGCCCTTGTGCGCGGCGCGCCTGCCGCGTTCATGCGCACGCAGGATGGCGCCGTGCAGCAGGTCCGGCAAAAAGCGCCAGAGCAGCAACGCGGCGACGAGGAGGGCGACGCCGGCGCTGGCGTTCGGCCCCCAGCGCCACAAGGGCACGAGGCTGCTGAAGGTGTCGGCCAGGAAGCCCTCGACGGCGAGCGCCGCGCCGAGCGTGCCGGCGACGGCGAAGCCCGCGATGGCCGGCGGCACGGCCAGCCGCTCGAGGTCGAGGGGCGAGAGCGCCTCCTTGAGCTCGCGCGCGGACGACCTCAGCTCCTCGACCATCGTCGTCGACGGCACGCCCGCGAGAGGAGCGCTACGAGCCGCGCGCGCGCCGCGCACGAAGTCGAGCAACAAGAGGTCCATGAGCAGCTCGACGACGAGGGCCAGCCACTTGGCGGCGGCGTCCTTCTGCTCGAGGTCGATGAGCTCGGCGAAGCCCTGCGCGTGCCGCGCCGCCTCCTGCGGCGAGAACGCGCCCCAGCCGGCCAGGGTCTCGAGGGCGCTCCAGGCCACGCCGTCCACGACGAGATCGAGCGCGTCGATGACGCGGTAGACGAGGTCGTCGATGACGTCCGCCGCGGCGTGCACGCCGAGCACGACGAGGCAGAGCGCGGCCAGGCTCCGCACGAAGCGCCGTCTGGCGCCGAAGAAGCGCGTCACGGCGAGGTAGAACGACCACAAGGCGCGCATGAGAGTTCCAGCATAGTGCGATTGTGTAGGGGCAACGAAGAGGCCCAGAGGGGGATTCCCCGAGGAGCGTGACGGTGGAACGCTCGGCGCGGTGACGGACCAGGACGCCTCTCAGCTTCTGCTCTTCCTCGAGCACCAGTCCGAGGGCGCCGAGGCTCGTGCGGCGCCGGCGAAGCCCACCCTCGTCGTCGTGCGCACGCGCGGGCACTACTGGAGCCGCAGGCCGGCGGCCGGTGTGGTGGTGTGGACGCTCCATGAGCTGTTCGACCGCGTGCGCTTGCTCGGGTTCCTCGAGCGTGGCGACGACTACGTGCTCGACGACAACGCCGGCCTGTGGGCGGCGGCGGCGGTGCTCTCGCGGCAGTCGCGCTTCGCCGTGCGCGTGGCCCCGGACCTCGCCACGCTGATGACGGGGCTCGTGCACGGAGGCGTGGACGCGCGCCGCATCGCCGGCCAGCTCGCGGGTATGGACGGGCGCCAGGGGGAGCTGGCGGCGCTCTTCGCGCAGGTCGACGACGTGCGCGAGCTGCTGCGGCGCGCGCACGTGCTCGACGAGTCCGAGGCGCTGCGCGAGGGGGTGAGCGCGCTCGAGCGCGGTGTCGCGCTGCCGTCGCTGCGGGCGTTCGCGCGCGTCGTCGTCGAGGATCCCATCGATCCCACGCAGCTCGAGGTGCGGGCGCTGCTGGCGCTGGCGCGCGGCGGCGTGGCGTTGTCGGTGCGCCTGCCGCGCACCTTCGGGCGCGAGGGGCTGAGCGAAGGGGTCGGCTGGATCGCCGGCGAGATCGAGGCGGCCTGGCAGGCGCCGGCGCTCGAGCTCGATCACGCGCCGCTCGAGGGGCAGGGCGAGGTCAAGCGCTTCGTCGACGAGTGGTATCGGCCGTCGCTGACGCCGCCTGAGCAGATCCCCGCGCGCGTCGAGATCCTGGCGGACCCCTTCGACGAGGCCCGCCGCATCGCCGGCGTCGTCGCGCGCTGGCGCCGGGACGAGGGCGGGCCGCCGCGCATCGCCGTTGCCTTGCGCACGCTCGACAAGCAAGCCGAGCGCATCGTGGACGCGCTCGCCAGCCACGGCGTGCCCGCCCGGCTCTCGACGGGGCCGGCGCTCGCCGACACGCCGCCCGGCCGGCTGCTGATCGATCTCCTGCGCGTCCGGCGACAAGGCGCGCCTCGTGAGCTGCTGCTCTCGGTGCTCGGCTCGCCGGCCTTCCGCGACGGCCTCGCGCCCGAGCGCGTCGGCTCCCTGGCGCGCGTGCTGCGCCGGGCGGTGGCGCGCACCGACATCGAGGACGCCTCGCGGCCGGAGGGCGGCTACCGCCATCGCCTGGAGCGCTGGGCCCACGGCCGTGACGACGAGAGAGAGGCCGCCGCGGCGCGCGAGGCGGTGCGCGAGGTGGAGCGCGTGCTGCTGTGGGCCCGCCGCCTGCCCCTGCGCGCGCCGCTCGAGCGACACCTCGCGGCCTGCCTCGAGGTGCTCGAGGAGGCCTGCGTTGACGACGACGAGGGCGCGAAGGATCGGGTGCAGGAGGCGCTCGAGCTCGGCGCTCGCTCGCTCGCGCGCGTCGCGAGGGCGGGCACCGGTGACGTCGACATCGCGGCGGTCGTGCGCCTGCTCTCGCGGACGCTCGGCGGCGCGCGCTTGCCGCCCGCGCGCGTGCTCGACGACACCGCCGTCGAGGTGCTGCCGCTGCCGGAGCTGTTCGGTCGGGAGTGGGACTATGTCGTGCTCGCCGACCTGCAGCACGGCCGCGTGCCGCTCGCCGAGCGCGCCGACC
>CAYLZW010000404.1:0-4881 GCA_964388085.1 uncultured Myxococcales bacterium | reverse complement strand
GAGTTCTACCAGCACGAGGGCATCGACTGGGGCGCCGTCTTCGCCGCCGTGCTGAACGAGCTCAAGGTCAAGGTCATCGGCGGCAACCGCCGCGGCGGCAGCACCATCACGCAGCAGACGGCGAAGACGTTCCTGCTCTCGCCCGAGCAGACCTACTCGCGCAAGCTGACCGAGATGCTGCTCGCCAAGCGCATCGAGGAGGAGCTCACCAAGGACGAGATCCTCCACCTGTACCTGAACCAGATCTATTTCGGGCACGGCGCCTACGGCGTCGAGGAGGCCGCGCAGACGTACTACGGCGTGGGCGTGCGCGGGCTGACGCTCGGGCAGGCGGCCGCGCTCGCGTCGGTGCCGAAGAGCCCGAACCGCATCAACCCGTTCGCGAACCCCGCCCGCGTGCGCGCTCGTCGCAGCTACGTGCTCGACCAGATGGTGAAGCACAACCTCGCGAGCGCCGAGGAGGCCGAGCGCGCCAAGCACGAGCCCGTGCGGGTGCACGTGGAGCCGCCCGAGTACCTGGACGCAGCGCCTTACTATGCCGAGGCGATCCGCCGCACCCTGGTCGAGCGCTACGGCGACGAGCTGGTCAACGCGGGTGGGCTGAAGGTCTACGCCGCGCTCGACGCGCGCCTGCAGGTGGCCGCCACGAGCGCGCTCAAGGAAGGGCTGCGCGCCGTCGACAAGCGGCAGGGGTGGCGTGGGCCGCTCGTAAGGCTCGATCCCGACGAGGTGAAGCCCTTCCTCGAGGCCATCGAGGAGGAGCGTACGCGGCGCTTTCCGCCCGAAGAGACGCCCGAGCTCGCCGGCGGCAAGCTGCTCGGCGCGCCCATCTGGGATCTCGCCAGGCTGTCTACCAAGGGTGTGCAGACGTACTTGTCCTCGACCGCCGGGCGCGCGCGCGTGGCGTCGGTAGAGAGCGAAGACCCCGGCGACGACGAGGCCGATGAAGCGGGGGCGCCGGCGGTCGCGTCGAAGTGGCCGGCCATGCGCTCGGTGCGCACGACGAGCGTCAAGAAGGGCCGCATCGTCGGCGGGCTGGTGAAGAAGGTCGACCCCGTCGACAAGCGCGTGGTCATCGACCTCGGCACGGCGGACGCCGTCATCTCCATGTCCGGGCTCGACTGGGCGCGCAAGTTCAACCCGGTGAAGCTCACCAAGGCGCCCCGCTCGCCGAGTGACGTCGTCAAGAAGGGCGACATCGTGCTGGTGCGCATCGATGACGTCGTCGAGGGCAAGACGGACAAGAAGGGCAACGCGCTCAAGCCCTGGATCGAGGCCTCGCTCGACCAGGAGCCGCTCGTCGAGGGCGCGCTCGTCGCCATCGACCCGCACAGCCACCGCGTGCTCGCTCTCGTCGGCGGCTACGACTTCTCGCGCTCGTCATTCAACCGCGCCACGCAGGCCTGGCGTCAGCCCGGCTCGTCTTTCAAGCCTTTCATCTACGCGCTCGGCATCGAGCAGAAGCGCTTCACGCCCGTCGGCTACCTCGACGGTGGCAGCGCGCGCCTCATCACCGACGCACCCAAGGTCTTCTTCGATCGTTGGACCGGCAAGAAGTGGCAGCCGAAGAACTCGAGCGGCAAGTACCGCGGCGACATCACGCTGCGCACCTGCCTCACCTATTCGGTCAACACCTGCAGCCTCTCCATCCTCGAGTCCATCGGCGTCGAGGCCGTGCACGAGCTCGCCGACAAGGTCTCTTTGCAGGACGCGGCCCATCCGCTGCCGAAGAACCTCACGCTCGCGCTCGGCACCGGCGAGGTCACCTTGACGAACCTGGTGAACGCCTACGCGATGTTCCCCGGCGAGGGGCTGTACGCGCCGCCCGTGCTCATCGAGAAGGTGAAGAAGCCCGACGGCACCGTGCTCGAGGACGCGCGCGCCGAGCCCGTGCAGGTCATCTCGCCCGCCACCGCCTACGTCATGAGCGATCTGATGTCGTCCGTCGTCGAGAGCGGCACGGCGCGGGGCGCGAAGGCGCTCGATCGACCGGTCGCGGGCAAGACCGGCACCACGAACCTCGCGCGCAGCGTCTGGTTCGTGGGCTTTACGCCCGACATCGTCGCGGGCGCCTACGTGGGCTTCGACAACAACGATCCGCTCGGCCACCGCGAGTATGGCGGCAAGGCGGCGCTGCCCATCTGGCTCGACTTCATGAAGGAGGCGGTGCGCGACACGCCGGCGCGGGACTTCCAGATGCCGAGCGGCGTCGTCGAGCGCACCATCGACTCCCGCAGCGGGCTGCTGGTCGGATCGGCGTACGTGCCCGGCTCGCTGCCGAAGCTCATCGCGGACGTGATCGGCGAGGTCGTGCCCGGCAGCGGCGTCGAGCAGATGGAGGCCCCCGAGGTCGAGGAGGGCGAGCTGCCGGAGGGCGCCATCCGCGAGGTGTTCCTCGAGGGTACCGAGCCCGTGCTGTCCGCGGAGGAGGCCGCGCCGCCGCCGCTCGAGCTGCTCGAGGGAGCCGGCGGCCTCGGGCCGTAGCGCACGGTCGCGACTCGAGGCGTCCGTCGTCGACGTCCAGGGGGTGCCCGCTGGTCAAGCGTGGCCTCGTCAAGTACCAGGCCCGCGATGCTGACGGAGCCAACGGCCACGGCGATCGTGCTCTTTACGGTCGCCGTGCTGATCCTGGTCAGCGTCGTCATGAGCCGCCTCGGCGGGCGTGCCGGCATCCCGGGCGCGCTCTTGTTCATCGCGGTCGGCATGCTGGCCGGGTCCGAGGGCATCGGGGGCATCCAGTTCGAGGACTACGCGCTCGCCTTCCGCATCGGCAACGTGGCGCTGGCGCTCATCCTCTTCGACGGCGGGCTCAACACACCGCTGGCCGCGGTGCGCGAGGCGATCAAGCCGGCGGGAGTGCTCGCCACCGTCGGCGTGGTGCTGACGGCGCTGCTCATGGCGGGCGGCGCGCGCCTGCTCGGCGTCGACTGGGGCGCCGCCCTGCTCATGGGCTCCATCGTCGCCTCCACGGACGCGGCCGCCGTGTTCGCGGTGCTGCGCGGCAGCGGCATCCGGCTGAAGCGCCGCGTCGGCGTCACGCTCGAGGTCGAGAGCGGGGCCAACGACCCCATGGCGGTCATCTTGACCTTCACGCTCACGGACGCCGTCGTGAGCGGCGCCCCCATCGGCCCCATGCTCGCCGTCAGCGTCGTCATCCAGCTCGTCATCGGGCTCCTCTGCGGGCTCGCCATCGGCTACGGCGCCGCGGTCTTGCTCACGAAGCTGCGCCTGACCGCCACCGGGCTCTATCCGGCGCTCACGCTGGCCGTCGCCCTGTTCGCCTTCGGCGCGACGACGCTGCTGTACGGCAGCGGCTTTTTGGCCGTGTACGTCGGCGGCATGATCCTCGGCTCGCGCGACATTCCCTACCGCGCGGGCCTCTTGCGCAGCCACGACGCGCTCGCGTGGATCAGCCAGATCCTGATGTTCCTCCTGCTCGGGCTGCTCGCGTTCCCCTCGCGGCTCCTCGACGTCGCGCCCGTCGGCATCGCGCTCGCGATGTTCCTCGCGTTCGTCGCGCGCCCGCTCGCGACGCTCGTCTGCCTCCTGCCGTTCCGCTTCCCCTGGCGTGAGCGGGCCTACATGTCGTGGGTGGGCTTGCGCGGGGCGGTGCCCATCATGCTGGCCACGTATCCGGTCATGGTCGGCCACCCGGACGCGCACCGCATCTTCGACGTCGTGTTCTTCATCGTGGTCGCGAACGCCATCTTGCCGGGCAGCACCGTGCCGGCGGTCACGCGCTGGCTCAAGCTGAAGGGCGAGGAGCCGCCGCCGCCGCCGACCATCCTCGAGGTGACGTCGATGATTCGCCTCAAGGAGAAGATCCTCGCCTTCTACATCGACGAGGCCTCCGCGGTGGCGCACGAGCGCGTGGCCGATCTGTCGCTGCCGAAGGACGCGTCCGTGATGCTCATCGTGCGCGGCGACGATCTCGTCCCGCCCCGAGGGCACACCGTGCTGCGCCCAGGGGACCACGTGTACCTGATCACCCGGCCCGAGGACGAGACCCTCGTCGTGCTCATGTTCGGCGCCCACCACGAGATGTAGGCGGGCGGCTCGCGCGGGGCCCGCTCGCCTTCCACCCGCTTCCTCGTTAGAACAGCGGGGCGATGGACAGCGACGTCATCACTCTGATCTGGCTCGCGGTGGGGCTCTTGCTCATCGCCTTCGAGCTGTTCGTGCCCGGTCTCGTCGTCGTGTTCGCGGGCCTCGGCGCGCTCGCCGTCGCCATCTTGCGCTTCGTCGGCGTCATCGAGGGCCTGCCGGCATCCTTCATCGCCTGGCTCATCAGCAGCGTCGTCATGGTGCTCGCGCTCAGGAGCTCGCTGAAGCGCTGGTTCCCCGCCGAGGAGAGCCGCCACGTCGAGAACGAGGACCTCGACGCGTTCGGCAAGGTGGTCGACGTGCTCGAAGAGGTGAGCGAGTCCGGCGCCGGTCTCGAGGTGAAGGGGCGGGTGCGCTTCGGCGGCACCACCTGGCCCGCGGTCACGCCGGAGGGGAGCATCCCAAAGGGGGCCAAGGCGAAGCTCGTCTATCGCGATAGCCTCGCCTGGGTGGTCGAGCCGCTGCGCGAGCTCGATGAGGGGGAGCGCGCCGTGGAGACACGGGACGCGGTGGACATCATCAAGAACTGATGCGGTAGGAGAAGCGTATGGGTGGAGCTCTCTTTCTCGGGTTCACGGTCGCCGTGTTCGCGCTCATCGGCGTCGTCTACAAGACGTTCATCGTCGTGCCCATGCGGGAGCACGTCATCAAGGAGCGCCTCGGCAAGTACTCCGAGACGCTCAAGCCGGGCTTTCATTTCATGGTGCCGTTCATCGACCGCCCGGCCTACCGCCAGGAGATGCGCGAGCAGGCCATCAACGTGCCGAGCCAGAGCTG
>CAYLZW010000403.1:0-4892 GCA_964388085.1 uncultured Myxococcales bacterium | reverse complement strand
AGTTCCACGAGCGCTCGGTGCACACCGACCTGTGCCTCGCCTTCACGCGCGAGCTGCTCGAGGTGCGTGACGATCTGAAGCTGGTGGTCATGAGCGCCACCATCGATCCGGCGCCGCTGTCGTCGTTCCTCGGCGGCTGCCCCGTCGTCACGAGCGAGGGGCGCCGCTTTCCCGTCGCCATCACACACACGAGCGGACGCGACGATCGCTACCTCGAGCAGCGCATGCGCTCGGCGCTGTTCACCTTGCTACGCGCGGCCGATGACGACGGCGGAGACGTGCTCGCGTTCCTCCCGGGCGCGCCCGAGATCCGCCGGCTGCAGCGCCTGCTCGAGGAGGAGCCGCTGCCGGGCGAGCTCGACGTCGTGCCGCTGTACGGCTCGCTCGAGAGCGACGCGCAGGATCGCGCGCTGCGAAAGGGGCCGCGTCGTCGGGTGGTGCTCGCGACCAACATCGCCGAGACCTCGCTCACCCTCGAGGGAGTGACCGCCGTCGTCGACAGCGGCCTCGAGAAGCGCGTGCGCCATGACCCCGCGTCCGGGCTCGAGCGCCTCGAGACCGTGCGCATCTCGAGGTACAGCGCCGAGCAGCGCGCGGGACGAGCCGGCCGGACCGCGCGAGGCCGCGTCGTGCGCCTCTGGTCCGAGGCCGAGCACAGCCAGCTCAGCGAACGCGCCCCGCCGGAGCTTCACCGCACCGACCTCGCGAGCCCCCTCTTGCAGGTGCTCGCGTTCCATCCGGGAGACCCGCGCACCTTCCCGTTCTTCGAGGCGCCGCCGACGGCACACATCGAGCGCGCCCTCGACCAGCTGCGTCTGTTAGGTGCTGCGCGCGAGGACGACGGGCGCTGGCAGCTCACGGATCGGGGCCGTCGTCTCGCGAGGCTGCCCCTGCCGCCGCGTCTCGGAGCATTGCTCGAAGAGAGCGCCAGGGCGGGCATCGTCGAGGACGGGGCGGCGTTCGCCGCGCTGTTGTCCGAGCGGGATGTGTTGCGTCCGCTGCCTCCCGGGGCGCCGCCGCCGACACCGGCACAGTCCGATCTCGAGCAGCGCCTGGACGTCCTCGATCAGCTCGAGGCCGAGCGCTTCTCCCCGAGAGCCGCCCGCGCGCTCCACGCGGACGAGCGCGCGGCCCGCGAGGCGGCGAAGGCGCGCGATCAGCTCCTCCGTCTGGCGCGCTCGTTACCGCGCGCTACCGAAGCAGCAGTGACGTCGTCACTTGAGGACCCCGAGCGGGCGCAAGCACGCGCGCTGTTGGCCGGCTTTCCCGACCGGCTCTGCGTGGCCAAGGAAGACCGAATGGGGCTGATGCTCGGCGGCCGTGGCGTCGAGCTCGCGCGCTCCTCCGCGGTGCAGGGAGCGGCGTTGTTCCTGGCCCTCGACGTGGAAGACAGCAAAGGTCCGCGTGGCCTCGTGCGCATCGCCGCAGCAGTCGAACGGGACGACGTGGAGGCCGCGCTCTCGCATTTGCTGACGACGGAAGAGTCGGCCGTGCTCGAAGGCGAACGCGGTACGGCCGTTGGCGTCGTACGCACGCGAGTGGCCGACCTCGTGCTCGAGGAGAAAAAGGGTGCTCGCGTCTCCGCCGCCGTCGCCGAGCGTGTCCTCGCCGACGCTGTCCGAGAAGATCCCACGCGCGTGTTTCAGCCGAACGAGGGCACGACGACGCTGCTCGATCGGATCACGTTCGCGCGCCGCGTGCTGAACGACCACGACTGGCCGCTGATCGACGCCGCTTGGGTACGAGCGCACGCCGGCGAGCTCGTGAAAGGCAAGCGCTCACTCGCGGACGTCGCCGCCGTGGACTGGCGTAGCGTCGTCGAGGCCGGCCTGACCTGGGAGCTGCGCCAACTCCTCGACGCTGAGCTGCCGGAGCGCATCACGGTGCCGTCGGGCAGCCGCATCGCGCTCGACTACACCGCCGCCAATGGACCCGAGGGCGCGCCCGTGCTCGCCGTGAAGCTGCAGGAGATGTTCGGCCTCGCGGCGACGCCGACGGTGGCGAGAGGTCGCGTGCCCGTGCTGCTGCACCTCTTGGCGCCGAACCAACGTCCGGTACAGGTCACGCGCGACCTCAAGAGCTTCTGGGACAGCACCTATGACGAGGTGAAGAAGGAGCTCAGGCGGCGGTATCCGAAGCACGCGTGGCCGGACGATCCCTGGACGGCTCCGCCCGAGAGGCGACCGCAGCGTCGACGGTGAGCGGAACCTGCGCGGCCCGCGAACGCCAACGTCCGGCGGCTGGCAGCGCTACTCGATGCGCACGAACAGCTCGGGAAAAGCGGACGCGGGTTGTTCGGGGCCGACAGAGTAAAAATGGTTACCCGGCGTCACGGGCTCCGCGTGGCAATCTGGGTAGGTATCGTAAACGTCTGGGCCTTCAAACGCGGCCCCTCTGTCGTGCACAGCCTGGGCTCCCACGATGATCCCTGGGTCATCGCAGACGCCCGTGGAGCTCGTCCAGCCGTCGATCAGATAGACGCCAGGGGTTCCACAAGTATAGAACTGTCCGAGCCCGGTGCTGCAAGTAGCGTCGGCGTAGTAGCTGTTCGCACTCCCAATATTGCCTGGAATGCAGCGAATGCTGCCATCTGTCAACCGAAAGAGCGAGCATTCACGGTCATTGTGGCTGTCCCAGAACGAATGGCTGCGCGCCAGGGGCAGATCGTTCGCGTCCGTCCAGCGGCGGGTCTGCAGGCGACCCTGTCCGTTCTGCTCCTGGTCCACAGACGGGAACGAGTCGAGCGTGCGCTCGGTGCCTCGACGGAAGTACTTGTGCGTCGGCACTGCGGCTCTCCCCACGCATACGTCGGAATCATTCACGTAGTAGTATGTCTCAAGGTCCGAAATCTGCGCTCCCACATTATAGTAGTGCGTCTCGACACCACAGCCGGACGGGTTGGGCTCTGAGTCGATCAGGACGGGAGGCTCGCCCTCGGACGACCAGGAGGCGATGGGGGTGCTGCAGGACGCGTCGCTGAATAGTTGGCTCACCAACGCGGGGTTCGCCGGCATGCAGCGGCCGGGCTCGCGCGTGAAAGAGCACGGATAACCGAATGTGCCGTGCACGGTCTCGAAGAACGTTCGGCTGCCGTCCTCCGCCTCGACGAAGCGAGCGATCAGACCGTCCGAGCGCGATTCGTTAACGAGCGCGCCCTGCACGAAAGTCATGGACGGCAGCGGCTCAGCCTCCCAGAAGGTGTCACCTATCGAGGTAGCCGAGTAATCATAGCAGCTGCTGTTGAAGCGTGCGTAAACCGTGCCTCCTGTCAACACCGCGGGAGAATCGCCGCGTCGATAGAACGCACGCTCGCCGTAAGACTCGCTCGCGATCGTCCACTGGCACTCGTCCTCCCGTAGCGGGAACACCGGCTCGCTGCAGGCGGCATCCTTGTACCAAATCGACGGTGTGTGGGTCGGTAGGCAGCGCAGCTGGCCATCGGGTGCCTCGCCAAAGGCGCAGGGCACGCCAAGGTCGTTGTCCCACAGGTCCGTGGTCAGATACGCGCCCGGGCCGCCTTCGAGGTAGCGACGGCGCAGCCGGGTGCCGCCGGTTCCGAGGGGATCCTCGTAGCTCGGGCCCGCGTCTGCCGCGCTGGAACCACCGTCGACGAGGCCCGCGTCGCCGCCACTGCCCGCGTCGCCGCCACTGCCCGCGTCCACTGGGCCAGCGTCGTCGAGGCCCGCATCCGGTTGTCCGGCGTCCGGTGTGCCCGCGTCCGCGAGCGGGTGCTCGCCGCCGTCGTCGCGCGCGACGACCGAGCCGCCGTCTGGAATACCGCTCGGATCGCCGCCGCCGCAGTCAGCGCAAGCGAAAGCGAACGGAACCACGAGAAGGACCGCAAAGCGAATGGAGCACCGCAGCATGGGATTGCCTCCCCAACGCATGGCTGGGCGCCGATGCGAGACCGTGCGGGTGTACCACGTCGCTCTTCCCGTTGCACTCGGCCCTGACCTCGAGGTGTGCGTCGGACCAGGAGGATCTCGAGGCTCCGACGGAGCGCTGCGCAGCCGATCGTCGCTCGACGTCACGCCGCGCGGATCCGCCCTTGGCCATTCGGACAGCGGGCGCTACCTCCCGCTCATGGACCTCTTCGAGGCCGCGCGCAGAGACGATCCCGAGGGCGTGCCCCTCGCCGCGCGGATGCGTCCGAAGACGCTGGCGGAGGTGGTCGGCCAGGAGCACCTCGTCGGCGAAGGCGCGTTCCTCTCGCGCTGCGTCAAGAACGGGCGCATCCCGTCGCTGCTGTTCTGGGGCCCTCCCGGCACCGGCAAGACGACGCTGGCCGAGGTGCTCAGCGAGGAGATCGACGCCCGCTTCGTGCGCATGAGCGCCGTGCTCGCCGGCGTGAAGGACATCCGCGAGGCCATCGCCGACGCCGAGCGCGCCCGCTACCAGCACGGCCGCGCGACGCTGCTGTTCGTCGACGAGATCCACCGCTTCAACAAGTCCCAGCAGGACGCGCTCTTGCCCCACGTCGAGAAGGGCACGGTGACGCTGCTCGGCGCCACCACCGAGAACCCCTCCTTCGAGGTGAACGCGGCGCTGCTCTCGCGCTGCCGCGTGCTCGTCGTCAAGCCGCTCGAGGACGCGGCGCTCTCGGGTCTCATCGATCGCGCGCTCGCGACCCCCGTACGAGGTCTCGGCCACCTGCAGCTGCGCATCGAGGACGACGCGAGGGAGGCGCTCATCCAGGTCTCCGGCGGCGACGCGCGCAAGCTGCTCACCACGCTCGAGGTCACGGCCGACCTCGCCAGCGCCGAGAGCGAGACGGTCATCAGCAAGGAGCGCACGGAGCAGGCGTCCGGACGGCGCATCCTGCTCTTCGACAAGAAGGGCGATCAGCACTACGGCGTCATCAGCGCCTTCATCAAGAGCCTGCGCGGCAGCGA
>CAYLZW010000402.1:0-4913 GCA_964388085.1 uncultured Myxococcales bacterium | reverse complement strand
TGACGAAGCGCCAGTCCGCGCCGTGCCAGACGCCGCCGAGGATCATGGTGACCCAGAGGTTCCAGCAGGTGCGCAGCTTCGAGCATTTGGAGCCGCCGAGCGGGAAGTACAAATAATCGCGCAGCCAGGTGCCGAGCGACATGTGCCAGCGCCGCCAGAACTCGAACAGGTTCACGCTCAGGTAGGGCTTGTCGAAGTTCTCCTTCAGCTTGAAGCCGAACAGCGCCGCGCAGCCGATGGCGATGTCGGAGTAGGCCGAGAAGTCGTAATAGATCTGCGCGGTGTAGGCGAACACCGCGGCCACCACCTCGACGCCGGTGTAGTTGCCCGGCTCCGAGAACACGCGGTCGACGAGGTTCGCGCTCAAGAGATCGGCGATGACGAGCTTCTTGAAGAAGCCGGTGGCGATGCGGAACAGCGCTCGGGCGCCGTCCTCCTCGGAGAGCTCCGGGCGCTCGTCGAGCTGCGGCAGGAAGTCCGACGCGCGCACGATGGGGCCGGCGACGATCTGCGGGAAGAACGCGATGAACAGCGTGAGCTCGAGCCAGCTCTCGCGCGCGTCGATGTCGCGGCGATAGACATCGATGGTGTAGCTGAGGCACTGGAAGGCGACGAAGGACAGCCCCACGGGCAGGATCAACCCGAGCGGCCGGTAGACGAGCTCGACGCCGAAGTGCGCGGCGATCTCGACGACGCTGCGGGTCACCCAGTCGGCGTACTTGAACACGCCGAGCACGCTCAGGTTGTTCACGATGCTGAGGGTGACGAGCGCCTTCCGCCAGCGTGGGCTGTCGGTGCGCTGGAGCAAGCGGCTGAGAAAATAGTCCGACGTCGAGAGATAGAGGATGAGCACGACCGGCGCGGGGTTCCACGCCATATAAAAGACCATGCTCGCGAGCAGCAGCAGGAGCTGACGCGCGAGCTTGCTCTTCGCCACGCTCCAATAGAGCGCGAAGACGATGGGCAGGAACAAGAGGAATTGCAGCGAATGGAACAGCATCAGCCGCTCCTCCCGAGCTCGGACGGCGGCGGCTTGTGCGGCGAGGGGGCCTTGCGCGGAGTGGCCGGCGCGCCGGCGCTGCCCTTGGCGACCTCGAGGCGGGCCTCGTCTTGGGCCGCCTGCTCTCGGCGCTCTTTGTCGTAGGCGTACAGGCCGAGGACGTCGTGCAGCAGCAGATCGGCGAGGCGCTCGTAGCCCGCTTGCGTGAGGTGCACGCCGTCGTCCTCGGCGAGGCCCTCTTGCCGCCAGCGCGCGAAGGAGCCGACGCCGCCCATGGCCCGCTCGGCGGAGAAGAACGCACAGCCGTGCTGCGCGGCGACCTCGAGCTGAACGCGCTCGATGAGCTCGCGCGCGGGCGCCGGCGTGACGACGTCACCGTGGTGCATGAGGCGATCGGTGGAGCCGACGATGAGGCAGCTCGCGTCCGGCGAGGCCTCGAGCAGCGTCTGCACCGTGTTGCCGTAGTGGTAGCGGTAGGTGGCCTCGTCGAGGTTCGACAGGCCCGCCTCATTGGCGCCCCAGGCGACGGCCACCAGATCGTAATCGCGCGCGCGCACCTGCTCGGCGAGCAGCTCCTGCCGCCAGCGCTGCAGCGTCATGCCGGTGGTGGCCGGGATGCCGACCGCGTCGACGACGACGCCGGGGCGCGCCAGGTCCGCGGCCACGCTGAAGAGGTTCACGGGGCCTGAAAAGCCGCTCTCGTCGGCCTCGCGCACCTGCACGCTCAGGCCGTGCTTTTGTCCGCGCACGGGGATGCGCAGGCGTTGTACGTCGCTGTCGGTGCGGCGGCCGAGGGGCGAGAGGGTGCCGACCTGCACGTCGTTCACGAACACGTCGGCGATGCCCATGTCCGGCGTGTACAGCCACGTCAGCTCGAGCACGCCGCGCGGGGCCAGGCGCGACTCGCTGCAGTCCTCGCACAGGCGCAGCTCGAAGCGTCCGCCCGGCAACAGGCGCGTCTTGTCGCCGAAGATGCTCATGGCGCCGCCGAGGGTGACGCTCCGGCCGTCCTGGGTCTCGTACGGGCCCGAGAGCTTGCGCAACACGCCGGTGTGCGCGAGGCGCTCGCTCGGGGCGCCGACGCCGACGACGCCGCGGCCGCCGTCGCCGAAGCGATCTTGCAAGCGCTCGCGGATGCGCGCGGGCAACGTCTCCGCGGCGACGTGCGAGCCGCCGAACAAGCCGAGCGCGACGCGCCGGCCCTTGGCGCCCTCGACCTCGCGCAGGCGATCGAAGAGGTGCGCGAGCGCCGCCTCCCGCGCGTCGGGCGTGAAGGTGCCCGGCGGCTGCGGGAAGCTGAGGCCATACAGCGGCGGGCGCACGACGCGACGACGGGTGCGGATCTCCTCGCGCGGCAGCGGCGTCTCCCGGTAGGAGGCGAGCATGGCGTCCGCGAGCAGGTTGCCGAGCACGTCGCCGCCGGCGCCCTTTGGGTGCACGAGGTCATCGTTGACGAGGCCCTGGCGATGGAAGCGCTCGAGGCTGCCTTCACCGCCCATGGCCGCGAACAGGTTGTAGAAGGCGCAGCCCTTCTCGAGCGCGACCTCACGCTCGAGCGCGACGACCTCGAGCGTCTCGCGGCGCGTGCTCAGCTCCGCGCCGGCGGCGGTGGCGCGCGCGGCGTCGATGGGCGAGACGGCGAGGCAGGCGGCGTCGGGCACCGCCTTGTGCACGCGATCGAGGAGCGCCGCGTATTGCGCGCGCACCTCCTCGAGCGTCACCCAGCCATACGACAGCGAGCGGATCTCGTTGCCGCCGATCATGACGACGACGAGGCTCGGCTCGCGCGCCTGCAGCTGGCGCGAGAAGATGCCCTCGTCGGTGCCGACGTACATGCTCGCGTCGCTGGCCGGTACGCCGATGGTGTCCCAGACCACCCCGGGCGCGTCCTTCGAGAGCGCGAGCCCATAGAGCACCGCTCCCTTGCCGTTCGCCGTCAGGCGCAGCGTCGTCGCGCCGCGCTCGAGCTCGAGGTCGAGGGTGCGATCCTCGGCGAGCGCCTCGTGCTCGGGGGCTACCTTCAAGAGCGGTTTGCCGTCGAGCTCGAGCGTGAAGCCGGGGTTGTCCGCGTGCTCGAGATAGAAGAGTCGCGCGCGTGTGGCGCCGAACGTCTTCCACACGACGCGGTCTCCGGCGCCGGTCGACTCGTGCATGCTGCCGGTGAAGCCGAACTCGTCGCGCCGGGGAGGCTTCTGCGCGAAGGTGTGGATCTCCCAGCCGTCGGTGCCGCGCCCGGTGCGCACGCGGCGGCCGCCCATCTTCGAGAGCCGGTCCGGCAACAAAAAGCCCTTGCCGCCGCTGCCGAAGCGCTGCACGAGGCGGGCGCGCACGACGTCGGTGACGTGGTCCGAGGCGATCAACGAATTGCCGAGCGTGACCACGGTGGCGTGGCTGCCGCGCTCGTCATGGTCGACGGCGTCGAGCGCGGCGAAGAAGGGATCGAGCGCCGTGCGTACGCAGCCCGACGCGTCGAAGCGGACGCAGGGGTTGTCGAGCTTCACCTCGCTGCCACCGAGCTTCTTGACGAGGCGCCGCCAGTAGCCGACGCGCTTGGACACCTTCCGCTCGGCGCGGTCGCGCGCGCGCTTTGGCGCCGCCACGTCGTCGTCCACCGGCGCGCCGCGCCGTAAGCCGGCGGGGAGCCTTGCGCTCGCGAGCGTGTCATCGTCGCCGTCGTCGTCGTCCGCTCCCGCCGCCTCGCTCGACGCCGCGGCGAGCGCGAGCTCCACCTCGCTCCCGGACCACGGCGCTGCCGCCGCGCTCGCGTCCGCGCTGTCGACCGCCGCGGGCTCGCCGAGCACGATCTCCTCGTCGGGATCTTCGCCCACGGCCGGCGCCGGGGCCTCGAGCTTCGCGAGCGTCATGCGCGGCTGCTTGAACACACGCGCGACGACGGCCTCGAGGTCGCTCGCGCTCGCGAGCCGGACCGGTTGGTAGCGCTCGGGGACGGGGAGCACGCTGAGCGCCGCGAAGGCGCTGAACAGCAACAGCACCGTCACACCCGTGGCGTGACGACGCACGAAGCCGAGACGACTCGTGCCCATGGGGCCGGGTGCGTGCTTCGGAGACGATCGGCGCAGAGAGGCAACCACAGGCCCTGATTGGAGCCCCTTGGCGCCCCAGAAGCAATTTCTTGGACGTTCTTTTCGCGGACGGCCCGCGCGCGCGAACCGGAGCGCGGCTCGGTGAGCAATCTTCGCGGGGTTCGTCGCACGAGCCCTCCGGGCCGCGCGCGCCGGTTTCATTTCACCAATAAAATCGTCTAGTTATAACCACAGTAAGGCAGACGTCCTCTGTCTCGCAGCGTCGCTGTCCGGCGGCGCCAGGGTGGGCTCGCTATCCTGAACACGATGCGCCGGACGTCAGCCGCGACTCGAGCGAACGATCTCCTGCGAGGTCCGCCCAGCACCCCGGCGCGCGCGCTCGCCATCGATGAACGCTCCTGGGAGCGCGGCGCGGAGGAGGTCTCCGACGCTGTCGTCGCGCGCCTCGTGCGCCGTCGCCTGTCCATGGAGCGGAGGCAGCCGTGGGTGGTGCTCGCGCTCCTCGTGTTGCCGCTCGCCCTCGCGCTCTACCTCGGGCTGCACTTCAATTCGGAGATCGTGCTCGCGGGCGCCGCGGCCATGGCGGCGACGCTCGGCATCGGGCTCGCGTTCTACGTCGAGCGCGCCTTCCTCGAGCTGTTCGTCGCCGAGGGGCGGGTGCTCGGCCTGCACGAGGACGCCTGCCGCCGTGTGTTCCAGCGCGCCGCCGGCGCACAGCACATGCTCGACGTCATGGAGTCCTGCGGCAAGCAGCCCTCCGACGCCGAGCTCGCGTCCTTCGTGCGCTGAGCTCGCGCTGCTCGCGGCTCACAAGAAGGGCAGCAGCCACAGCGACGTGAGCGCGTCGAAGCCGAGCGCGAGGCCGAGCT
>CAYLZW010000401.1:0-4914 GCA_964388085.1 uncultured Myxococcales bacterium | reverse complement strand
CGCGGATCTCCGGCATGGTCCAAAGGCGCCACTCGTACGAGAACGCCTTCTTGAGACCGCTGCCGTCCTTGAACTGAAAGTGGATGTGGAACAGCGCCCGGTGGTCGATGGGGTTGAAGCGCTCCTGCTCCCAGACGTAGGTGAAGCCGTTGACCTTGCGCTTCTCCGTCTCGTCGTCCTCCTGCACCTGCGGCCCGCCCAGCATGTCGAGGATGAACACACCCCCCTCGTCGAGGTGCTTGCGCACGTGCTGGAAGTAGCGCTTCATCTCCTGGCGCTCGCGGAAGATGTAGTACGAGAAGTTCTGCGCCGTGACGATGTCGACCTTCGGCGTCTTGGCGGTGCGTACGTCGCCCTGCACGACGTGGACGCGCTCTTGCTGCGCCGGCTTCAGGCTCGAGAGGTTGTGCTCGCTGCCCCAGGCGAGCGGCTCGTTGTCGTAGTCGACGCCCCAGGCCTCGGTGTCCTTGCCCGAGCGCGCCCACTCGCAGCAGACCGAGAAGGCGCCGCAGAAGTCCTCGCGCAGCGTGCGCGGCGTGCTGCCGTTCACGTCGCGATAGAGGCGCTTCAGCATCTTGATCTCGAACGACGGGTCCTGCACCGACTGCTGGTAGAGGTCGTACTTGTCCGCCGAGCGGGAGAGCTTGCCGGTCGCCTTGCGCTTGCCGGCGGGCGCCTTGCCCTTCGCGCGTGACACCGTGGACTTGCTCTTGCTGCTCGCGCGCTCCGTCGTCGCCATGCTGGCTCCTCCTGTGACGGCGGGACTCATAGATCCCTTCGCCGCTCGTCGCCAGGGCTTTTGTCGTCGAGCGCGCCGCGCTCCGTCACTGCACGACAAAGAGCGACACGCCGGCGACGTCACCGCCGAGCAGGAGCAGCGCGCCGCCGGGATCCGCGTGCAAGCTCGCTCCCGGCCGCGGCACGTCGAGCGTGAGCGTCTTCGGGCTGCCGTCTCCGACGACGCGGACGCTCGCGCCGTCTTTGGACAGGAGCGCGAAGCGTCCGTCCGGGAGCGCCGCGATCCGCGTCGGGCCGAACGCCGCCGTGACGACGCCGCTCAGGAGGACCTCGCTGCCGCCGTCGGGCAGGGCGCGCACGATGTCGGCGCCGTCGACCCCCACGATGCCGTCGGCGTCCGCCGTGATCGCCGTGAAGCGCCGCGGCAGCGCGATCTCGTCGGCCACGGCCCCGTCCTCGAGCCGGTACACGACGCTGCCCGCCACCGGCAGCGTGAGCGCCTCGTCGCTGAAGCCGCCGCTGACCAGCACGCGCTCGTCGCCGGGGAAGGCCGCCAACAACCCCGCCCGCCGCGCGCCCACGCTCGAGGACGCCATCTCGTCGCTCTCGGGCGAGTACACGAACAGCCGTGTGGTGGTGAGCGCGACGATGTTGCCAGCGCTCGTCCGCGTGAGCCGCGTGTGGCAGCCGGCCCCGAGCAGCGGATCGACGGCGACGAACGGCGAGCTCAGGTCGCCGCCGGCGCTGTGTACGAGCCCATCCACCGCGGCGCCCGCCGCGTCGCAGCCGCCCGCGAGGTACACGCCGCCGCTCTCGTCGGGGACGCAGCCGGCGTAGGCCCGTTGCTCGGGCAGGCCCGGCCCCTCCGTGACCTTCCGCGCGATCGGATCGATGAGGAAGCTCCCCGCGGCCAGCGTGCCCGCGAACAAGCCGCCGACGGCCCAGACGCGGCCGCTCGCCGACGCACAGGTCGCCATGGCGGCGCGCGGGTTCGGCAGGCTGTCCGAGAGGAGGTGCTCGACGTCGGGGGGCGCGAGCAGCGCGGTCACGGACAGCTCGCCGCCGCCGGGCTCGAGCCTCACCTCGCCGCTCCTGCCGAGCGCGTCGGGCAGCGCGCTCCCGACCGTGTGCAGCGTGAGGCGGACGTCGCTGCCCTCGGCGTGCGCGGACACGCCCCGGGCGCGCAGGTCCTCGAGCGACAGCGACTCGTCCTGGCCGTCGATGACCGCGGTGATCGAGACCCGCTCGGCGTCCTCGAGCAGATCACCCTGGCCGCTCGCGAGCACCTTCGGCTGCCAGACCCGCAGGGAGACGCTGCCGAGATCGATGTCCTCGGGCTCCGGCGGCGTACACGCGCCGGCGGTGCTGAGCACGACGAAGGTGACGACGCCGAGCCCGCTCCGGAGGGCGCGCCCATGCAGCGATCTCATGGCACCACCTCGACGTCGAAGTGGCCGACGGGATCGGGCGGCGACGCGCTCGAGAGCGCCAGCGCGGCGATGGCTCCCGCGCTCAGCGCTCCGACGACGAGCGCGCCGGCGCCGATGCCGAGGCCGGTCCAGAGCAGCACGCCCATGTCGCCCTCGGTCGCCGCGCTCGAGGTGGCCGCCGCCTCGGACGCGCTGCCGCCCGGGAGCACGGACGCGGGCACCGCGGCGGGATCGAGCGTGCCTCCTTCGCCGCTCCACAAGAAGCCGCCGAGGCGCGCGATGTCGTCGTCGCTCGGCGCGGCCGCGGCCAGGCGGACGGCGCCGCGGCGCACGGTCTGCCGCGCCGTCCCTTCCTCGCTGCCGTACACGACGCCATAGAGCCAGCGCGCGTCGTCGTAGCTCGCGAACCCCACCAGCACGAGCTCCGAGGCGCCGAGCAGCGCCGCGACCTTCGACGCCACGGCCTCGTTGATGGTCTGGCCGCTGACGGGCCGAAGGCCTGGCCCGCTGCTCCAGAGCGCGCCCTCGAAGGCGAGATCGACCTCGAGCTCGACGGGCTGTGGGCCCACCTCCACCCAGCGCGTCACGCTGCGGGTCGGCTCGAGCGTCAGCCACACGCGATGACGGCCACGGGGGAGCGCCTCTACGGAGAGCGGCGTCCTGCCGACCTCTCTGCCCTCGACGAAGACCGCCGCGCCGGCGGGCACGGACTCGACGCGGAGCGTCCCTTGGCCGCCGGCCGCGAGGGTCTCCTGCGCGCGCGCGAGCAGGCGGTGCAGCTTCGGGGGGTGCTCTTGTTGCGACAGCGCCATGGACGGGTTCGTGCGCAGCGCGGCCACGAGGTGCGAGCGCGCGCGCTGTCCGAGCGGGGTCGCGCCTTCGCCCTTTTCGTCGGGCCCGGCGAGGCCCATGAGCCGCTCGGCCGCGCGGACGCGAGAGCGCTCCAGCAGCGTCTGCTTCTCCGGCGAGAAGTCGGCGTCGGACGCGAGATCCTGCAGCACGGCCTCGAGGATCTCGATGGAGCGCTGGGTGTCGAGCGCGGCGTAGGCGTCCTCGGCGTCCTGTAGGCGAGCGTTGTAGGTGTCGAGCGAGTAGCTGCCCGAGATCCCCATGCTGCGCAGGCGCCGAGAGGTGTCGCCCGCGGAGAGCACCGTCACGCCCGCCTTCGTGAGCTCCTCGCGGATCGCCTCGGCGGGCACGACGGGATCGCCCGCCGACGGCGTCAGCGCGCTCGTGTCCACGGCGAGCACGGCGACGGAGTCCTGCGCCGCCGCCGGTGAGGCCAGCGCGAGCGCGAGCAAGAACAGGGGCCCACACGACTGCATTCGATCCCACCCACGTCGACACGGAACAAGGCAGCGCTTCCGGGAGCGACCATGCCACGGACTGGCCGCGCGAGGCCGACTGTGCCAGGAATCGACCCGCCGCGAACCGCAACCGTTGTTGCGGTAGGACGCAGTAGGCTGCCGTGAGGCACGGTGTGATATTGTACCACAATGTATTCCGAAGCGCTCTGCTCGCGAAGCGCTCCTGAGGTAGAACGCGGTCATGACGACGAATGCGCACCGCAGAATGGCACGGCTCCCGACGACGCTCCTCCGCCTGGCGCTGCTCGCGCTGCTCTCGCCGCTGGTCGCCTGTCCGCCGAGCGGGGAGTGCACGAGCGACGAGGACTGCGCCGCCGGCGAGGCTTGCCGTCAGCTGCAGGCGGCGGAGGAGCGCGTCTGCATCGAGGTCCTCGCGCAACAGGACGCCGGCCCGGACGAGGCGGATCCGGTCGTCATCGACGAGCTCACGGCGGACGACGACGTGGTGCCCGCGGGAGGGAAGACGACGCTGCGCTGGACGGCCCGCAACGCCACCTCCTGCGCCTTCAACGAGGGCATCGGCGGCGTCGCGGCCGAGGGCGACACCGAGGTCACGGTCGCGCGCGCGACCGAATACACGCTGAGCTGCCAGGGAGCGGAGGGCCCCGCGCTCGAGAGCGTCACCGTGGCGGTCGAGCTGGCCATTCTCGACGTCAGCGTCGATGACGCGGAGGTGAACATCGGCGACGAGGTGACCGCGAGCTGGCAGAGCATCGGCGCCACCTCCTGCACGGTGAACGCGCCCGGCTTCGAGCTCGACGTGCCGGCGGCGGAGCTCGAGGAAGGACAGGCGACGTTTTCGCCGAGCGCGAGCGGGGAGGTGCAGCTCGCTTGTGAGGGCGCGTCCGGCTCCCGCGAGGGATCCACGGCGGTTGACGTGGCGCGCATCGCCAGCTTCACGGCTACCCCGACGACGACGACGGCGGGCGGCACGGTCACGCTCGCGTGGGTGGGCGAGAACGTCACGGCCTGCGCGGTCGACGGCGTGAGCGACGCGGACACCAGTGACAGCGAGGTCGACGTCACCGTCGACGCCAGCAGCGACTACACGCTCACCTGCACCGGCTTCGACGACGTCGACATCCAGGCCACGGCGAGCCTCACCGTCGAGTGACGAGCGGCGCTTTGTCGAGAGAGCGGAGCCTCTGTGCTGCTCGAGTATGACTTTCCCGAGGTGCTCGTCGGCAGCGCCGAGTACACGGACGGGCCCACCGGCTGCACGCTGGTGTGCTTCGAAGCGGGCGCTACCTGCGCCGTCGACGTCCGCGGGGGCGCCGTCGCCGCGCGCGAGCTGCAGACGGTCGCGCTCAGCGACGGCTGGGGCGAGGTGGACGCCGTGCTCTTCACCGGCGGATCCATCTGGGGCCTCGACGCCGCCG
>CAYLZW010000400.1:0-4925 GCA_964388085.1 uncultured Myxococcales bacterium | reverse complement strand
CCACACAGCTGTTGCTGGTGCCGAGGTCGATGCCCATCGCGATCTGCTTCGCCATGCCCCTTCGCTCCCTCAGGCCCCCGCCCGGCGGGAGAATCGGAGCACGGCTCCCGTCCTGTCAAGGCGGGGGTAGGCGAGGCGCACACTCGTCACGTCGGGGGCTCGCCGCGACACCGCTGTCAGCCCTCGCGGAGAGCTTCGTGGCGGTGCATCTGCCGTCATGTGCCGTCATGTGCCGTCGTGTCGCAGGCGCTCCCCCCTCGTCACCGTTCGTCGTGGGCGCGGATCTCGCTGTTTGCTAAAGCTCAGCGGGGCCTCGCCCGTTCAGGGAGTGTGTCTCTCCTCTTCGTCGACACGCGGCTGTGAAAGCGCTGTCAAACGGGAGCCGGGGCAGGCTTCTTGCTACCCTATGGGTGACCCCTCAAGCTGAGGGCGGAGGCGGTGGATGGCGACGGCACGTGCTCTCGGGCTCCTCGCGAGCGATCCACAACGCTGTCACGTCGCGCTCACCGAGCTCGCGACCGTCCTCACGGTGCCCGCGGAAGCCGACAGCGCCGGCATCGGGAGCTGCGTCGACGCCGCCGCGCTCCTGACGCGCAAGCCGACCGTCCCCGAGGGCACCACCTTCGCGGACCTCGTCGGCCCCCAAAAAGGCCGCACCGCCGTCGTGCAGCTCCGCTCCCGCTCGGACGTGCGCCCCGCGACGGAGTCGCCCAATAACCTCGGCCCCTGGCGCCACAAGGGCTACGTCTGCGCCGTCATCGGCGGCCCCACGAGCGCCGACCACGCAGGCACCCTGCGCGAGAAGCTCGTTGGCAGCCTCCCCGACTTCCTCGGCCGCTGCGTAAGAGGCCAGACCGAGGGAGAGGCGTTCTTCTTCGCCGTCCTCTCGGAGCTGCACGGGCGCGGCGTCCTCGACCGGGCACCGACGGCCGACGTCGTCGCGGAGGCCGTGCGCGCGGTCGTTCGGCGAAGCGACGAGCTGCCTCGTCACGTCGTGCTCGCCAACGGCACGAGCCTCGTGCTCGTCTCGCACGAAATGAAGACGGGCCTCGTGCGGGTGGATGGGCTCGACGAGGACACCGCGACGTCGCTCGATCCGAACCTCTCGGATTCGTCGCTCGCCCGGGAGCGCCTGCGACGGTTCCGGGCGGTGATTACCGCGAGTGGGTTGGATGACGGGCTCGAGGGGGTGGCTCCTCCTGCTGGGGTGCGGATGGTGGATTTGCCGGATACCTGCGCGGTCGAGGTCGGGCGCGATTTCGAGCCTCGGCGGTTGTAGGGGGGGAGAGGCTTCGCCTCTCCCCTGCTCGAAGCCCGCCGGGGGCGGTCTTCTCGACACCCCTCACAGCGGGCTGCCGCCCGCAACGCCCGCCTGAATACGCTTGGTCCGCCTTCCCTTGTACCTCGAGTTTGCTGCGACACTCGGCCAGGTGTCGTCGGCAGGGGGCGGTCAACCGACCTTCCCTCAGGCAACAACCGCGGATGAGACCAGGTTGCCGCCCCCATACTTCTCCTGACGCCCGTACGGCTTCGCGGCGACACCCGCGTACAAGGCAGGGCTGGGAAGAAGCTGCCGAGGACGACGACAACGCTCATCCCCTTCACTGCAATCGAGCACAGCCGAGCCCGCCCTTCTCCCACGGGAGGGCCGCTTCTGTGCCGCCGAGCGCCGTCGCTCTTCGATTCTCGTTTCCTCGCCTTTCAGTCATCAGTCCTCATCATCGAGCATCATTAAATCGACGCTCGGCGGGCGAAAGCCACCGACTCTGGACCGCGACCGATGTAGGGCGGTGGCTTGTCCCCCGCCCTGTTGCGCTGCATGCGGCCCCGCTCGATGGCTCACGCGCGGCTGCGCTGTCGACGTGCTGCGTGTCCATGCGAATCGTAGCGCGGTCCGCATCATCGCCTTCCGCATCGCTGGCGAGCCACCCTTCGTCGAGCCTGTGATGGCGCGCGAGCCCCGGGGTGTTACGCTCAGCCCATGCCCGTGAACCGCATGACCGAACCCATCTGACGCAATCTCGGGACTCTCGTCCGCCTGGCGCGACGAGCTCCCTGGGTGCTCTCGTTTGGCTTTCTCGACGAGCTCGCGTCGGCGGTGCCCTCCGCGGGTGCGCCCGGCGTGCGCGCGTCCTTCTCGGCTACGTCGCCGGTCGACTTCACGGCGCTCACCGCCGCGCTGCTCGCGGTGCCGATGATCTCCGCCATCGTCCTCGAGGCGCCGCTGCTCGCGGCGTCGGACCGTTGGGCCCGAAAGCACCTCGCGCTCGCCACCTCGCTCGCGGTGATGGCCGCCGCCTTCCTCGCGGCCGGATCCGCGACGTCGCTCGTCGGCGTCACCTGCGCGCTGTCGGTCGCGTTTCCCGCCTGTGGGGTCGCCGGCGCGCTCGCCGAGGCCACGCTCATCGGCGCCTGCGACAGCGACGTGGCGCGGGCGCGCGCCATGGCGCGCTGGTCGCTCGCGGGCGCCCTCGGCGACACCGCGGGTCCGCTTGTTTTGGCGCTCGCGCTCGGCTGGCGCGGCGGCGCGTCCGTGATCGGCGTCGTGGTGGCGTTCGTCGCGCTGCTCGTCGTGCTCGTGCGCCCGCATACGGCGAGCGTGGCTGGCGCGAACGACGACGAGGATGCGCCGGAGCCGGCGGCGCTCTTGTCGGAGCTGCTCGCCGCGCTGCGGCGTCCAGCGCTCTTCGCTTGGCTGCTCGCGACCGCTCTCTGCTCCTTGCTCGACGAGACGCTCATCGCGTTCGCGGCGCTGCACTGGGACGCGCTCGCCAGCGCCAACGGGTACGGCCGCCTGGCCGTCGGGGCGTTGCTGGCGGCGTTCTCCTGCGGCGGCGCGATCTCGCTGCTCGGCGTCGACGTAGTCCTCGCGCGAAGCCCGGCGAGCGCGAAGCGGTTGCTCGCGACCTGCGCTTGCGCGTGCGCGCTCTCGTACTGCGCCTGGCTCGTCGTCAGCGGCCCGTACCTCGGGGCTTCCCTGTTCTTCCTCGTCGGCGCCTGCACCTCGCCCCTGTGGCCGCTGTGCCAGGCACGCGTCTACGACCTGCTGCCCGGGCGGCCTGGACTCGCGGCCGCGGCCTCGACACTGTTCTCGCCCATCGACGTCGTCGCCCCCCTCGCGCTCGGCCTCGTGGCCGATCGCTCCGGCGTCGTGTCCGCGCTCACGCTGCTGCTGCTGCAGCCGCTCGGCATCCTCGCGTTGCTCGCCACGAGCGCCTTCGCACGCGGAAGCAGGAAGGCGCCGTGCGACCCAACCTGAGCTGCCGTCGAGCCGGCGTGGCCTTCCCGAGGGGCACGCCGTCGTCACGCCACCGAGCACAACGACACGCTCAGCATCCCGATCTCACGGTTCCGCAACATCGGCTTCATCATGTCCTGGTTTAGACCCCGCCGTCCGATCCTGTGGTCAACTTCGAGGATGGCAATGGCGACGTGCCCGACACGCAAACGCAGACGTGCCTACCCGCCGAGCGGGCAGGTCTCGAGCGGCTCGCTCGTGAGGCCGTTGTTGGTCTCGTCGCACTCGTTGTACCGGCCCTCGCCGGTGCCGTCGTCGTCCACGAGCGCCGTGACGCTGTAGTGCTCGAAGGGGAAGCCGCCCGGCAGCGTCAGCTCAAACACGAGTACCTCGGACGTATCGGGCTGGAGCGCAGTCGTGGTCTGCTTCACGCCGAGCCCCATCACGGCCCCGTCGGGTACGGTGGTCAGCTGCGCGTGGACATCGATGCCGGGCGGCACGGCGAGCGCGCCCTGGTTCGTCACGGTGACGGCGACGCGCAGCGTGCCGGCGGGGATGCAATCGACAATTGAAATGGCGCTCACTGTGAAATCGGCTGCATCGAAGAGGCCGTCGAGCTGCACGTTCTGGCGGAAGTTGTTGCGCGCGCCGCTGACCCAGCCCACCTCCGCCACGCGCGGGACCTGGCCGTCCTCGCTGATGTTCGTCACGTGATAGCCGTGCTGGTTCCAGACACGACGCGTGCGCACCCAGTTATTGTCGGCGTCCTCCCAGATCTCGATCCCTCCCCCTTCGAACACGGCGCTGCCCGGCTCAGGCAGCACGACCTCGCTCTTTCCGTCGTTGTCGACGTCTACGACGATGGGCATCTCGAGGCGGGTATTGCTGACGTGCGTGGTGTCCTCGTAGAGGACCGCGCCCGTCGCTCCGGCGAGGATGCGAAAGCCGCCTTCATCTGCGTAAACGACCTCGGCGGCACCGTCGCCCTCGAAGTCGAACGCGCTCGAGCCCGTCGCGGGGCTCGAGCAGTCGTCGTTCGGATAGCTCCAGAGGATGTCCTCGCGCGCACACCTCGCCGGCAGCGGCTCGCCGACACAATCGAAGTCGATGACGACGTAGAAGTCGCCGCCCGCCGTGCCTATCTCGGGGCGGCCGTCTCCGTCGAAGTCGGCCACGGTCGGCGGGCCGTTCTCGTTGTTCGCGCACGGGCCGTCGCCGAGATAGGGCACTACGTCGTCGCGCGGGATGGTGACCTGATGCAAGAGCGTGCCGTCATGGTTCAGGACGAAGGCCTCGCCGCGCCGAATGATGACGACCTCCCCTTCGGGATCCGCGTCGAAGTCGCCGACGGCGTTGAAGCCGTCGCAGGGGAGGTCGCCGCCGCAAGGTGAAGCCGACGTCGTGTAGGGGTAGGACCACACCTCGGCGCCGGTCCGGCCGTCGTACACGGTGTTGCCCGCGATCACCTCGGGGAGGCCGTCGAGGTCGAGGTCGGCCACGGTCGAGGATGGTCCGAGGTCGGCGTTGTTTCCGACGCCGGAGCTCGGCCCAACCGTAACGTCGCCGTCCCAGATCACGTCTCCGGTCAGTCCGTTCAAGACGACGTTGCCGATGACGACCTCGGGCGCGCCGTCGGCGTCGAGATCCGCGAGCGACGGCGCGCCGCCGGAGCGCAGCTGGTCGCTCG
>CAYLZW010000399.1:0-4930 GCA_964388085.1 uncultured Myxococcales bacterium | reverse complement strand
TCACGCAGGGCGACACCGAACCCGCATCAGTCGAGCAACAACGTCAACTCGGCAAGACCTGCCCATCGCTTTACGATCTGCGCAACCTGTTTCAAGTGAACGTCGAGGAGGGCCGGCACCTCTGGGCCATGGTCTACCTGCTGCATTCGTACTTCGGCAAAGACGGCCGCGAGGAGGCCGAGGAGCTGCTCGAGCGCAGGAGCGGTGACGCCGACCACCCGCGCATCCTGACGACGTTCAATGAGCCCATCTCCGATTGGCTCAGCTTCTTCATGTTCACCATGTTCACCGACAGAGACGGCAAGTATCAGCTGCTCTCGCTCGCGGAGTCCGGCTTCGATCCGCTCGCGCGCACCTGCAAGTTCATGCTGACCGAGGAGGCGCATCATATGTTCGTCGGCCAGACGGGCGTTGAGCGCGTCATCCGCCGGGCCTGTGAGCTCATGAAGGAGCACGACACCGACGACCTGCGCGCGCACGGCGGCGTGTCCTTGAAGCTGCTGCAGAAGTACGTGAACTTCTGGTACTCGAGCTCGCTCGATCTCTTCGGCAGCGAGAAGAGCACCAACGCGGCGACCTACTTCGCCACCGGCCTCAAGGGGCGCGCCTACGAGAGCTCGCGCTTCACCGAGCACCTGTGCCGCGACGACGTCTACTCCATGGACGTGCTCGCCGGAGACAAGGTGCTGAGCGAAGAGGTGCCGCTGCGCGTGGCCATGAACGAGGTGCTGCGCGACGGCTACGTCGACGACAACGCCAAGCAGGTCGAGAAGTGGAACAAGACCATCCGCGAGATGGGCGTCGACTTCGAGGTCAAGCTGCCGTCCCGGCGCTTTCACCGCACGGTGGGCATGTGGAGCGAGGCGCGCTTCGATCCCGCGGGCAACCTCGTCACCCAGGCCGAGTGGGACAAGCAGAAGGCCGAGTGGCTGCCGACCGACGAGGAGAAGTCCTACGTGCGCTCGCTGATGAAGCAGGTGGTCGAGCCCGGCAAGATCGCCGGCTGGATCGCGGCGCCGAAGAAGGGCATCAACAACCAGGCGACCGACTTCGAGTACGTGAAGCTGTAAGGGCGCCAGCAGAGAGACCGGCTCAATCCACCACGAACTTCAGCTTCGCGTGGCCGCGAATCGCGCGGTGGTCCGAGCACACGCCGGTGCAGTCCGACGCGATGTCGAGCGTGTTCGCGCCGTACTGGTGATCGACGATGCGGTTTCGGCGCGCGAACACGAAGTCGATCTTGCGGCCCTTGCCGCAGGGGCCGCCCGTCGTCCACGGCAGCGAGCGCTCGCCGTAGCCCTTGCAGACGGCGTCCTTGTCGTCCCACTCGCGGTACTTGCCGTGGTTGTTCGGGTTGTTCCGCGTGCTCGCGCCCGGCGCGTACACCTTGTTGAGCCCGTGGTCGTCGGCGGTGAGGTTCAGGTCGCCGGCGAGGATGACGGTGTCGCCCTTGTCGCTCCAGAAGCCCTCGAGGCGCTTCAAGACGCGCGTCATCTGCTTGCGCGCCTTCGCGTCGCCGGGGGTGAGGTGCGCGCTGCAGAGGCGCACGCGGCGACCCTCCTGCAAGCCGCAGATGACGTAGCGGTAGCCGTACTGGTCCTCGCCGACCTTGATGCGGTTCACCCGGCGCAGGTTGCGGCGGCTGAAGATGGCGTTGCCCACGCGCGAGCCGCCCCCGCGCACGAAGGCGGAGAACCTGGCGTCACGGTCCTTGCCCCAGCGTCGGCGCAGCGCTTCGCGGATGGCCTGGTACTGCGCCGGACAGACCTCGTTCAGGCTGATGAAGTCGACGGCGCCGCTGGTGTTTCGGACGTAGCGCAGCACCGCGCGGCGGATGAGATCCGGCCGGCAGGCGTTCTCCTTGCCGCCGGCGATGTTCCAGTCGAGCACGCGGAAGACCTTGCTGCGCTGGATCGGCGCCGACGCACTGCCGGCGGCGAGCGCCGAGAACAGCTCGCTGTCCTGCTCGTCATCCTCGAAGCTGTCCGAGAGCGGCTCGTCGAGCGGCTCCTCCTCGTGCTCGTCGTCGTAGGGCTCGCCCGTGGGCTCGCTCTCGATCACCTCTTCCTCGGGCCACTCCTCGGCGAACGCGTCCGCGTCCGTCGGGTCGACCTCGAAGGGGACCTCGGCTTCGCTCTCCATGGCCACCTCGGCGGGCAGAGCCTCTCCGTCGTCGACGGGCCCGCCCACGTCGAGCACGCAGGCGGTGAGGGAGCAGGCGGCGAGCAGCGACAGCGGCAGTCGAAGAGTCGTCATAGGTAGGAGCGGAGCGCAGATCCGCCCACCTTCCTATCGGTCGGCTGGGGTCGGTCGTTCGGCGGGTGCCGTGACGGTCAGCTCCGTCTACGGCCGAGCCGCGGTCGTTTCTCCGCGGCCCGCGTCGCGCCGCAGGGCTACAGTGCGCGCCGATGAACGGTGACGACGAGGAGCGCGCGCTCCAGCAGCGGGTCGGCGAGCGGGTGAAGCGCGCGCGCCAGCGACAGGGCCTGACGCTCAAGGCGGTGGGCGAGCGCTCGGGACTGTCCGCGCGCTTCCTCTCCGACGTGGAGGCGGGCAGGGCGAACCCGTCGCTCGGCTCCTTGCGAGAGCTCGCGCGCGCCATCGACACCGATCTGCTCAGCCTGCTGCATGAAGGTCCGACGACGGACGCGCACGAGGGGCTCTTGCGCTACGTGCAGGCGCTCGACGCCGTGCGCGCCGAAGAGCTGCTGACCCGCCTCGGCGGCGAACGGCAAGCGCGCGCCAAGCGCACCGTCGCTCTGCTCGGGCTGCGCGGCGCGGGCAAGTCGAGCGTGGGCGAACGTCTGGCCGCGCGCCTCGATCGTCCGTTCCTCGAGCTGAACCAGCTCATCGAGCGCGAGGCCGGCATGCAGCTCGGTCACCTCTTCGAGCTGCATGGCGCCGAGCACGTGCGCGAGCTCGAGCATCGCGTGTTGCGTCGGGTGCTCGAGGAGGCGCCGTCGGTGATCGCCACCGGCGGCGGGCTCGTGACCAATCCCGAGAGCTGGCGCGAGCTGCGGGAGCGCGCCTGCACCGTGTGGTTACGCGCCACGCCGCAGCAGCATTGGGATCGCGTCATCGAGCAGGGCGATCTGCGGCCGATGGCCAATCGCAGCCGCGCGCGCGCGGAGCTCGAGCAGCTCTACCGCGCGCGCGCGCCGCTGTATGAGCGCGCTGACGTCGTCGTGGACACCAGCGAGCTCGACGTCGAGGGCGTGTGCGAACGCATCGCCGCGGCGCTCGCGCCCTGAAGGCGGCCTGGCGCCCGGGGCTCCTTGCCCCCCGGGCGAGCCCGGAGGCAGATCCGAAGCTGCGCGATCGCCCTCGCCAGAGCCCGGATCAGCTGCTAGAGACCCCCGGTCACACCTGATCTTTCTAGGGAGCTCCCGTCATGGCTCGCTGTCAGTTGACCGGCAAGCGCTGGATGAACGGCCACAAGGTCTCGCACTCGAACATCAAGACGAAGAAGCGCTGGCAGCCGAACCTGCAGTCCAAGCGCATCTATGACGTCGAGAGCGGCCGCTGGATCCGCATCAAGCTGTCCACCAGCGCCCTCAAGACGCTCAACAAGAAGTCGCTCTCCGAGTTCATGCGCGACGCGCTCCGCTAGGCGACTGCGCTACAGCAAGGCGACGAGCTGACGGCACTGCGCGAGCAGCTGGCCGTCTTCGCTCCACAATTCCGCGAGCTCATCCGCGTAGCCGCCGGCGCAGAAGCGGGAGCGTGCGTCGATGAGCGCGCGGCCGTCCTTGTGCCCGTTCGCGAGCGGCAGGGGCTCGAAGAAGTCCACCGTCATGTCGACGCTCACCGCGGGCGTGACGCTCGAGGCCCGCGCCAGGACCGCTGGCGGATAGGCATCGAGCAGCGCCGCCGCGAGCGCGTAGGTGAGGCGCTCGTGCGAGCGCGGGCGGATCCAGCCGCCGGTGCGCGCCTCCTCGGCGCCGCTGTAGGGCACCTGACCCACGCAGAAGCGATACTCGAAGTGCTGGCAGAAGGCCGGCAACAGCGGCGTCACGCCGACGGCGGGCACGGTCTCGAAGGGCGGCACGACGGGCGCCTTGGCGTCGTGGTAGGCGAGCGGCGCGTCGCGCGTGGCGGCGAAGGTGGCGCTCGCCAGGGCAGAGACCTTGTCGTCCGTCAAGACGCGCGCGCCGAGGTGGGTGACGCGGGCGCCGAGGCGCTCGACCCGCACCTCGAGGATGTGCTTGCAAGCGGGCAGGGGCGCCGCGAAGTGCACCGTGAGCGAGCGCGGGCGGCGCCGCTCGTCGTCGATGACCGCGCTCATGGCCTCGAGGAGCGCCGCCGCCGTGAGGCCCCCGAAGGCGCCGCGGCCCTGGTACCAGCTCTCCTCCACCCCGAACGAAAAGCGGCCGCTGGCGCGGGTCACGTCGAGAGGCACCGGGCGCGAGGCCGCTTCGAAGGTGTGGCGCATAGGGCTGCCATAGCAACCGCATCCCCTGCAGACGACACATCGTTCAGCGGACCCTTTCGCCCGTGCGTCCGGCTCGTCCATGCTCGCCGCCGCGCGCGCTTGTTCGTCGCTGGCGGCGTTCGCATATCGCACGCGCACCTACATGCTCGTCGTCGTCAACCGCCAGCGGCACAAGCCGGGTTGCCCGAACAGCAGGGCTGAGGCACGAAACTCCCATGCAGGCACAGCTCATCTCGCGTCCCGTCCTCGTTCGCCTCCTTCCGGTGCTCACGCTCGCGCTCGCCGTCGGCTGCAGCGACGACAAGCCCGCCGCGGGCGAGGGCGCGCAGCCCGTTCAGGAGGCGGCCGCGAAGAAGGCGCCGAAGAAGAAGCTGGTGCTCGCGACCAACTCCGAGCCGGACACGCTCGATCCCGTGTTCGCGGAGATGGCCATCTCGTCGGCCATCCGCTTCCTCGGGCAGCGCGAGCTCACCATGTACAACGAGAAGTGGGAGCTCG
>CAYLZW010000398.1:0-4956 GCA_964388085.1 uncultured Myxococcales bacterium | reverse complement strand
CGAGTTCACCATCGGGCCGAAGAGCGCGCTCGCGCACCACACCCTCGCGGAGCTCGCGCTGCGCGACCTCGGTGTCGTCGTGCTCAGCATTCAGCGTGGCAGCGTGACGCTACCGAACCCGGCGGGCATGACCCGCCTGTCTCCGGGCGACCTGCTGCTCTGCTACGGCAAGGTGCACTCGCTGAAGGACATCATGCCGGCGACCCGCAAACGGAAGCGGAAGCGGCCTCCGCTCGGCGGACAGCCCTGACCGTAGCTCCGCCGCGGTGCTCTGGCGCGCCGCCGGCTGATGCTTAGCTTGTGGGGATGCGCGCGGAAGCAGGCGAGGGGAGCGCCATCATCATCGTCGGAGACGACGCGCTGGCGCGCTCGGCGGTGCGGGGGCTCGTCGAGCGCGAGGAGACGCTCGCCGTGCTCGGCGATGGGCGGCCGGCCGAGCTCGACGAGCTGATGGGTCTCCTGCCGGACGTCGTCGTGTGGGATGCCGGCCCCGCGGCCCGCACCTCCGCGCCGCCGAACGACGTCTCGGTGCCGCTGCTCGCGCTGGTCGAGCAGCCCGGCGAGGCCGCCCGCCTGTTTCGCGAGCACATCAACGTGCTGCAGCGCGCGGCGGACGCCGACACCCTGAGCGCGGCGGTGCTCGCCGTGAGCCGCGGGCTACGCGTGCTCGATGGCGCGTTCTCGGAGGCGGCGCCGCGGACGCTGCCGGACGCGTTGGTGGAGCCGCTCACGCCGCGAGAGCTCGAGGTGCTCGCGCTGCTCGCCGATGGGCTCAGCAACCGGCGCGTCGCCAAGCGTCTCGACATCAGCGAGCACACGGTGAAGTTCCATGTGAACGCGATCTTGCTGAAGCTCGACGCCGACACGCGCACCGCGGCGGTCGTGAAGGCCGCGCGCCTCGGCCTGCTGCATTTGTGACGACGGCAGCGAGAGCGTGACCCGCCCGATCGGGCAGGGGCGACCCTCCCTGAGAGGTTGATGGCGGCGCGGCGGGTGCCTCTTAGGTTGTCGAAAGCGCCGGTGAACGGCGTGCTCACCGTTTAGGGGACCAGCCGATGACGAACCCGCTCCGCGATCTCTCGAACGCCTTCGCCGCCCTCGTCGAACAGAGCGCGAAGAGCCTCCTCGCCATCCGCTCCGGGCGCTTTCCGGCGACCGCGACCGCTTGGAGCGACGGCGAGCACGCCGTCACCGTCGCCCACATCATGGGCAACGCGCGCGAGGGGGACGTCATCCTCCCGGGGGGAGAGACGCGCCGCGCCACCCTCATCGGCACGGACCCTGGCACCGATCTCGCCGTGATTCACGTCGCTGGCGGCGGCCTGGTACCGGCTGAGCTCGACGGTGACGCAGAGATCCAGGTAGGGCAGCTGGCCGTCGTGCTCGGCCTCTCCCCGGGCGGGCCGCGCGCGACGTTCGGCATGGTGACGGCGCTCGGCGGCGCCTGGCGCACCCCGAGCGGCGGCGAGGTCGAGCGCTATCTCGACGTGGACGCGGTGCTGCCGAGCGGCGCCTCGGGCGGAGTCCTGCTCGACGTGGAGGGGCGTGTGCTCGGCGTCAACACGCGCGGGCTCGTGCGCGGCGGCGCGACGCTGCCGACTTCGACCGTGCGCCGCACGGTGCAGCGCATCCTCGAGCGTGGCGACGTGAAGCCCGGCTGGCTGGGGGTCGGCGTACATCGGGCGCAGCTACCGACGCACCTCGCCGACGAGGTCGGCCAGGCGAGCGCCTTGCTAGCGACGAGCGTGGCCGAAGGCAGCCCGGCGGCGAAGGCGGGCGTGCTCGTCGGGGACGCGCTGCTGCAGCTCGGGGACGCGCAGCTCACCCGCTTCGAGGACCTGATGTTCGCGCTCGGCGGTCTCGGCGGCGTGACGACGACGCTCCAGCTCGTGCGCGCGGGCCAACGGGTACAGCTCGAGGTGACGCTCGACGTGCGCGAGGCGCGTCGTCGTCGCCGCTGTTGAGCGGGCGGGCGGAGCGCGCGCGGGCGGCGTCGCTCAGGCGAGCGAGAGCAGCGCTTCGCTGAACAGCGCAGGATCGCAGCGGCGCCCCAGCGGATCGCGGGTGAGCGGCAGGCGGAGCACGGCGACGCCGAGCTGCTGGATGCGCTCCACGTCGAGCGGCCGCGCGTAGCTCTCGTCACGCACGTCGAGCAAGACCGCGTCGAGCAGGCGGCGGGGCGCGAGGTCTCCGCCGTCGCGGCCGAGCGTTCGCAGCAACACCAAGACGGCGTCCGCCACGCTCATGCCGCGCATCTCGGGATCGTCACCACCGTTCGGCACGAAGACCTTCGGGCACTCGGCGGCCGCGACCGCGCGTCCGATGCCGCGTGGCAGGAGGTTCGCGACGACGCTCGTGAAGAAGCTGCCCACCGGAAAACAGATGACGTCCGCGCCGCGGATGAGCGAGGCGACGTGCGCCGGTGCGTCCACCGTCGCGGCGCTCGGAGCCTCGAGGGAGCGCACGAGCGAGAGCGCTCGGATCGGCGCGGCGGGCGGCGGCACGCCATTGCCCGTGATGCGGTGCTGCCCGACGAGGACGCTGCCGTCCGCGAGCGTCGCCTGCAGGTGAAGGTCATCGCTCACCACCGGGCGCACGTCGCCGAGGGCCTCGATGAGGTTCGTTAGCCTCCACAGCACGGGGTCAATGTCGCGGCCGTTCGCCAGATAACCGCCCACCAACATCAAGTTCCCGACGCTGGCGCCGCGCAGGTCGAAGGACGCCGGCGCCGCGCGGCGAAACTCCTTCAGGTAGCTCTCGGTCAGAGCGCGGAGCGGCTCCGGCACCTCGATCATCAGCGGATCGCTGCCGGCGATGAGCGCGTCGAGGCGCTCTTCGAGCGAGCCCTCGCTGACGTCGCTCGGGAAGCGGTGCGAGAGCAGGTGATAGACGGCGGGGTTTCCTCGCTGCGTCTCGTCGGCGAGCGCGATGAGCCGGTTCCGCAGGTCGCCCACCGAGAGCATGCCGAAGGCGGCGCGCAGGGTCGCGCTGCTGCCGCCCGAGTCGAAGGGCGTGACGAGGTGGATCGAGTTGTGCGTGTAGGTCTTGAGCCGCCGACTCACCTGCCGCAGCGCCGAGCCCCCGCTGAAGAACAGGATGCGAGGGCCGAGCTCGGGCGCGCGCAGAGCACGCGCCACGCGCGCCGGGTCCGGCAGCGTCGCTCGACGACGAAGCAGCATGCGGCAGCCTACTCCCGGGCCGCGCGGTGTCGCCATCGCGCCGCGCGCGGGGAGCACGATGACAGCGAGACCTGTCACGCGCTCGGCGGCGAGATCAGGTCGTATGCGCGCATACATTCCCCCACCAGAAGCCGCACGAGCCCGCGCTAGACGACGGCGGGGGGCCTCCTTCCATAGGGCATTGCGGCCTCGGGTCTCCGTACTGCACGACCGTCTTGCGTGAGCCGCGAAGGGCGTCGTAGCGCTTGCGCGAGCAAACAAGGCACCTGCCTTTCGTCGCCACCGTCGCCATCCACCCGATGCTACGCTTTGGCATTCGGCAGCATGGCGGACCTTCGCACGACCTGGGGCTTTCTAACCGGCGCGCTGACCGGCGCGTTCGCGACGGTCCTGCTCGTCGCCGCCGCGGTGCTGCTGCTGCCCATCGACCTTCGCCTCGACGCGCGCGAGCCGGCCGCTCCGGTGGACATCGTCGAGGTGGCGGCACCGCCCGAGGCACCGCCGGCCGCCCTCGAGGCGCCGTGCCCGACGTTGCCGGTGGAGGCCCCGCCGTGGCTCGCAGACGACGACGCCAAAGAGCGCGCGCTGCACCTGCCGAAGGCTTCGCCGAAGCTCGATCGGCGCATCCGCTTCTGGGCGGACGTCTGGGGGAAACACCCGACGCACGTCTACCTGTTCGCGGATCGCCGGCGCCCCTCGCTGCGACACGCCGTGGTCGACTGTCGCGACCTGTTCGGGCCTGGTGTGGATCCCGCCGCGGCGGAGAAGACCTGCGATCGACGCCTCATCGCCCAGAAGAAGAAGATCGTGAAGGAGCTCTATAAGCGCCGGAACCGTCCTACGCGCGCGGTCAAGCGAGCGCTCGACAACGATCGTGATCTCATCCGCAGCGCGCACCGAAACGTCTTCGTGATGGAGGGCAAGTCCGACGCGCTCGAGGAGGCCATCGCTCGTGCGGCGCAGCACCTCGACGCGCTCGAGAAGATCTTCGCCACCGTGGGCGTGCCGCCCGAGCTCACGCGCCTCTCTTTCGTCGAGTCGCTGTTTCAGCCGGACGTCGTCTCGCACGCCGGTGCGGCGGGCGCGTTCCAGTTCGTCGAGGCGACCGGCCGCCAGTGGCTGATGATCGCCCACGGCGTCGACGAGCGGCTGGATCCGGAGCGCGCGGGCTGGGCCTCTGCGCACTACCTGAAGCGCTTGAACGATCGCTTCGATGACTGGGGCCTCGCGCTCACGGCCTACAACACCGGGCCGACCCGCATGCGCCGCCTGGTCAAGCGCCACAAGACGCGCGACATCGGCGCGCTCGCGGACATGAAGACGGAGAAGGGCTTCGGGTTCGATGGACAGAACTACTACGCGCAGCTCGCCGCGGTCGTGCGCATCACCGAGGGGCTCGACCCGCTCGAGGTGCCCCTCTCACGTCACGTCGTGAAGCTCGCCGAACCGCTGCCCCTGTCCGAGATCGCGCGCTGCACCGAGACGAGCGCCACCGACATCGCGAAGCTGAATCCAGCGCTCGGCGCCGGCATCATCGAAGGGCAACAGCCCGTGCCTGCAGGCTATCGCCTGAACCTGCCGCCCGAGGCGCGCGCCGTCAGCGTCGAGGAGAAGCCGTCGGCGACCACGGCGGAACAGCCCTCCTGAGCCGCTCTCAACCCTGATGCACCCGCTCCTGTGCGCCTCCGTAGTCAACGAAGGCGCGCGCGGCCTTTGCCGCGGCTACCCCCCCGATCGCTTGCGTTGGTCCCATGATCGCGAAGCGGATTTCGTTCGC
>CAYLZW010000397.1:0-5001 GCA_964388085.1 uncultured Myxococcales bacterium | reverse complement strand
CGCTTCGACTACGAGATCGACGACGACCAGCGCACGCGCACCAACAACGAGGCCACCGAGGCCATCGTGGTCACGTCGGACAACGACGTCGGCTACGAGATCCAGGTGCAGGGCCAGTGGGACCTCGATCGACTGCTCTTCGATCCTCAGGAGCTCGCCGTCGCGCGCGAGGGCGTGCGGCTCGCGAACCTCCGCGACCGCGTGCTCGACGAGGTCACCCGCCGCTACTACGAGCGCCGCCGCCTGCAGGTCGATCTCGAGCTGACGCCCCCGCGCGACCTCGCCGATCGCATTCGCAAGGAGCTGCGCGTGCAGGAGCTGACCGCGGACATCGACTCCCTCACCGGCGGCTGGTTCTCGAACAAGCTCAAGGCCGCCGGCAGAGACCCCTACTGACCGCCCCTCGAGCCCCTTGCGTCCTCGCCGTCGTGCTCCGGCCTGATAACCTTCCTCTCGTGAGCCGCATGCGCCTTCGCCACCGCCCTCTCCTCGTCGCTGTCCCCGTCGCGTTCGCGGCGCTCTTCGCCGGCTGTCCGAACCGGCCGGATCTCGATCTGGATCCGCCGCGCATCATCTCCGTCGAGCCGGTGCTCACGCTGGTGCCGGTCAGCGTGAGCTTTCGGCTGACCTTCTCGGAGCCGCTGAACGACAAGTCCGTCTTCCGCGAGGACGAGGCCGCCACCGTTATCATCGTCGAGCGCGCCGAGGTCGACAGAGCGTTCTTGACCGACTTCAACAACCCGCCGCTCATCGAGTCCCGCCAGGCGGACGTGGTGCCCGCTGACGTCGTCATCGAGGGCGGCGACACGGAGCTGGTCGTGACGCCCGTCGCGCCGCTGCGCGCGGGCACCGCCTACTCGCTGCTCGTCTCGGCCGACGTCAGAGACACCTCGGGCAACCCGCTGTTCGGCGCCGCCGGCGTCAACGAGACCTTCCGGCTCGACTTCACCACCGATGACGGCCCGCCCGCGCTGGCGGCGCACGACGTCGGCAGCGGGCTCGTGGTGCCAAACCGCAAGTACTTCCGGCTGACCTTCAACCAGGGCGTCCTTGGCCTGTCGGCCGACAGCGTCGCGATCGAGCCCGCGAGCCCGGCCGCCGACGCGCTCGTCCCCGTCACCGAGGCCGTGCTCGTCTCGGAGGATCGCTCCGTCGCCACGCTCGTGCTCGCGCAGCAGGGCGGCTGTGAGCGGCTCGCTCCCGGCGCCGACTACGAGCTGGTGCTCGGCCCCGGCATCACCGACGACGAGGGCAGTGAGATGGAGGTCGTGCGCGTCCCGTTCACGACGGGCCCGAGCTGCGACCTGCAGCCGAACGGCCTGTTGGTGCTGCCCGAGGCCATCCCCACCGACGTGGCCGCGACCATCCGTTTCTCGACGTCGAAGGCGTCCAGCACCGAGGTGCGCTACGGTGTCCTCGGCGGGGCGCTCGACTGCCTCGGCGCCGTCCCCTGTCCGGTGCTGGGCGCGTTCTCGTCGGCGCCCGTCGAGGGCACCATCCCGCCGCGCTACGCGCACAGCGTCTCGCTGAGCGGCCTCGTCGTCGGCGAGAGCTACGCCTTCCGCGTGCGCGCCGAGGACGACACCGGCTCCTCGGCGACGGGCAGCGGCAGCTTCGTCACCGCGCCCCTGCCGGAGATCGGGCTGAACGAGATCATGGGCAACGGACCGAGCGGCGCCCCGAGCGACGCCGCCGGCGAGTACGTCGAGCTGGTCAACTACGGCGACATCGACATAGCGCTCGCGAGCTGGTCGCTCACGCTCGGCACCGGTACGGACGCCAGGACCTGCGCCTTCCCGGGCGACGCGCCCGTGCTCGAGGCCGGCGACTACGTGCTGATCGTGCCCGGCAGCTTCGCGGCCGACTTCTACGGGGTGGACCCTTCGCGCACGATCTCCGCGCTCTGCCGCGGCATCTCGAACGACGCCCTCTTGCCGATCACGCTGTCCGACGACGACGGGCGGCCGGTGTCGACCTTCGGCGGCTACCTCGATCACCGGCACGACGGCCGCAGCATCGAGCGCGTGGCGCCCGACGCGCCCGACGTGCCCGACAGCTTCTGCTACTCGCGCACGAGCGACGGTCCGACGCCGCTCGGCGAGAACGGCGTCGCGCTGCGCGGCTGCGAATGAAGTCGAGGCTCCGCGTCCTCGGCGTCGATCCGGGCTCGCTCAAGGCCGGCTGGGGTGTCATCGACGTCGATCTGCGCACGCGCGCGCTCGTGCACGTCGACAACGGCGTGGTGTTCCTCGACGGCAAGGAGAGGCTGCCCGAGCGCATCGTCGCCTTGTCGCGCGGCCTGCACCAGGTGCTCGAGACCTTCCGGCCCGAGGTCGCCGCGGTCGAGGACGTGTTCGTGAACCGCGGCGCCCGCTCGGCGCTGATCCTCGGCCAGGCGCGCGGCGCCGTGCTCGCCACCGTCGGGCTGTGCGGCGTGCCCGTCGTCAGTCACTCCACGAGCACCGTCAAGGCGCGCGTAGGGGGCACCGGCCGCGCCAGCAAGGAGCAGGTGGCCGAGATGGTGACGCGGCTCCTTGGCCTCAAAGCGCACCCCTTCGAGGACGCCGCGGACGCGCTCGCGCTCGCGCTCTGCCACGCGCTCGACAACGTCACGAGCCTCGGCGCCGCGACCCCCGGCTCGTCCGCGGCGAAGCGATCGCGCGCGGGCTCCAAAGGTCGCCGCGCGGGATTCGCGGCCCTCGCCCGCGCGCAGGGGAAGCTGTAGCGTCAAAGGCGCGGCAGGACGCGATGAGGGCGGCGCCGCGGTGATGTCATGATCGGCTTTCTGCACGGACAGCTCGTCTCCAAGGACCTCGACCACGCCTGCATCGACGTGGGCGGCGTCGGTTACAAGGTGCGCATGCCGCTGGCAGACCTCGCGCGCCTCGGCGCGGCCGACCAGAAGGTGCGCGTACACGTGCACACCCACGTCCGCGAGGACGCCATCGAGCTGTTCGCCTTCCTCACCGCCGACGCCCTGTCGCTGTTCGAGCGGCTCATCTCGGTGAGCGGCGTCGGACCGCGCGTGGCGCTCTCGCTGCTCTCGGGCATGGAGCCCGGCGACCTCGTCAGCGCCATCGCCGGCGGTGATGAGGCGCGCCTCACGAAGGTGCCCGGCGTCGGCAAGAAGACGGCCGCGCGCATCGTGCTCGAGATGAGAGACCGGCTGAACAAGCACGGCCTCGGCGCCCAGGGCGGCGCGGCGTCGTCGCGCGTCGTCGAGCTCGGGCCGCTCGGGGACCTGCGCTCCGCGCTCGAGAACCTCGGCTACAAGCCGGTGCAGGTCGAGCGCGCGACCAAGGCCGTGAAGCGGCTGGCCGACGAGGGAGAGCCGCTCGAAGCGCTCGTGCGCGAGGCGCTGCGTCATGTCTGAGGCGTCGAAGGACGGCCCGCGCGCGAGCGTGCTCGACGGTCTCTCGTCGGCGGACGAGCAGCGCATCGAGAACAGCCTCCGGCCGCGGAGCTTCGACGACTACGTCGGCCAGCGTGCCTTGGTCGGCAACCTGAAGGTGTTCGCGCAAGCGGCCCGCGCCCGCGGCGAGCCGCTCGATCACGTGTTGCTGTCGGGCCCGCCCGGGCTCGGCAAGACGACGCTGGCGCACATCCTCGCCCGTGAGATGGGCGCGCAGCTGCACGTGACGAGCGGACCGGCCATCGAGAAGAAGGGCGACCTCGCGGGGCTGCTCACCAACCTCGCGCCGGGGGACGTGCTGTTCATCGACGAGATCCACCGGCTGACCGCCGTCGTCGAAGAGAACCTCTATCCAGCCATGGAGGACTTCAAGTTCGACGTCGTCATCGGCGAAGGCGCCGGCGCGCGCTCCATCGCGCTCGACGTCAAGCCCTTCACGCTCGTCGGCGCCACCACCAAGACCGGGCTGCTCACGTCCCCGCTGCGCGACCGCTTCGGCTTCTCGGCGCGGCTCGACTTCTATGGCACCGACGAGCTCGTCGCCATCGTGCTGCGCAGCGCCCGCCTGCTCGGCGTCAGCGTCGACGAGGAGGGCGCCTACGAGATCGCCAGCCGCTGCCGGGGCACGCCGCGCATCGCCAACCGCCTGCTTCGCCGCGTGCGCGACTTCGCCGAGGTGCTGCACGAGGGGGACATCGATCGCGAGGTCGCGCGCTCGGCCCTGGGGCGCCTCGGCGTCGACGAGCTCGGCCTCGATCAGATGGACAAACGCCTGCTCGGCATGCTCACGGACAAGTTCGAGG
Organism: uncultured Myxococcales bacterium; assembly: GCA_964388085.1. GTDB lineage: Bacteria > Myxococcota > UBA727 > UBA727 > CAYLZW01 > CAYLZW01. The sequence continues at coordinate 786 of CAYLZW010000397.1, read as the reverse complement.
GCCGTCCGGTCGGGCTCGACACGCTCGCCGCCGCCCTCGGCGAAGAGTCCGCCACCCTCGAGGACGTGTACGAGCCGTACCTCTTGCAGGAGGGCTTCCTCATGCGCACCCCGCGCGGCCGCGTCGCGATGCAAAAGGCCTACACCCACCTCGGCCGGACCGCGCCCGCCGCCCCCCCAGCCTCCGACCAGGGCCGCCTCTTCGACGAGAGCTGACGAGCCCACACGACAGTCGCCGTGGCGTCGCCGTCGGCTCTCTGCACTCCTAGCACCGAAACCCACCCCGCATCCCCCGCGAGTGCTGCAACCAAGGCCAAGCGTTACACTTGCCGTAGGTGTCCAAGGAGCCCTCCCCCCGGGTCATCCCCCCTCCGCTCGACCTGACGGAGCTCGGTCCCCTCGTCGTGGTCGAAGGAGACTGCGCCTACTTCCGCGACGGCCGCCGCAGCTGCACTGCCTTCTCCCTCCCCGGCCACGTGGATGGCGCCTCCTACCAGCGCGCCATGGACGTCGGCATGCGCCGCTCGGGCACGGTCATCTATCGCCCGCTGTGCGACGGCTGCCGCAAGTGTCAGCCCCTGCGCATCCCCACGGCGGGCTTCGTGCCCTCCCGCTCGCAACGGCGTGTGCGCAAGCGCTGTGACGGGCTGTTCGACATCACGGTCGGCAAGCCGCGCCTCGACGAAGAGCGCCTCAACCTCTACGCGCGCTACCAGCAGGACCAACACGGCGAGCACGCGCAGAGCGCCGACGCCACGAGCTACCGCCGCTTCCTCGTCGACACGGT
>CAYLZW010000396.1:0-5060 GCA_964388085.1 uncultured Myxococcales bacterium | reverse complement strand
GCGCCAAGGCGCTCGCGCTGAAGGACCTCGCCCACCGGGCGCGCGAAGGCTCGCTCCCGACGCTCGCCGACACGCACTCGATGGACGACGAGGCCATCGTCGCCCGGCTCACGCAGGTGCGCGGGATCGGGCGATGGACCGCACAGATGCTGCTCATGTTCCGCCTCGGCCGCCCGGACATCCTCCCCCTCGATGATCTTGGTCTGCGCAAGGGCTACGCGGTCGCGTTCCGGAAGCGCGCGCTGCCGGACAAGGCGACCCTCGAGAAGCACGGCACGAAGTGGAGGCCCTTCCGCACCGTCGCGAGCTGGTACCTGTGGCGCGCCGCCGAGCTGGGCGACGCCGCGCGCCGGCTGCCGGCGCACCCCTAGCGGACCGCTCTGGCAACGCATCCGTTGCGGTGCAGCGTTCAAGCAGACCAGAGCGCCGCCGACAGTCGATAGAGCACGTGCCGCCGCAGCCGGTGCCCCTCGGGCAGCTTCGGATGATCGAAGTCCTCCCTGGGGTCGCGGGTCATGCCGAGGCGCTCCATCACCGCGCGCGATCGCAGGTTCGCGGGCACGGTGAACGACACGATCGATGGCAGGCGTAGGTCCGCAAAGGCGATCCGGCACGCCTCGCGCGCCGCCTCGGTCGCGTAGCCCCGCCCCCATGACGATCGCGCCAGTCGCCACAAGATCTCGACGGCGGGCGTGAAATGCGCATCGAACCCGACGCGCGCCACGCCGACGAACCCAATGACCCGCTCGCCACCGGGGACCTCGACGGCCCAGGGCCCAAACCCGTGATCGGCGAAGCGCCGCTCGATGAGATCCACGAGCGCGTCGCTTGCCGAGCGATCGAGCACGTCCGGAAAGTGCTCCATCACCTCGGGATCGGCGTTCAGCCGGGCGAACGGCTCGCGATCGGAAGCCCTCCAGCGCCGGAGGAGCAGCCGGGGGGTGCGATAGACCTCCTCCATCCCTCACCTCTAGCGCGGGCCGACGTGCTTGGGCAACGTGGACCGCCGGTTTTTCGCGGCCTTCGGTGGAACGTCGAAGAGGATCGCGGCGGCGGCGTAGAACGCCGCGTCCGATGCCTCGTTTCCGAAGTAGTCCGTCGCGCTATACTCGGTCTCCCCGAGCAACTCGACCGCGGGCTCGGGTCGTCCGTCGGCTGGCTCGGGATACCTGATGACCCAGGGAGGACGAATCAACCAGGTGACGTCGTCCGCTTGGTTGTAGCTCCCATACAGGCTGTAGCCCGTATGGGTGATGCCATGTATCCTGAGGGGCGCCGTCACCGCGAGCGATTTGAGCAGGCGCTCGACCTTGTTCCTGAGCGTCTCCTTCGCGATCACGACCACATCGAGATCCATGTCCTCGGAGTAGCGGGTGCTGCCGAAGAAGAAGCGCAGGTTGCAGCCGCCCTTGAGCGCAACGAGCCCCTTGTCCTCGCCCTTCGCGACAAGCGCGCGGAGAAAGACGAGGGAAACAGCTCGGTGGTTCGGCGGACGGTGAGAGCCACCAATTATCAATTCCCTAATTCAACACATACGGCAAATTTAGAGATTGATTTCATGCACCTGGTTGCAGCCGAGTTCCGTAAAACGCCGCGTTCCGCAGGGTGCGGAACGAACCGAACCACCAGCCGATCCATGGTCCGCTAGGCTGAAGACGCGAAGAGACCACGCATGACACCGCCGACCTACGACCAGGCCTTCTGGGAGCAGCTCTGGACGAAGACGCTCCACGAGCACGCTGACAAGGTCAAGGCGCGCCCGCCGAACGCCGAGCTCGTCAGCGCGCTCGCCAGCGTGCGCCCAGGCCGCGCCCTCGACGCCGGCTGCGGGCATGGCGCCGAGACGCTCTGGCTCGCCTCGCGCGGTTGGGACGTGACGGCCGTCGATTTCTCCGCGAGCGCGCTCGCCCACGGCCGAGCGATGGCCGACGCGCTCGGATCGGCGGTTCGGGAGCGCATCACCTGGATCGAGGGCGAACTCGCGGCCTGGACCCCGCCCTCCGGCCACTTCGACCTCGTGCTCTCGCTCTACGTCCACATCCCGGGCCCCGTGCAGCCAGCGATCCAGAAGCTCGCGGACGCCGTCGCGGCGGGCGGCACGCTGCTGATGATCGGCCATCGCCCCATCGACCCGGCCACCGGCGCGCCCACGCCGGCCGCGGGCCAGGTGCAGGTCTCCCTCGAGGACGCTGTCGCGGTGCTCGACCGCGAGCACTGGGAGCTGCTCATCGCCGAGGAGCGCCCTCGGGCGGTCGCTGGCGCCGGCGTCGACGCGGTCATCCGGGCGCGCCGGTTGACGTGATCTTTCGGAGGGGTGCTTGACACAGGCGTCTCTCGTGCGGCAAAAGAGAATCCTAGGTTCTCTTTATGGCGCAGCGACCCAAGCCCGAAGTCCGAGACTCCCTCCGGAAGGCCGCCGCCGAGGCGTTCGCCGACGGCGGGTTCGAGCGCGCCGCGCTCGCGGACATCGTCGAGCGCGCCGGCACCTCCATCGGCAACCTCTACAAGTACTTCGCCAACAAGGACGAGCTGTTCGCGGACTTCATCCCGCGAGGGTTCACGGCGGAGCTCGAGCACCGGATTCGAGCCCAGGTCGAAGCGCTGCGCGCTGAGCCCGACGTCTCTGCCCTCGGCGACGACCACCCTTACCGGCGCGCCTCGGAGGAGCTCTTGGCCTTCACGATCGCGCATCGAGAGCGGGTCGTGTTCCTGCTCCTCCGCGCTCAAGGCACGCAGCACGAGCGCTTCGCCAGCGACGTCGTGCGGCTGCTCGTCGAGCTGGCCCTCGAACACGCCTACGCCACGTACCCGACGTTCGCGGTCACGCCCGCGCGCAAACGCGCCTTGACGCGGATCTACAAGGCGTTCGTCGCCACTCTCGGGACCATCCTCGCCGAGGAGCGCTCGGAGCGCGCCGTGCGGGAGGCGGTCGCCCTGCAGGGCAGCTACCACCTGTCGGGGCTCAAGGCGTTCTTCGTCTCTGCTCGACCGGGAGAGGCAGCACGATGACGCTGACCCGGCGTGGCCCCCGGGGGCTGGCGAGAGCTCGCTCGCTGTTGAACACCCTCATCGAGCTGCCCGATCTGGCGAGCACGGTCCAGGCGCTCCCCGCTCCGACCTTCGCCGCGTTGGTCCGCAAGGTGGGCATCGAAGATGCCGGTGAGCTCGTCGCCCTCGCGACGACGGAGCAGCTCGTTCAGGCGTTCGACGAGGATCTGTTCGTGAGCGCTCGCCCTGGCGAGCGCGAGTCTCTCGATGTTGAACGCTTCGTCGTGTGGCTCGAGGTGTTGCTCGAGACCGGCGACGAGGTCGCCGCCGATCGCGTCGCCGAGCTGGATGAAGACTTCGTGGCTCACGCCTTGGGCGGCGTCCTCCTGGTGCTCGATGAGGACGCGCTCCGCGAGCGGCTGAACGACGGCGACGAGGACGAGGCGTGGCGGGTCGACAAATCCCTCGAGAGCGCGCTCACCGAGGATCTCGACGGCTACCTCCTCGTCGCGAAGCAGCACGACGGTTGGGACGCCGTCCTGGCGCTGGTGCTCGCGCTCGACAAGAACCACCGCGCGTTGCTCGTTCGCCTCCTCGACCGTCTCGCGCGGGCCGGGAGCCGGCACCTGGACGACCTCGACGAGCTCTCGACCGTGCTCTCCGAAGGTGAGTCCCTCGCCGAAGATGTCGAGGCCGCGCGCGAGGAGCGCCGCAGCAAGCAAGGGTACGTCGAACCGCGAGCCGCGCGCGCGTTCCTCTCGCTCGCGCTGGAGCCACCAACCAGCGAGCGGCGCCCGCTCGGGCGCGATCCCCTCACCCGGGCCTACTTCCGCGACGTCGAGCGGGCCCGTCCAAGCGCGGCGCCCCGTCGAGATGCCCAAACGGCGAGTCACCTCCTTCCCACCGCCGTCCTGCGAGAGCTGGACGACACGGGTTCGGGCGCTGGCCGGCTCGCGCTCGGTGGCTCGTCCGCCCAGACCACCACCCTCGGCGTGTTCACCCAGGCGCTGCGCGACCTCGGTCGCGACGAGCCGGACGTCTTCGACGAGCGGATGGAGGAGCTTGCCTACCTGGCAAACGTCCTGATCGCGGGTCACGAACGGGACGGCTCGCGCCTTCGCCCCAAGGAGGCGGCCGAAGCGGTGATCGCCACCGTCTGCTACGGCGCGGTGCTCGGGCTCCGGGCGCGGCGCCAGCACCAAGAGGCCCGCACCTCAGCCGATTTCGCCGAAATCCTGCGACAGCGCGAGGCGGACCTCCTCTTCCGCAGCGCCAGCAGCGCCCTTGCCGCCGGCGCTGCCCCCAAGCTAGCGTCGGCCAGAGAGGCCGGGGTGCTGTACTCGGAGGAGGAGCTCGAAATGGCGCTTCGTTGAGCGACCGACCTCACCCGCGCAGCGCGGCATCAGCCCCAGCAAGAGAATCCGGTCGCACGCTCCACGGCCGCAGCCACGTCTTCGCGGCTGGTCTCGCCGAGCAGGCGGTCCGTCTCTCGACCGTCGTCATCAAAGAGGATGAACGTGGGCGTGCCACGCACTCCGAAGCGATCGGCCAAGGCCTTGCCGTGCGGCGTCGCGACGTCCACGCGGACGATGCGGTCACCGAGGTCAGCGCACGCCCGCACGAGCCTGTCGAGCACGGGCCGCATCCGGGTACATACGGGGCAATCGTCCGAGCTGAACTCGAGCATGCTGGCGCCCTGAATGGGGACGGGCGCCTCGCCCTCGGAGCCACTCTTCACCGCAGGAAGCGCGCAGAGATGGCCCGCCGGTGCGTCAGGATCGCACGACGTGACCTCAGCGCCCAGAGGAGGGTGGCTCGCGACGGCGCCCTGGTCGGTGGGTGCGGACAGGAGCGGCAGCAGCGTCCAGCCGCCGAGCGCGACGAGGAGAAGGCCGGTCGCCTTCTCCAACCTGGGAAGGGCGCCACGAAGCTGCTTCAGCCAGCGCATCGCCCGCGCGGCTCCCAGCGACACCGCAAGCAGAGGCAACGAGATGCCGGCGGCGTACACCGACAGATAACCCGCGCCGTGCCACGGCGTCTCGGCCTGCATCGCGGCGAAGCTCAGCACAGAG
>CAYLZW010000395.1:0-5067 GCA_964388085.1 uncultured Myxococcales bacterium | reverse complement strand
CATGGCCGGAAGCTACCCTGCCCGCGCGCGTCGTGCCTTCGGCGAACGAATCAGTGGTTGTACTTGCGGGCCCACTGGGGGACCGGGCGGCCGAGGTTGCGGTCCGGATCCGCGGCGCTGCCGATGAGGCCGTCGCCGCCGTTGAAGTACTCCTGCACCTGATTGGCGGCCGACGACGAGAGCTCGCGGTCACCGATGGCGATGGCGTGAATGTGCGGATCGAAGCGGTCGTGTCCGCGGCCGCGGCTCCATGCCGCGAAGCCCGACATGCGCAGCGCCTTCACCATGTCGTCGACGGTGCCCTGGTTGTGGCTCCAGGTGTGGATGTCGATGGCGCCGCCCCGGTCGTGCGTGCCGCCGCTGGCCGCGACGCTGCCGCTGTAGCTGCCCTGCACGACCTTGAAGCTGAAGTTCTTGTGGCCGAACTTGTTGCGCATGATGTACTCGGCGCGATCCATCATCGCCACGGTGCGCTTGTTGAGCCGGTCTCCGTCGCTGTTCACCACCTCGCGGCGGTAGTCGTGGCGAGGCTCGTTCTTGCCGAACTGCGCGATCTGCTGGTCGACGGGCGGCGGCAGCGCGTCCACGGCCTTCTGGATCGCCTTGCGCGTCTGCAAGGTGGCGATGCCGGTCGCCTCGAGGCCGTTGGCCTTCTGGAAGTTGCGCACGGCGCGCTTGGTGTCCTGCGTGTAGTTGCGATCGATGTCGCCGGGGTTACGGCCGAGGGCCTTCAGGTTCTTCTCGAGCTGGCGCACGCCGGCCGTGTTGTCGCCCTTCTCGAGCGGCTTCTTGTAGCGCTCGCGCATGCGGGCGAAGGTCTGCGCGTCGATGCGCGCCTTCGTGGGCAGCGACGGGTCGCGCGAGGTGAAGCGGGTGACGGCGTCGGCCGTGTTCTTCGTGAACAGGCCGTCGACGTTGCCGGGGTTCATGCCGAGGTCCTTCAGCATGCGCTCGGCGCGGCCGATGTCGGCGCCGCGCTCACCCCTGCCCGCCGACGTCTCGAAGCCGTCCTTCACGTACTCGGTTTTCTGGCGCATGGCGCGGAGCGTCTCGTTGCCCGCGACGCCATCGACGGTGATGCCCGCCTTCCGCTGGAAGCTGCGCAGCGCCCGCTCGGTCTGGGCGCCGAAGACCCCGTCGGCCGGGCCAGGCTTCATGCCGAACGAGCGCAGCCGCTTCTGCAGGTCGGCCACCGCGTCACCCGTGTCGCCGCGGTTCAAAGAGTCGTGCTGCACCCGACGCTGGATGTCGTTGAGCTGGTCTTTGACGTTGGCGGCGTTGCTCGGAAGGATGCGGCGGGTAGCGACGACCATGGATTACCTCCGAGGTGCTTATCGGTGCCGCACCTACCCTGTTCCTCGGTCAGTTGACTGAGGCCCCGAGGCTCAACGCGGCATGCGCCAGTAGCGCACGGTCAGCGCGTCCGGCGACGTGACGTCGAGGGTGAGCGCCTCGTCGCCCTGCACGCTGCCGCGACAGAGCGTGTCGTCCACCCGCCGCAGCAGCCGGTCGTAGGGCTTGAACCACACCAGCGGATCCTCACAGCGCGCGCGCGTGCCCTGGATGACGGGCGGCGCGCCGTCCTCGCTCGTGATGGTGAAGGCGAGATCCCGGTCCCGGCCGGCGGGCCCGCCGAGCGCGGCGGTGGAGAGCAGAGGCGGCCGCGCGCGCAGCGCCCTGTGCTCGCCGAAGTGGTAGCGACCACGCCCGAGCTGCAGCGTCCACGCCGTCGGCACCGGCGGCGCTCTGGCGCCCGCGTCGGAGGGGACGCTGCCGCGCAGCTCGAAGACGTCCTCGTCGTGCGTGGCGAACAGCGTGCGGGGCTCTTTGGCGCCCATGCGCCAGTCGTTGGGCGAGAGCTCGAGGTCCGGGTAGAGCACCTGCCAGCGCGGGCTCGCCCCCTCGGCGGCGTCGAACACGACCGGAAAGGCGGCGCTCTCGTCGTCGACGCGGCCCTTCAGGAACCAGAGCGTACGCCGGTCGTCGAGCACGAAGGCGGGCTCGAGGTGGGCGCCCTTGAGCCGCTGGCCGAGCTCACCCGAGAGCACCTCGTCGAGCGGGTGGTGCACGCTCTCGAGGCCCTGCTGCTGCACCTGCTCGAGCACGTCGCCGTACAAGATCCACAGCGCGCCGCGGAAATGGAACGCGTGCAGCCGCTCGATCTCCGCGCGCACGTCTGCCGGCAGCAGCGCCCCGTCGTCGAGACCACCTTCGCGCACACTTCCCCACACGGCGCGCAGCGACTCGCTCAGAGCGGCGGCGAGCGGACGGCTGCCCGAGGCCACGAGCTGCATGCCGGCAGGAGGAGAGAGCGTGTGCTCCATGGCAGCCAAGTCTGACTCCCCTCGATGGTAGAGGCGGACGGCGCTGCCCGTCGAGGTGTGCCCGGCTCAGGGGGCCGCTCCTGCGCGCGGCAAATGCGCTATACGCTGCGCGCTGCCGCCCATGACGACCCGCATCAACCGCTACCTCGCCGAGACCGGCGTCGCCTCCCGGCGCGAGGCCGACCGCATGATCGCCGCCGGCGAGGTCCGCATCGACGGACGCGTGGCCGTGCTCGGTGACACCGTCTCGGAGGGCCAGCGCGTCGAGGTCAAGGGCGTCGCCGTCGGCCCGAAGCAAGACAAGGTCTACCTCGTCTTCCATAAGCCCATCGGCGTCATCACGACGACGGACAAGGGCGCGCGCGACAACATCATGGACGCGCTCCAGAAGGCGCCCGGGCAGCTGCCGGAGGCGCGCATCTTCCCCGTGGGCCGGCTCGACGTCGCCACCTCCGGGCTCATCCTGTTCACCAACGACAGCGACCTGGCCGACAAGCTGCTGCGCTCGGCGGGCCGGCACGAGAAGGAGTACCTCGTCGAGGTCGACCGCCCGATCACCGAGGCGGCGCTGCGCGCCATGCGCACGGGCCTCCCGATCCTCGGACGCAAGACGCTGCCGGCGAAGGTGAAGCGCCTCGGCGACAAGAAGTTCTCGCTCGCCATCGTCGAGGGGCGCAACCGGCAGGTGCGGCGCATGTGCGAGGCGCTCGGCTACCCCAACGTGGTGCGTCTTCGGCGCGTGCGGATCCTGAACCTGCACCTCGCCGGCCTCAAGAAGGGCCAGTGGCGGCCGCTCACGCCCGACGAGCTCAGCGAGCTGAGGCGCGCGGTGCTCGGCGACCCAGCGTCGTGACGAAGAGCTGCCGTCGACGAGAGCCACGTCCACGAGCTCAGGCGCGCGATCGCATACCGGCGGACGCGGCTTATGGCGCGCTCGCGATCGTTCGCTTCGATGGCGGTCAGACCTGGCGGGAGCGGACCCCGCCGGCCAAGCGCGTGAAGCAGGGGCGTCCTACGCGAGCGTCGGCGGCTTGCCAGGCGTGAAGGTCGAGCGCGTGTGGGGGACGGTGCACGGCTTCTCCGCGCACATCCCTGCCGCGACGCTGCCGAAGGTACTGGACGACGCCGGCTCTCTCGTGTCGAGGCCAACTGTCACTGAACATCGAGCGTTTCCAACGCGCTGCAGCCTCTGCCATATTCGTTCGCCGACGAGGAGAACGCGCGTGATCGAGACCGAGCTCTATCGAAACCCCGACGCTGCGCGCTTCAGCACGGACGCGCCCCTTGGCGTCATCGACTTTCACCGCTCGCTGCCCGGCTATGCCGAGACGCGCCTCGTCGAGCTGCCCGCGCTCGCGCGCGAGCTCGGCGTCGGCCGCCTGTTCGTGAAGGAGGAGGCCTCTCGCTTCGGGCTGCCGGCGTTCAAGATCCTCGGCGCCTCCTACGCGGTGTCGCGCGCGCTCTCGACGCGGCTCGGCGCCGAGGGGCGCGCGCTCGGGCTGTCGGAGCTTCGGGAGCGGCTCGCGGCCGGGCGCACGCTCACGCTCCACGCGGCCACCGACGGCAACCACGGGCGAGCGGTGGCGCGCATGGCGAAGCTCCTCGGGCTGAAGGCGCACATCTTCATCCCCGCGGGGCTCACCGACGCGGCCACGGGCGGCATCGCGAGCGAGGGCGCCGAGCTGAGCGAGCTCGACGGGTCCTACGACGACGTGGTGCGGGCGGCGGCCGAGGCGGCGGCGGCCCTCGGTGATGAGGCGCTGCTGATTCAGGACACCTCCTGGGAGGGCTACGAGCAGGTGCCGCGCTGGATCGTCGACGGATACTCGACGCTCTTCGACGAGGCCGACGAGCAGCTCCGCGCCGCGGGCGTCGGGAAGCTCGACGCGGTGGCGGTGCCGACGGGGGTCGGCTCGCTGCTCGAGGCGGGGGTGCGCCACTACCGGGCGGCGGGCGGGGGCTGCCTCGTCGTCAGCGTGGAGCCCGAGCACGCGCCGGCGATGTTCGCGTCCTTGCGCGCGGGCGCGCTCACGACGGTGCCCACGCGCCCGACGGTGATGCACGGGCTCAACTGCGGGACCCCGTCGCCCGCCGCCTGGCAGGTCGTGAAGGAGGGGCTCGACGCCGCGCTGACGGTCGGCGAGGAGGAGTGCGTCCGCGCCGTGCGCGAGCTCGGGGCCCTCGACGTGGACGCCGGCCCATGCGGCGCCGCCAGCCTCGCCGGGATGCGGAAGCTCGTCGCCGCCGCGCCCATCGGGCCGGACGCGAGCGTGTTGCTCATCAGCACCGAGAGCCGCGCGGCGAACCCGCTGCCCTGACGGACGACGGCGGCGGCGGGAGCTGCAGCGCGCAAGGGAGCGGGAACGGACGCGCGAGGTCGCCGGCCTCACGGCGCAGGCGCGCGCTCCGGGCTACACTTGGCCACTCGCCGCGCTCGAAGGCCGCGGCCGGCGAGAGACTCAAGGCAACACCTATGCGCACTCGTCGCCTCTCCCTTTTGCTCCGCTTCCTCATCGTCCTGCTCGGTGCGCAGCTGCCCCTCGCGTGCAGCCCACAGCCCACTGCGCCCGACGCCGGGGACCCCGGTGGCGAAGGCGAAGGGGAAGGCGAAGGCGAAGGCGAAGGAGAAGGCGAAGGCGAAGGCGAAGGAGAAGGCGAAGGAGAAGGAGAAGGCGAAGGCGAAGGAGAAGGCGAAGGCGAAGGCGAAGGCGAAGGCGAAGGCGAAGGCGAAGGAGAAGGAGAA
>CAYLZW010000394.1:0-5068 GCA_964388085.1 uncultured Myxococcales bacterium | reverse complement strand
GCTCGCGAGCGAGGACGCCGCCTGGCGCGAGGGCAAGGTCTTCGCGCTCGTCTACCACGCGGGCGAGGAGCACGAGGCGCTGCTGAAGGACGCCCACGGCGTGTTCTTCTCGGAGAACGGCCTGAACCCGATGGCGTTCAAGAGCCTGCGGCGGATGGAGGGTGACGTCGTGCGCATGACGGCGTCGCTGCTGCACGGCGACGACGACGCGGTCGGCACCATGAGCTCGGGCGGCACCGAGTCGATCCTGCTCGCGGTGAAGACCTACCGCGATCGCGCGCGACGCTTGAAGCCGTGGATCCGGCGCCCGGAGATGGTCATCCCGCGCAGCGCGCACGTGGCCTTCTTGAAGGCGGGCGAGCTGTTCGACGTGAAGGTCCGCATCGCGCCGCTGCGCGAGGACTTCTGCGTCGACGTCAAGGCCATGAAGCGCCTCGTGAACCGCAACACCATCATGCTGGTGGGCTCGGCGCCTCAGTACGTGCAGGGCGTCATCGACGACATCGACGCCATCGGCGCGCTGGCGGACAAGCGCAAGATCCCGTTCCACGTCGACAGCTGCATCGGCGGCTTCGTGCTGCCCTGGCTCGAGAAGCTCGGCGAGCAGGTGCCGCGCTGGGACTTTCGCGTGCGCGGCGTGACCAGCATCTCCGCCGACCTGCACAAGTACGGCTACGCCGCCAAGGGCGCGTCGGTCATCGTCTACCGCGACATGTCCTACCTGAAGGACCAGTTCTACGTCGCCACCGACTGGCCCGGCGGCATCTATGCGTCACCGTCGCTGCCGGGCACCCGCCCGGGCGGCCCCATCGCGGCGGCTTGGGCGGCCATGCTCAGCCTCGGCGAAGAGGGCTACCTCGCGCTGGCGCGAAAGACCCTCGCGGCGAAGCGCGCGCTCATCGCGGGCGTAGCCGACGTCGAGGGCGTGCACGTCGTCGGCAAACCAAACGCCACGCTGCTCTCCATCGCCTCGCACGACAAGGACGTCGACATCTACGCGGTCGCCGACCAGCTCGAGGACAAGGGCTGGCACTTCGACAGGCAGCAGATGCCGCCGAGCCTGCACTTCACCATCATGGCCGTGCACGAGGAGACCGTCGCCGCGCTGGTGCGAGACCTCGACGATGCCGTGCGCTACGTGCGCGCGCACCCCGAGGTCAGGAGCCGGGGTAACGCCGCCATGTACGGCATGATGGCGAAGATCCCCTCGCGCGCGCTCGTCGCCTGGAGCGTACGCAAGGTGATGGAGGGCATGTACGGCGCCTCCGGCGAGGCGCCCGACCTGACGGCCGTGGGCAGCGGGGACGACGACGGCCTGGTCATGAAGCTGATGGGCAAGCACAGCGAGAAGGTGCTGCAGGCGCTCGATCACATAGACGCCCTCAAGCAGAAGCTCTCGAGGCGTCCGTTCTCGAAGGGAGGCTCGCGATGAACCGGCAGCCGCGGCTGCGCATCGGCTTTCTGCGCATCAACCAGGAGACCAACTCGCTCTCACCCGTCGAGACGACGTGGAGCGACTTCCAGCGCACGCACTTCCTCGAGGGGCGCGCCCTGCTCGACGTCACCCGCCCGCACAAGTGGGAGGTGGAGGGGATGTTCCGCAACGTCGAGCTGAGCGGCTTCGTGCGTGGCGTGCGCCGAGCGGCCGGCCGTGACGTCGAGCTCGTGCCGCTGTTCTCCGCCTGGGCCTCCCCTTCCGGCCCGCTCTCGCTCGACTGCTTCGGCGGCCTGTGCGCTAGGCTCGAGGAGAGCCTGCGCGCGGCCGGTCGGCTCGACGGTCTGTTCCTCTCCCTGCACGGCGCCATGAACACGGTCGGCACCTCCGATCCCGAGGCCGAGTTCATCCGCATCGCGCGCGAGGTGGTCGGTGACGACGTCGTGATCGCCGCCAGCTTCGACCTGCACGGCAACCTGACGCCGGAGAAGCTCTCCGGGCTCGACATCCCGCTCGCGTACAAGACGAACCCGCACAGAGACCACGCGAAGATCGGCGCGCAGGCCGGCAGCCTCCTCGTCAGGGCCGTGCGCGGCGAGATCAAGCCCGTGTTCGCCTGGCGCAGCCTGCCGATGCTCCTCGGGGGCGGCACCACCATCGACCTCGTGCCGCCCATGCGCGGCATCTTCCGCCGCCTGCACGAGCTCGAGGAGAAGCACGGCGCGCTCGCGGCCAGCGTGTTCATGTGCCACCCGTGGAACGATCACCCCGAGCTCGGCTGGAGCGTCCTCGTCGTCACCGACGGCGATCAGGCGCTCGCCGAGCGGCACGCCGACGAGCTCGCCGAGCGCTGCTGGAAGGTAAAGGACAAGCTGCCGCCTCGCTTCGCGACGGCGTCCGAGGCCATCAGCGCCGCACGGCGCGCGCGCCTCCGCCGCAAGGTCGGCGTGGTCGTGCTCGCCGACGTGTCCGACGTCGTCAGCGCGGGCGCCACGGGCGAGAACACGAAGCTGCTGAAGGCGCTGCTCGAGGAGGGCGACGGCCTGGTCTCGTACGTGCCGCTGCGCGATCCAGCCGCCATCGAGGAGCTCTGGCGCTCCCCCGAGGGCGCGCGCGTGACGGTGACCCTCGGCGGCAAGCTCGACCCCGCCCGCAACGAAGGCCTGACGGTAGACGGCCGCGTCGCGCTCAAGCGCGAGGCGCACGGGCTCGATCGCGTGGTGGTGCTCGACGTCGGCAGCGCGCGGGTCGTCGTCGTGGAGGGCCCGGCGCTCGCCATCAAGCCGAGCTTCTTCACGAGCGCCGGCCTCGATCCGTGGAAGGCCGACGTCATCGTGGTGAAGAACTTCTTCCCCTTCCGGCTGTTCTTCCTGCCGCTCAGCCGCAAGACCGTCTACGTCTCGACGGGAGGCATCACGGATCCCGACGCGGCGCTGACGCTGCCCTTCGCGGGGCCGGTGCACCCGAAAGAGTACGTCGCCGATTGGCGGGAGGCGGACGCCCGACGACGGTCGCCGCGTGAACGGAAGGCGGCAGCCTGAGGGAGCGACGTCCGCGGCGGGCGACTCGCCGTCGGCGCTCGTCATGGGTACCCGTCGATGACGATCCCCGGTGACGGCGCCCGGCGCGGCCGAGGCGTGTTGCGGCGCGAGCCCGGGCTCAAGCGGGCTGGCCGCCGATGAACGCGTCCACCTCGGCCCACTTCTCGAGCAGGAAGGCGACGCGCTCGTCCTCCCCTTCGGGCACCTCGGCGCGCGGCACGCGCCAGAAGCGGACCGTCACCTTGCGGTCGCTCGAGTCCCCCGCGAGGAAGTCGCGCAGCGTCGTCAGCCCTTCGAGGCCGCTGTGGGCACACAGGACGAGGTCGGCGTCGGGAGCGCCCTCGAGGGCCGCCAGCGCGCCTGCCATGCGCGGCACGAGGACGTGCTGCAGGCGGCGCTGGGCGTCGAGCAGCGCGATCTGCCGCGGCGTCCCCGCCCCCTTCTCCTCGAGCTTCTGCATGACGCGCGCGCGCTTGTCCGGCGTAAAGCGCGTGCCCTCGGGATAGATGACGACACCCTCGCGCGGCCCCATCTTCTGCGCGAGGCGCTCGATGCGGCGCACCTCACGCTCGCTGTCATCCGAGCCGCGGCGCACGAACACGTTCGGGATGCGGTTGCCGACGACGTCGAGGCAGGGGTCCCACAAGAGCTCGTGCTTGATGACGTAACGGAAGCGGAACCCGTTCTTGCGGCTGATGAACGCCAGCGGCAGCAGCGTATCGCCGACGCTGACGTGCCGCACGAGCACGAGGACGGGCCCCGGCAGCACCGTGTCCTCTCCGGCGACGTCGAAGTGCAGGCGGAACAGCTTGCCCGCGGAGCCGAGCAGCGTCGCCGACCACCACGCCTGCAGGTTGTAATGCCAGCCGAGCCAGCGCTCTTTGTCGACGTTCGGCAGCAGGCGCAGCGCGTCGAACACGAACGCCGACGCGACGCAGTACAGATCGACGGCGAAGAACAGCGTCAGGTAGGTCAGGCCGCGCACGAGCGTGGTCTTCCCCCGCGTGACGACGTCGATGAGGAAGCCGAGCGGCAACCACAACGGCGCCGTGCAGAGGAACAAGAGCTCCGCGCCGAGGAACAACAGGAACGAGCTGGTGCGACGCGACAGGCGCTGTCGCAGCGCCTCCGTGTCCACGAGCGGCATGCCGAAGGAGAGCGTGAGGTCTTGCACGCTCGAAGTATTGCTACGAGCGCGCCATTTGGCGACGAGAACCTACCGGCGCGTGGCGCGTAAAGCCTTACGCAGCGTCGTCTGTCATGGCTCTGTCACGGCCGCTCGCGGCGTCGCCGCATGAGCCCCTCCTGCGCCGTCGACGCCACCAGGCGACCGTCCTTGGAGAAGAACTGTCCGCGACAGTAGCCGCGCGCGCCCGACGCCGACGGGCTCTCCATGACGTGCAGCAGCCAATCGTCCATGCGGAATGGCCGGTGAAACCACATGACGTGATCGATGCTCGCCACCTGCATCGTCGGATCCACCCAGGTCGCGCCGTGCGGGCGCAGCGCCGTCGTCACGAAGCTGAAGTCGGAGCAATAGGCGAGCAGGTAGCGATGGAGCGCCGGGGCGTCCGGGAGCTTCGCCGCGGCTCGCACCCACACGGCGTGGCGCGGCGCCTTCTGCTCTGGCTGAAACGGATCGACGGGATCGACCGGTCGCAGCTCGATGGGGCGGTCCGCCAGCGCCCGCGCGCGAGCGCCCTTCGGGATCCTGTTCGCGTGCTTTCGCCACAGCTCGATCTCGCTGATGAGGCCGTCGGGACCGGGCACCTCCGGCATCACGTCCGCGTGCTCGAAGCCCTCCTCCTCGAGCTGAAAGCTGGCCGAGAGGTGGAAGATCGGCCGGCCGCTCTGGATGGCGACCACGCGGCGGGTGGTGAAGCTCGTGCCGTCGCGGATGCGGTCGACGTCGTAGACGATCGGCTTCGACGCGTCCCCCGGCCGAAGGAAGTACGCGTGTAGCGAATGGACGTAGCGATCGGGCGCCACGGTCTGCGCCGCGGCGCTGACGGCCTGGCCGAGCACCTGGCCGCCGAACACGAGCCCCCAGCCGAGGTCCTGGCTCTGGCCGCGGAACAGGTTCTCTTCGATG
>CAYLZW010000393.1:2763-5071 GCA_964388085.1 uncultured Myxococcales bacterium | reverse complement strand
GAACGCTGAGTTCCCCGTCCCCTTCGGCAAGTATCTCCTCACCGACCTCATCGCCGTCGGCGGCATGGCCGAGGTCTATCGCGCGAAGATCTTCGGCGCCTCCGGCTTCGAGAAGGAGATGGTCGTCAAGCGCATCCTGCCGAAGTACGCCAAGAACCCGTCCTTCGTGCAGATGCTCATCGACGAGGCCAAGATCGCGGTCTCGCTCAGCCACGGCAACATCGTGCCCATCTACGAGCTCGGTGAGCTCGAGGGCAGCTACTACATCGCCATGGAGTACGTCGCGGGGAGGACGATCCTCGACGTGCTGCGCGCCTCGCACGCCAAACAGCGCCCGCTCGCGTGGCCGCACACGCTCGGGCTCGCGGCGGAGGTCGCCCGCGGGCTCGCCTACGCGCATGGACAGCTCGGACCGGACGGCCGCTCGCTCGGCCTCGTGCACCGGGACATCAACCCGCGGAACATCGTCATCACGCCCGCGGGCGAGGTGAAGATCCTCGACTTCGGCATCGCGCGCGCGTCGACGAAGAAGCACCAGACCGCCAGCGGCGTCATCAAAGGCACGCCCGGCTACATGTCGCCCGAGCAGATGTACGGGCGCCCCATGGACCACCGCTCGGACATCTACTGCCTCGGCATCCTGCTGCACGAGCTGCTCACGCTGCGTCGGCTCTTCCCCGTCTGGGACGTCAAGGAGATGCGCCAACTGTTCGAGCAGGGTCCGGTGCAGCCGCCGAGCGCGGCCGGCCTGCTCGACGAGAAGGCCGTCGATGACGTCGTCATGAAGTCCTTGGCCGAGAACGTCAGCGAGCGCTTCCAGAGCGCCACCGACTTCGAGGAGGCGCTGCGCACGGTGATCGCCAGCTCGGGCTTGCCGGTGACCGCGACGGGCCTCGCGAGAGAGATCAGCGCCATCGAAGGCGCGCTCGCGCCCCCGGCGTTGACCGTGCCGGGCGCTCCGCTGCCGCTGTCCCCCGAGCAGCCCACGTCGTCCGCGCGTGTTCAGGCGGAGGGCGCCCCGCCCCCGTCGACCGGCGTCGTGCCGGCGGCGCGCTCTCCCTCGACACAGCCCATGCAAGCCCAGCCGGCGGCGGGCGCGCCCCCGGACCCGAACGCGGCGCCGTTCATCATCTCGTTGGCGAGCGAGCAGCCGAAGTCGCGCGCTCCGCTCGAGCCGCTGCCGAAGACCAGCGCGGTCGCGATGTCGCCGCCGAAGACGACGCTGCTCGCGCGCAACGGCGGGCTCGAATGGTCGCGTGAGATCGGGGACGACGCCGAGCTCATCGCGATCGCGAAGGCGGTGGCCGCTCACCCCGCGTCGAACCGGCGCACGCTGCTCATCGCCTGCGGCGTGATCTTCGTCGCGCTCGTGCTCGGCGGCGCGTTCTACGGCCCCGAGATCGCCGGCACCGTGCAGCGCGCCATGGCGGGAAAGGTCCTGCGCAACGGCGCCCTCGTCGTGAAGACGACGCCGTCGGGCGCCGAGGTGCTGCTCGACGGTCAGGTCATCGGCAAGACGAACCTGAAGATCACCGGCGTCGACCCCGACAAGCCGCACCAGCTCGTCGTCAAGCCGGAGGGCATGGATCCCATCGTGCGCGAGTTCGCGCCGGCGGACTTCCAAGCGGCCGAAGATCTGCCGACGTTCTTCTGGGTGAAGGACTTCACGCAGAAGGACGAGCCCGCCGTACAGGACGCGGGCCCAGCCGTCGTCGACGACCAACCCGCGCCGGAACAGAAGCCGCAGCAAAAGCGCAAGCGGCGCAAGGGCCGACGACAGCGCTGACACCACGCCTGGTCAAGGTGCCGCTAACGCGAGCGGCGCGTCGGGAGCGTCGTTGCCCTCGAGCCTGCGCTCGATGAGCTCGAGGCGCGCGCGCTGGCGCTCGGTGAGCTCCACGTCCTTGAGCGTCATCACCACGAGGATCGACTCGTCCTTGCGACCCATCCGCCGCAGCGCCTCCGCGCGGCACAGCTCGCGCTCGGCCACTCGAAACGGGACGCCGACGGCGTCGTCGAGGTCCTTGGCGCGGTCGAGGTGGTGCAGCGCCTCCTTCGCGTCGCCGTCGGCGAGACGCTGCATGGCGCGCGTGCCGGCCACCGCCGACGCGATCTTGCGGAAGTTGTGCGTGCCCCCGAAGCCGCGCGGCCCGGCGCGCTCGAGGCGCTTCTCGGCCTCGTCGAGCAGCCCGCTGGCGAAGTCCGGCTCCTCCTCGAGGGCCAGCGACGCGAACGCGCGGTTGTTCAACCACAGCACCGTCGACAGCGGCATGTGCAGAAAGCCCGGCGGCCAACGATCGAGCACCGC
>CAYLZW010000393.1:0-2663 GCA_964388085.1 uncultured Myxococcales bacterium | reverse complement strand
CCGATGCCGAACCAGCCGAGCGCGACGCCGGTGCCGATGCCGACGCTGCCGCCGAGCAGCACCAGCGTGCGCATGCCCGAGCGCCAACTGCGCCCCGGCCGCGGCGCGCGATAGGCGCCGTCGATGACGCTCGGCAGCGCCTTTTGGAGGTCGGTCGGGACCAGAGCGTGGATCTGCTCCATGACGACTAGCCTACCGTCGAAACGGCGGGCTTTCAGCCGCGCAGCCGTGGCGTTCGGGTGGGCCCGGCCGGAGGGCGCACGGACGGCGAGGGAGGCCCGAAACGCGGCCCGAAGGGGTTTCTCGGCAAGGGGCCATGCGGTACTGCCGTTCCCGCAAGAACCTCGACGCCGAGGGGTCTCGATGTCCGGATCGCGAGCACAGGGTGCCGACGCAGGTGGAGCGAACGGCAAGGGCGGCGCGGAGCTGCGCTACGTCGTCGTGGAGGGCTGCATCGGCGTCGGCAAGACGACGCTCACGCACCTGCTCGCGGAGCGCCTGTCGGCCCGTCGCGTGCTCGAGATCGTCGAGGAGAACCCTTTTTTGCCGGAGTTCTACGCGGACCCGGTGGCGCACGCGTTCAAGACGCAGATGTTCTTCTTGCTCTCGCGCTTCAAGCAGCAGGAAGACCTCGGCCAGCAGGATCTGTTCAGCCAGGGGCTCGTGTCCGACTACCTGTTCGCGAAGGACCGCATCTTCGCCGAGCTGACGCTCTCGGACTCCGAGCTCGGCCTCTACGATCAGGTCTTTCACGCCCTCTCGACCAAGGTGCCGGTGCCGGACCTGGTCGTGTATCTGCACGCTCCGCTGCGCGTCATCCTGTCGCGTATCCAGCGCCGCGGGCGCTCTTTCGAGCAGAACATCGACCCCGAGTACCTCGAGCGCCTCTGTGACGCCTACGAGCGCTTCTTCGCGCGCTACGACGCCTGCCCGACGCTGGTCGTCGACACGGAGGACCTGAATTTCCCCGAGCGCGAGGAGGATCTCGACGTGCTGATGCGCGCGGCGGTGGACGCCGCGGCGGGCGGTGAGCGGCGGCGCGTCCTGCGCGGTGAGCCGCGCCAGCAGATCCTCGTGTAGCCTCGCCGCGCGTGTCGTCGAGAACCCTGTAGCTTCGAATGACAGAGCAGAAGACCGGCCTCCTCCTCATCAACGTCGGTACGCCCGCGTCGCCGACGGCGCACGACGTCCGCCCGTACCTGCGCGAATTCCTCACCGACGGCCGCGTCATCGAGATGGCGGCGCCGCTGCGCTGGATGCTCGTCAATGGCGTCATCGCCCCCTTTCGCGCGCCCAAGAGCGCCGAGGCGTACGCCAAGATCTGGACCGACGAGGGCTCCCCGCTGCTCGCCATCTCCGAGGCCCAGGCGACCAAGATGCGCGCCCGGCTCGACGACGACGCGCGCGCGGCCGGCACCCCTCCGGTGCAGGTCGAGCTGGCCATGCGCTACGGCGAGCCCTCCATCCCGCGCGCGCTGGCCCGGCTCAGGGAGGCGAACGTCGAGCGCCTGATCGTGTTCCCGCTGTACCCGCAGTACAGCTCCGCGGCGACGGGCTCGTCCATCGAGCGCGTGATGGAGATCCTGACGCGCGAGTCGGCTGTGCCCTCGCTGTGCTTCGTGCCGCCCTTCTACGCGCACGCCCGCTACCTCGACGCCACCGTGCGCGTCGCGCGCGAGGCCTTCGACGACGCGCGCGCCGATCACACGCTGTTCAGCTTTCACGGCCTGCCCGAGCAGCACATGCGCGACACCGACCCGACGAACGCGCACTGCCTTCGGAGCGAGAGCTGCTGCGACGCCATCGTGGACGCGAACCGCTTCTGCTACCGCGCGCAGTGCTTCGCCAGCGCACGCAGCCTCGCGCGCCGGCTGCAGCTCGACGACGGCGACTGGTCGGTGTCCTTTCAGTCGCGCCTCGGCCGGCAGCCCTGGGTGAAGCCCTACACGGACGTCGTGCTGCCCGCGCTGGCGGGACAGGGCGTTAGGCGCCTGGCGGTGTTCTGCCCTGCCTTCGTCGCCGACTGCCTCGAGACGCTCGAGGAGATCGGCGTACGCGCGAAGGCCGACTTCCAGAACGCGGGCGGTGACGACCTGTTCTTGATGCCGTGCCCGAACGCGCACGACGCCTTCATCGACGCGGCGCTCACGGTGGTACGAGACTCGTGCGCGTGGCTGCCGCCTCTGGCGACGCGCGCGGGCGAGAGCGCCGGCGAGCCTGCCGAGGTCGCATGAGGCCATGCCGTTCGCGCCTGTTCCCGCTCGTACCGCTCGTAGAGGAGAGACCGATGCCGCATCCGAAGATCGAAGAAGTCCGCGCTCGCGCCGAAGCGGGCTACGACGCCGCCGTCGAGCGCCTGTGTGGCTACCTGCGGGTGCCGGCCATCTCCTGCGACAAAGACCACTTCGCCGACGTCGAGAAGCTGGCGGCGAAGGTGCGTGACGACCTCGAGGCGCTCGGCTTCGACAACGCGCGCGTGCTGAAGCTCGACGGCGCCCTGCCCTGCGTGGCCGCCGAGCGGAGCACGGCCGGCGCAGGCCGCCCGACGGTGCTCATCTACGGGCACCTCGACCTGCAGCCGGTGAAGGGCGAGCCCTGGTCGACGCCACCGCACGAGCCCACCCAGAAGGGCGAGCGCCTGTACGCGCGCGGCGCCGCCGACG
>CAYLZW010000392.1:0-5077 GCA_964388085.1 uncultured Myxococcales bacterium | reverse complement strand
CAACGGCGTGCCGAACGCCTCCGTGCTCGACGGCTGGTGGGACGAGGGCTTCGACCACGACAACGGCTGGGCCATCGGCACGCGCGAGCAGCTCCCCGACGCCGACGCGCAGGACGCCGCCGACGCGGACTCGCTCTACAAGATCCTCGAGGAAGAGATCGTGCCGCTCTACTACGAGCGGAGCGACGACGGGCTGCCGCACGGCTGGATCAAGCGCATGCGGCTCTCCATCGCCAAGAGCCTGTGGAGCTTCTCGACCACGCGCATGCTGAACGAGTACGTCGACCGGATGTACCTGCCGAAGTGAGAGCCATGCCGAGCGAGAAGCACAGCACGAGCGCGCTGAGTCGTGCGGATCTCGAGAAGCTCGCGCGCCTCGCGCGCCTGAAGATCGACGACGGACAGCTCGAGGCGCTGCGCCTGCAGCTCGGCCGCATCGTCGGCTTCGTGGAGCAGCTCGCGGAGGTCGACGTCGAGGGCGTCGAGCCCATGACGCACGCGGTGCCGATGACGCTGCCGCGGCGCGCGGACGAGGCGGATCCCGACGTGGCCGGCCGGCGCGCGCTGACCGGCTCCGCTGGCTACCAGGACGGGCTCGTGCGCCTGCCCCGCATCGTGGAGTGACCGGAGTGACGACATGAGCGCCGCGCCGAACGCCGTCACCGAGCTCTCGCTCTCGGACCTCGTCCGCGCCCTCGACGACAAGCGCTGCTCGAGCCGCGAGGTCACCGAGGCGTGCCTCGCCCGCATCGCCGCGCACGATGACGAGCTCGGCGCGTTCCTGCACACCGGCGCCGAGGCCGCGCTCACCGCCGCCGACGCCGCGGATGAGCGACGCGCACGAGGGGCCGCGCTCGGGCCGCTCGACGGCGTGCCCCTCGGCCTCAAGGACAACCTCGTCACCGAGGGCGTCCCCACGACGGCAGGCTCGCGCATCCTCGAGGGCTGGCTGCCGCCCTACGACGGCACCGTCGTGCAGAGGCTGAAACAGCAGGGCGCGGTGCTCGTCGGCAAGCTCAATTGCGATGAATTCGCCATGGGCTCGTCGACGGAGAACAGCGCCTTTCGCGTGTGCAAGAACCCTTGGCAGCGCGCGTATGCGCCCGGCGGCTCTTCGGGTGGGTCCGCGGCCGCCGTGGCTGCCGGCATGTGCTTCGGCTCCCTCGGCACCGACACCGGCGGCTCCATTCGGCAACCGGCGTCGTTCTGTGGCGTCGTCGGCATGAAGCCGAGCTATGGCCGCGTGTCGCGCTTCGGCGTCGTGGCGTTCGCGTCCTCGCTCGATCAGGTGGGGCCGTTCGCGCGCGACGTCGAGGGCAGCGCGCACCTGCTGCGCGCCATCGCCGGCCACGACGCGCGCGACGCCACCAGCGTCGAGCGTGAGGTGCCCGACTACGCGGCGCTGCTCGACGAGCGCTGCGCGGGCCTACGCGTCGGGCTGCCGAAGGAGTACCTCGAGGCAGGCGCCGGAATCTCGCCGGAGGTGCGCCAGGCCGTCGAGGACGCGCGCCGCGCGCTCGAGTCCCGCGGCGCCAGCGTCGTCGAGGTTACGCTGCCGCACACGAAGTACGCCGTGGCGACGTATTACATCGTGGCCACCGCCGAAGCGTCGTCGAACCTGGCGCGCTACGACGGCGTCCGCTTCGGCAAGCGCCTCGGAGAGGCGAAGGGCCTCGTGCCCATGTACGAGGAGACGCGCGGCGCGCTCTTTGGTGACGAGGTCAAGCGCCGCATCCTGCTCGGCACCTACGTGCTCTCCTCCGGGTACTACGATGCCCATTATCTGCGCGCGCAGAAGGTGCGGCGCCGCTTCGCCGAGGACTATGGCCGCGCCTTCCAGTCCGTGGACGTCATGCTCTGCCCGACGTCACCGACCGCTCCCTTCCGCCTCGGCGAGAAGACCAGCGATCCGCTGACCATGTACCTGAGCGATGTGTTCACCATCGGCGCGAACCTCGCCGGCCTACCAGGGCTGTCGCTGAACGCCGGCTTCTCGAGCGGAGGGCTGCCGCTCGGCGTCCAACTGCTCGGCCGCCCCTTCGAAGAGGAGCGCGTGCTGTCGGCAGCCTTTGCGCTGGAGCGCGAGCTCGGATTGGCCGATCGTCGCCCTGCGCTTTGATAGGGAGCGAGCATGAACGACCCCGACTGCCTGTTCTGTAAGTTCGTCAGCAAGCAGCTCACGACGACGATCGTGCACGAGACGGACGACACCCTCGCCTTCGAGGACATCAACCCCCAGGCTCCCTGCCACGTGCTCGTGATCCCAAAGGAGCACATCCCGACCGTGGACGACATCGAGCCTGCCCAGCAAGCGCTCGTCGGTAAGCTCTTCACGACGGCGCAGGCGGTCGTGAAGAAGAAGGGCTGCCGCGACGAAGGCTACCGTCTGGTCATGAACTGCGGCGAGGCCGCCGGCCAGAGCGTCTGGCACATTCACCTCCACGTCCTCGGCGGCCGCCCCTTCCACTGGCCCCCAGGCTGACGCCGTCGCCGTCGCGGTAGCGCTGCGCGCCTGCGCGCGAACCCGGGGGGCACGCGCGAATCGGCAGCCGTCGTCGAATCATCCGCGCTGGCGCAGCGATCCGACGCTCAGCTCGCGCGACGGCGGATACTCGTCCTCCGCCGCTGCGCCCTCGTCCCCGCCGTGGTCGTGATCGCTGGACGCGGCGCTCGCGGCCAGGTCCTTCGTCGTGAACAGCCAGTCGCGCAGCTCGTGATCGAGCTTGGTGTCCCTGCGGCGGATCCACTCGAGCACCATGGCCGCGTGCTCCTTCTCCTCGTCGCGGTTGTGGATGAGGATCTGCTTCAGGTCCGGATCGCCGGTGACGTCGATGCGCTGGTTGTACCAGTCGACCGCCTCGAGCTCCTCCATCAGCGACGCGATGGCGCGGTGCATGTCCTTGGCCGCTTCGCTGAGCTTGTCGCTGTCCTCGTGATAGCCCTCGCTGGTCATCATCGCCTCGCAGGTGGGGGTTCGTGGTGCGGATCTATCACCCGGCGCGGCGGAAGACGACGGCGCGTGAGCACGTCGAGGATCGGCTGCTCGTTGCGCTCGGCGGCGGGGCGGTGCGGCGCAAATCTGCTCCTCCAGCGCCAGATCGACGCGCTTCCCTCGGCTTGCGTCGCGTCGTAACGGTCCGCGCATGCAGCCCGCCGAGCTGGTCCGACACATCCCCCCCGACTGGAGGGCCGCGCTCGCTCCCGTGCTCGACGCGCCCTGGCTCCTCGAGCTGGCCCGCTTCGTCGAGGAGGAGCGCCGGCAGCACACGGTCTACCCGCCGGCCGGCGAGCTGTTCGCGGCGCTCGAGCTGACGCCGCTCCACGACGTGCGCGTCGTCATCCTCGGCCAGGACCCCTACCACGGCGAAGGCCAGGCGCACGGCCTCTGCTTCTCCGTCCGCCCCGGGGTGCGGCCGCCGCCCTCGCTCGTGAACCTGTTCAAGGAGCTCCGCTCGGATCTCGGCATCGAGCCGCCCTCGCACGGCTGCCTCGTGCCGTGGGCCCGACAGGGGGTGCTGCTGTTGAACGCCGTGCTCACCGTCCGCGCGCGCGCCGCCGGTTCCCACGCCAAGCGCGGCTGGGAGCAGCTCACCGACGAGATCCTGCGCGTGCTGGCCGCCCGCGAGCAGCCTTGCGTGTTCCTGCTGTTCGGCGCCTACGCGCAGAAGAAGGCCCGCCTCGTCGACGACGGCAGGCACGTCGTGATCGCGAACGCCCACCCTTCGCCGCTGTCGGCCTATCGCGGCTTCTTCGGCAGCCGGCCGTTCTCCCGGACGAACGCCGCGCTGCGTGCCTTGGGGCTCGGCGAAATCGACTGGCGCCTACCGAACGTCGTCGAGCTGCACAGCGGAGACGGGCAGGCTCGCAGCGTCTGACACACGGACGTTCGGAGCCTCGTGTCAGTCAGCCGCTGGGGCTCCAGCCTGCGGCAGCTTCTCGGCGTCGGCCTTCTTCTCGTCAGCCGGACGCTCGAGGGCCAGCAAGCGCTCGCGCTCCTTGACCGTCACCGCGCGCAGGGTCAACGACAGACGCGCAGGCTCGCCTTCGCGCACGATGACGACGGCGCTCTCCATTTTGCCGCTGGCGGCGTTCTCGACGCGCACGCGGTGGGAGCCGGGCGGCAGCTTGTAGTCGACGAGCGGCGTGGTCACGCCGGTCGCGTGGCCGCCGATGTAGACCTGTCCCCACGGCTCGCTCGCGACGGAGAGCGTGCCGAAGGGCGCTCCTTCCGGGAGGTTTCCGGGCGCGTCCGCGGCGGCGTGCTTCTTCGCGTGACCCGAGAGCAGCTTCACGTTCCTTTCGGCGCGTACCTTCAGCTCCTCGTCGCTGGTGGCCTCGCCGACGCGATAGAGCCCGACCCAGATCTCGGGGTTGAACGGGTTCTCCCAGGTCGCGCGCTCGTAATGCTGCCGGGCGAGGGCGAATTCATTGGCGCGAATGGCGATGCGACCGAGCAGCACGTGGGTCTGCGGATCGTCCGGGAACACGCGCAAGGTCTGCTGCAGCGTGCGGCGCGCGCGATCGAGCTCGCCGAGCTCGAGGTAGAGGCCGGCCATGCGGTTGTGCAGCGCGGGGCTGCGGTCGCCCACGTGCTTCGTCGCCTTCTCGTACTCGACGACGGCGGCGCGCAGGCGGCCGCGCTCACGCAGCAGGTTGCCGAGCCGGACGAAGCGCCTGCCCTTCCGTCCCTTGGCCTCCTCGAGCGCGCCCTCGGCCTCCTCCTCGGCGGCGTTGCTGCCGGCGCCGCGCGCGTCCTTCACGAAGCGCAGCTTGCGCGGCTCGGCGCCCGGCGTCCGCTTGAAGGGTCGCTTGCGCAGGTACTTGCCCCACTGGCGCTGCAGCCCGAGGAGGTCCATGCCGACGCTGGCCTGGAGCGCCCGATCCATGGAGCGCCCGCGCGCGAGCTCCTCGAGCAGCCGGTTGGTGCTCGCGTAGCCCGCCCCCTCGGGCTTGCCGTTCTTGCCGCCGGGCCTCCCATGCAGGAACTCGACGACGGTGAACACCTCGGCGAAGGCGAGCGCCGTCTTCTCCTGGCTCGGCAGCTTGGCCATGGAGGGGTGCATCTGCTCGAAGGTGA
>CAYLZW010000391.1:0-5079 GCA_964388085.1 uncultured Myxococcales bacterium | reverse complement strand
ACGTAGCCGACGCGCACCACGGTGGGCAGCGACAGCGCGGGCTGCGCGGCGAACCCTCCACCGACGACGGCGAGCAGCGCGGCGGCGGCGAACGCCGCGACCAGCTCGTTGTCGAAGTCGAGCTGCGCGGCGTCCTCGACGAAGGTGAACGTCGCGGCCGCGAAGGCGGCGAGCCCGAGCATGGCGGCCGCGATGGCGAACGGCAGCACGCGGTGCTTCACCGTGCCGAGCGCGTGCAGGAAGCCGTCGACGACGAGCACGGCGTACCAGCCGATGTCGAACACGCTCTCCTTACGCCCGGCGGCCACGTTGCACGACGGGCAGGTCTTGTGCGCGCGGTAGCGAGCGCACGAGGTGCACAGGGGCGCACGGCACTCCGAGCAGAAGCGCGGGCCGAGGATGTCGGTGTGCCGCGAGCAGGCGTGCTCGGCGGCGTGGGCGGCGGCGGAGGAGAACGGGATCGAGCTCATGCGGGGAGCTTAGCCCGTCTCTCGCGGCGTGGCTGTGATCCCGAGCGCGTCGTCCGCGCCCCCGCGCCGAGACTTCAGCCCGCGCCCTTGGCGAGCGCGAGGGCCACGTCGACGATCATGTCCTCCTGGCCGCCCACCATCTTGCGCCGGCCGAGCTCCACGAGGATGTCGCGTGGGTCCTGCCCGAAGCGCTTCGCGGCGCGCTCGGTGTGCAGGAGGAAGCTCGAGTACACGCCCGCGTAGCCGAGCATGAGCGCGTTCCCGTCCGTGACGACCGGGCGCTCTTGCAGCGGGCGCACGAGCTGATCGGCCGCGTCCATGAGCGGGTAGAGCGAGATGCCGGTCTCGACGTGCATGCGGTCGAGCACCGCGATCAGCGCCTCGAGCGCGCAGTTGCCCGCGCCCGCGCCCATGCCGGCGAGCGAGGCGTCCACGCGATCGGCGCCCTCGCTGACGGCGACGACCGTGTTGGCGACGCCGAGCCCGAGGTTGTTGTGGTTGTGAAAGCCGACCTCACAGGAGAGCTCCTGCTTGAAGGCGCGCACGCGCTCGCGCGTCTCCTCCATCAGGAGCGTGCCGGCGCTGTCCACCACGTAGACGCAGTGCGCGCCGTAGCTCTCCATGAGCTTGGCCTGGCGCACGAGCTCGGCGGTCGGCGTCATGTGCGCCATCATCAAAAAGCCCACGGTGTCGAGCCCGAGCGCGCGCGCGGCCTCGATGTGCTGCTTGGAGACGTCCGCCTCGGTGCAGTGCGTGGCGACGCGCACGCAGTCGATGCCGGCGTCCTTGGCGCGCTTCAGGTGCTCTACCGTGCCGATGCCCGGCAAGAGCAGCGCCACCAGCTTGCTGTGCGTGAGCTCGGCCTTCACCGCGCGCAGGTACTCCTCCTCGCTGTGCGCCGAGAAGCCGTAGTTGAAGCTGTTGCCGTTCAGGCCGTCGCCGTGGCTGACCTCGATGAGGTCGACCTTGGCCTCGTCGAGCTTCCGCGCGATGGCGACCATCTGGGAGACGCTGTACTGATGATCGAGCGCGTGCATGCCGTCGCGCAGGGTGACGTCGTTGATGCGCAGCTTGTGCCTTCTTGTCGTCGTCATCGCGCCGCCTCCGCCATGCGCTCGCCCACCGCGAGGGCCGCGCTCGTCATGATGTCGAGGTTGCCCGCGTAGGCCGGCAGGTAGTCGCCGGCGCCCTCCACCTCGAGCAGCACCGTCACCTTGCGCCCCGGCACGCGGCCACGGCCGGGGATGAGCACCCCGCCGTCGGCCAGCGACTCGAACTGCGGCTCGGCCTTCAGGCGGTAGCCGGGCACGTAGCGCTGCACGCGCTCGACCACGTCGTGCACCGCGCGCGCGAGCTCCTCGTCGTCACCGCCCTCGACCAAGGCGTACACCGTGTCGCGCATGATGAGCGGCGGCTCGGCTGGGTTCAGCACGATGATGGCCTTGCCCTGCTCGGCGCCGCCGACCACCTCGAGCCCGCGCGCGGTGGTCTCGGTGAACTCGTCGATGTTCGCGCGCGTGCCGGGGCCGGCCGAGCGCGACGAGATGGAGGCCACGATCTCGGCGTAGCGCACCTTGGCCACGCGCGAGAGGGCCCACACGATGGGCACCGTCGCCTGGCCGCCGCAGGTCACCATGTTCACGTTGGGGGCGCCTATGTGCTCGTCGAGGTTCGCCACCGGCACGACGTAGGGGCCGACGGCGGCGGGCGTCAGGTCGACGACCTGCTTGTCCTTCTCGCGCAAGACGGGGGCGTGCTCCAGGTGCGCGCGCGCGCTGGTGGCGTCGAACACGACGGCGATGTCCCTGAAGCGCGGGTGCTCGAGCAGGCCGCGAATGCCCACGCTCGTGACGTCGACGCCGCGCTCCTTGGCGCGCGCGAGGCCGTCCGAGGCCGGGTCGATGCCGACGAGCAGCGCGAGCTCGAGCGCCTGGCTGCGCTCTTTGATCTTCACCAGGAGATCGGTGCCGATGTTGCCGGACCCGAGGATGGCCGCGAGCTTCTTTGTCATGGACAGCCTTATCGACGACGGAGCGCGAGAGGGGAAGAGCCCGTTACCCTGGCGCGAGCGGCAGCGACGGAGACAGCGGGGGCCGGTGCATGGGAAGCTCGGGAGCATGAGCGCGCGCGTCCTCTTCTGCCCAGCGTCGCTGCTGGTGGCGCTCGTCGTCGTGGCGGCGGTGGGCTGCAAGGAGGCGCCGCTGCCAGGCTCCGAGCCCGAGGACATGGAGCGGCTCGCGGCGGCGTTCGCGCGCGCCTCCATCGAGTGCAGCCCGCGCGGCGCCTTCGAGTCGCTCGTGGAGCCCGAGGACCCGCGCGATGCGCAGCGCATCGAGGAGGGCTACCGCGCCTTCTTCTTGCTGCTGCTCTCGGCCGAGAGCGTCCGCGTCGACAGCATCGCCTTTACCCGCTGCCTGGCCTTCCTCGAGAGCGACGGCCGCTGTGACGGCTTCGCGGGCGCGGGCGAGGGCGACTGCGATCGCATCTTCGTGGGCACGCTCGAGGGCGGGCAGCGCTGCGCGTTACGAGAGGAGTGCGCGAGCGGGGTGTGCCTGTCCGGCGGCAGCGCCGCCTGCGGCACCTGCGCCGCCGACAGCACGGGCGCGCTCGGCGACTTCTGCGGCGCGCGCCCGTGCGAGCAGGGCCTCTTTTGCCAATACGACCATCCGGACGGCGCCGTCTGCGTGACGCTGCGCGAGGACGGCGAGGCCTGCTTCGAGGACATCGGCGGCGCGCGCGTGTTCTTCCGCTGTCAGGACGGGCTCGCCTGCGCCGATGACGACGTCTGTCATCCCGAGGCAGGTGCGCAAGAGGCCTGCGGGCTCGATCGTCGCTGTCGGCTCGATCTCGCCTGTGACGACGGCGTCTGCGTGCGACCGCTGCGCGGCTTTGCGGTCGGTGACGCCTGCGATCCGCAAGGGCCCGGCTGCGGTCCGACGCTGGCGAGCGGCCTCGCCTGCGAAGGACCACCGGGTGAGGCCACGTGCGTACAGGCGACCGTCCATGCCGAGGGCGAGCGCTGCGATGGCGGCAATGACGAGGACGAGGTCGACAGCTCGCGCTGGTGCCTGCACGCGCGCAGCACGCACCGCTGCCGGATCTTCCAGGGAGAGGCCGAAGGCACCTGCGTGCGCCGGCCCGACCTCGGCGACGACTGTCGCCTGCAGCAATGCAACGTCGAGAGCGGCGGCTGCGTCGTCAGCGACGGAGGCAACAACGCCGTCTGCCGCGCCTGGCCCGAGGTCGGCGAGCGCTGCCTCGTCACGGACGGCCGCCCCACCTGCGGACCCGCGCTGAGCTGTCAGTCCGATCGAAGCGGCTCGCTGTGCGCGCCCTATCCGTTCCCGACGACGCTCCCCGCTTGCGGCTAGGGCGTGTCCCCAAAGGGGACGGGCCCGTGCTCTAGAGCTCCTCGCCCATGGACTCGGCGGCCTCGGCGTACATGGCCTCGGCCATCTTGTGCGAGACGGCCTCGAGGTTCTGGATGGCCGTGCGGATGGTGTCGATCTCGTCGCCGCCGAGCACGAGCTTCAGCTCCTCGAGGTAGGACTCGATGTCCGACTTATCGTCCTCGTCGAGCACGTGGCCGTACTCCTCGAGCGCCTTCTCCGTCGTGTACATGAGGCCTTCGGCGTTCTGCTTCACGTCGGCCAGCTCGCGCTTGCGCAGGTCGTCCGTGCGCGCGTCCTCGGCCTCGGCGATCATGGCCTGCACCTCCTCCTCGGTGAGACCCGACGAGGACGTGATGCGCACCGACTGCTGCTTGCCGGTGCCGAGGTCCTTGGCGCCGACGTGCACGATGCCGTTGGCGTCGATGTCGAAGGCGACCTCGATCTGCGGCACGCCGCGCGGCGCGGGCGGGATGCCCACCAGCTCGAAGCGCGCGAGCGTCTTGTTGTCCTCGGCCATGGGGCGCTCGCCCTGGATGACGTGCACGCTGACCATGGGCTGGTTGTCGACGGCGGTCGAGAACACCATCGACTTCTTGGTCGGGATGGTGGTGTTCTTCTGAATGATCGCGGTGGCCACGCCGCCCGCGGTCTCGACGCCGAGCGTGAGCGGCGTGACGTCGAGCAGCAGCACGTTCTTGACGTCGCCCGAGAGCACGGCGCCCTGCACCGCGGCGCCGATGGCGACCACCTCGTCGGGGTTGATCTCCTTGTTCGCGTCCTTGCCGAAGAAGCCCTTCACCTTCTCCTGCACGAGCGGCATGCGCGTCATGCCGCCGACGAGGAGCACGTCGGTGATCTTGTCCTTGGCGATGCCCGCGTCGGTGAGCGCGATCTTGCAGGGCTCGAGCGAGCGGTCGATGAGGTCCTCGGTCAGCTCCTCGAGCTTGCTGCGCGTGAGCGTGCAGGTGAGGTGCTTCGGCCCCGAGGCGGTGGCGCAGATGAACGGCAGGTTGATGTCCGTCTCCTGCGACGACGACAGCTCGTGCTTGGCCTTCTCCGCCGCCTCGCGCAGGCGCTGGAGCGCCATCTTGTCCTTGCGCAGATCGATGTCGTTCGCCGCGAGGAAGTCCTCCGCGAGGAAGTTGATGATGCGCTGATCGAAGTCCTCGCCGCCGAGGTAGGTGTCGCCGTTCGTGGCCTTCACCTCGAACACGCCG
>CAYLZW010000390.1:0-5087 GCA_964388085.1 uncultured Myxococcales bacterium | reverse complement strand
GTGCTCGGCGACCGCCCACGCGATGCTGACGCCGTCGAACGTGCTCGTGCCGCGGCCGATCTCGTCGAGCAGCACGAGGGACTCGGGCGTGGCGTGCCGGAGGATGTGCGCCGTCTCCGTCATCTCCACCATGAAGGTCGAGCGCCCGCCCGCGAGGTCGTCCGAGGCGCCGACGCGCGTGAAGATGCGATCGCACAGCGACAACGTCGCCTTCGCCGCCGGCACGAAGCAGCCGGCCTGGGCGAGCACCTGCACGAGCGCCACCTGACGCATCAGCGTGCTCTTGCCCGCCATGTTCGGCCCGGTGACGAGGAGGATCTGCCGCTCCTCGCCGCTCAGAGAGACGCTGCTCGGCACATAGCGCTCGCCGCCGAGCGCCAACGCGGCCTCCACGACGGGGTGACGGCCGTCCTCGAGCTCGATCCGACGCTCGCTCGCGGGCAAGAGCGAGGGCCGGACGTAGCGACGCTCATCGCTGACCTCGGCGAAGGAGGCCAGCGCGTCCACCTCGGCCACACGCTCGGCGACCTCGAGCAGACGCGGGGCGTGCGCCGCCAGCTCCGTGCGCAGCGCGTCGAACAGCTCGGCTTCGCGCTCGGCGCGGCGGGTCTCCGCCGTCGCCACCTGCTCCTCGAGGCGCGAGAGCTCGTCGGTGACGAAGCGCTCGGCGTTCGCCACGGTCTGCTTGCGGCGGTAGTGCGCGGGCACCTTCGCGAGGTGCGTGCGCGTGACCTCGAGGTAGTAGCCGAACACCTTCGTGTAGCGCACCTTCAGGCTCGGGATGCCCGTCGCCTCCCGCTCGCGTGACTCGACGCCGGCGATGGCGTCGCGGCCGCCGCTCGAGAGGCTCGCCAGCTCGTCGAGGGCGGGGTCGAAGTCGGCGCGGAAGATGGCGCCCTGGCCGAGCGCGATGGGCTGCTCGTCGAGGAGGGCGCCAGAGAGCCGCTGCTTCACCTCGTCGAGCGGGTCGATGCCGTGCGCGAGCTCCGTCAACGCCGCCGCGCCGCTGCCGGCGAGCACCCGCTTGAGCGGCCCCAAGCAGGCGAGGCACGCGCGCAGCCTGCCGAGGTCGCGCGGCCCCGCTCTCGACGACGCCACGCGGGCCGTCAGGCGCTCGAGGTCGTAGAAGCCGCTGAGGGCCTCGCGCAGCTTCGCGCGCGTGCCCGGATCGTGCACGAGCGCCTCGACGACGTCGTGCCGTCCGGCGATGACGCCGAGGTCACAGGAGGGCGCGAGCAGCATGCCGAGCAGCCGCCGGCCGCCCGGCGCGGTCTTCGTGCGGTCGACGGTGGCGAGCAGGGTGCCGGGCGCGCGGCGGTTGCCCGCGGGCCCCATCAGATCGAGGTGACGTCGCGTGGTGGCGTCGAGGAGCAGCTGCGCCTCGACGGCGTAGGGCCTCGGCGGCCCGATGTGGCTCGGCAGCCGTCCGCCGCCGAACAGGCCCTGCGTGTCCGCGACGTAGCTGGTGGCGAGCTCGGCGGCGAGGAGCGCGGCCCGGCGCTCGGGATCCTCGAACCAGCGATCGAGCGCGCCGAGGCTGGACAGCACCTCGCGATCGCGTTTTCTGTGCGGCCGCCGCTCGAGGCGGCGAGGCGCGTCCCCCGCGCTGGTGCGCGTGAGGCGCTGCTCGAGCTGCTCCGCGAGCGCTCCGTCGTCGTGCACCACCAGCTCGCGCGGAGCCAGCCGGGCGACCTCGTCGACGAGCGCGTTCTCACCCGGCACCGTGGCCGCCTGGAACGCGCCCGTCGAGAGATCGAGCGCGGCGACGCCGAAGCCGCCCTGCCCCTCCGCGCCCGCGCGGGCGATGGCCACCAGGAAGTTGTTCGCGCCCGCCTCGAGGCTCTCGTCGTCGAGCACCATGCCCGGCGTGACGACGCGCGTGACGTCGCGCTTGACGATGCCGCGCGCGAGCGCCGGGTCCTCGAGCTGATCGCAGACGGCGACCTTGAAGCCCTCGGCGATGAGCTTGGCGATGTACGCGGGCGCCGCGTGGTGCGGGAAGCCGGCCATCGCCATGGCGTCGTCGCCCTTGCCCTTGTCGCGGCTCGTCAGCGTCAGGTCGAGCACGGGCGAGGCCACCTCCGCGTCGGTGGAGAACAGCTCGTAGAAGTCACCCATGCGGAAGAGCAGGATCGCGTTCGGCGCCTTGGCCTTGGCCTCGAGCCACTGCCGCAGCATGGGCGTGACCTTGGCGCCCTCGGGGAAGCGTACGGCGGCGGCTTCGAGGAGCTCCTCGTCGGAGAGCGCGGCCAGGGGCATGCCCGGCGTTCTGCATCCGTGCGCCCGAGGTCGCAACGCCCTTCGACAGCGCCGTCAGAAGCGCTATGGCGACGCATGCTCACGCCCAAGCAGCGCGCTCACCTCACAAGCCTCGCGCACCACAAAAAGCCCGTCGTCCTGCTCGGTCAGCGCGGGCTCACCGACGCCGTCGTCGCCGAGGCCGACCGCGCGCTCACGGATCACGAGCTCATCAAGGTGAAGCTGCGCGGCGCGGACGACAAGGACGAGGACGCCAAGGAGCTCGCGCGCCGCGCCGGCGCCGAGCTCATCGCCGTGCGCGGCAGCGTCGCCGTCCTCTACCGCGCCGATCCCGACGAGCCGCGCATTGCGTTGCCGAGAGGCTGAGCGTCCGCCGTCTCAACGACGTCAGCGCGCGTTCTTCTGCTGCATGAGGCGCTTGGCCTGCGCCGAGACCGCGTTCGAGACCTGCTTGGACTTCGCCAGCGCCTTCAGGTCGGTTCCGCGCAGGAGCGTCATCCAGGTCATCACGAAGCGAGGCGGACACTTCGGGTTCTGCACGAGGCTGAGCTTCACCTGATAGCTCTTGGTCCAGTCGCCGTTCATGCAGATGTAGCGGATGACGTCTTCGAACATGCTCTTGTTGCGGGCCACGCGCGCGGCGTCGTTCTCCGTCACCGACGGGTTGCGGATGCCCGCGAAGGCCACCATCTTGTTCGAGGACTGCAGCGCCTCGAGCGCGCGCGCGTGCTTGCCGGTGAGCGCCATCTTGATCTGCAGCGGCAGCGGCAGCTTGCCGAGCGCGGTGCGCGCGAGATCCGGCGGGATGCCCTCCTCGTCGGCGGCCGCCTGCAGGAGCTCGTTGACGGCCTCGTCACCCTCGAGCACCTGCTCGGGCGTGAGCCCGTGCTTCTCGATGACGCGCTGCTCGACGGAGGTGAGCGGCACCGCCTCCACCTTGACGTTCTTGAGCGCGTCGAGGAGCTCGGCCTTGCCGAGCCGCATGAAGGAGTCCTCGAACGCCTCCACGTCCTCAAGGAACACGCCCTCGCGCACGAGGAAGTCGACGGCGCGATCGATCTCGCTGCGCAGCGCCTTGGGGTTCGCCGCCAGCCCGCGCACGATGTCGTGGCAACGCAAGAGCCGCGCCTGGTTGCCGGCGACGATACCGATGACGTTCTGGTCCTCGGCGTAGCGCCCGACGTGCACGAACGCCTCGTCGGGGGTCGCCTTGTTCAGCAGGATGCGCTCGAGGTGCGCGCTGGCCCGGATGAGGCTGCGCGAAAACCCGTTCAGCACCTCGGGCGCCACGGCGTCGTTCGTCACCGCGTTCAGGATGCGGTCGTCGAAGGCGGCGAAGGTCTTGCGCGCGACCGCGGCGATCTTCGGCTCCGGATCGAGCATGCACTGGTAGACGACGTGCACCATGTCGCGCGGGCCCATGGGGACCATCGCCTTGGCGCCCATGAGGCGCGCGGGCGGCGGGCTCGTTGGGTCTACGTGCTTCTGCAGGTTCGGCGGGATCCACACGGGATCGAGGGGCGTGAGCGACTCGGGGGAGAGGTCCTCGGCGGGGGCTGCGATCTCGGCTTCACTCATGGTGTTCGGCTCGTCGGGCAAGGGCGCGGCGCTGTGTCTGGGGCGTGGAGCGCATCATGCGAGCTTCTCCTTCACAGCCACTTCAGGTGGCCACGGACGATCTCGCGCACGAGCTCCTCCGTGGACAGGCGGTGTTGCCGCGCCACGCGGATGAGGTCGTCGAGCTCCTTCCGCGTCAACGATAACGTCAGGCTCGCCTCGAGCTTACTGCCCGGCCGACCGACGCTGGTAGGCACGGAGCGATGAACCTCGCCGTCCTGGCTGTCGGTGGGCCCGAGCGCGCGCAGCCCCTCCTCGGTGAGGGCGCGACCGCCCACCTCCTCGAGCTCGAGCACCTCTTCGCCGCCCGCGACCACGAGCTGTCCCTCGAGCTGCCGCGAGCGCAGGTGCTGCTCCTTCTCGCGCTCGATCTCGTCGTCGAAGATCTGCTTCAAGAAGTTCGACAGGTGGATGTTCGAGGGCGTGAACTCGCTGCCCGCGAGGTAGGTGTCGATATCGAACTGCATCTCCCAGGCGGACTGGTAGCGGCGCTCGCGATCCTTCTCGAGGGCCTTCATGAGGATGCGCTCGACGTGCTCG
Organism: uncultured Myxococcales bacterium; assembly: GCA_964388085.1. GTDB lineage: Bacteria > Myxococcota > UBA727 > UBA727 > CAYLZW01 > CAYLZW01. The sequence continues at coordinate 671 of CAYLZW010000390.1, read as the reverse complement.
TTCACGTCCTCCTTGAAGTAGCTCGGCGGGTAGATCTTGCCGTCAATGATCGACTTCAAGATCGCCATCTCGTTCTCGCCGGTGAACAGCTTGTAGCCGGTCACCCACTCGTAGAGCACGGCGCCGAGGGAGAAGATGTCGCTGCGCGCGTCGAGCTGCTTGCCCATGGCCTGCTCGGGGCTCATGTAGCTGAGCTTGCCCTTGATCTCGCCGGCGCGCGTCTGCTCGATCTGCGTGTTCGCCTTGGCGATGCCGAAGTCGACGATCTTCACCGTGCCGTCCCACGACACGAGGATGTTCTCGGGCGTGATGTCGCGGTGCACGACGTTGAGCGAGTTGCCGAACGCGTCCGTCTTGGTGTGCGCGTAGTACAGGCCCTCGCTCACCGACGACGCGATGCGCAGCGCGTAGATGGTCGGGAACGGGATGCCCGCGCGCTCGGCCTTCGGCACGATGCGGCTCATGTCGCGGCCGCTGATGTACTCCATGGCGATAAAGTACGAGTCGTTGATGCGGCCGAGGTCGTAGATCTGGACGATGTTCGGGTGGTTCAGCTGCGCGGCGAGCTTGGCCTCGTTCAAGAACATGCGCACGAAGTTCGCCTGGCTCGACAGGTGCGGCCGGATGCGCTTGATGCAGATGGTCTTCTCGAAGCCCTCGAGCCCCTCCTG
>CAYLZW010000389.1:0-5103 GCA_964388085.1 uncultured Myxococcales bacterium | reverse complement strand
CACGTCCATCTTCTGGCGGAAGTTCGGGATGAAGAAGCTGTGCAGCACGTCGACGCTCGTCATGACGAGCTTGACGGGCTTGCCCTCCGGCACCGGGATCTCGACGCCCTGCCCGGTCAGCGTGAGGCCGGCGTCCTCGTACTTCACCGTCCATTGCCATTTCTGGCCGGTGACGCGCAGGACCATGGCGTCGCCGGGCGGCGTCTGCAGGTCGAGGAAGCCGCGGAAGCCCCAGACGAAGATGATCACGAAGAACACGAGCGGGATGGCCGACCACGCGATCTCGAGCAGCTGGTTGTGGTCGGTCTGGCTCTCCGCCTTCTGGTCCGGGGACTTGCGGCGATACCGCCACATGAACCAGAACATCGGCACCATCGTGAGGACGAAGGCGGTCGCGCAGGTCCAGTAGATGAGCCAGAAGGGATCATCGACGGACGGCGTCGTGACGCTCGCGGCCTCGGGCAGCCAGAGACTGTCCACCGAGAAGGGCACCTTCAGGAGATCGGGGATTTGTTCATTCATCGCGTTGTTCCTACACGCTTTGCGACGGGCCCGGGGGCGAGGCATTCGTCCGCGAGCCACGCAAGCGCCGCTCTCGCCGCCAGAGCACGAACAGCATCGTTCCGAGGAAGAGAATCGTAAGCACCCCGCCGAGCCGCATGACGCCGAACACGTAGACGCCGTAACGCTGACCGTCGGGCGTGTACTGGAAGCACGACATCAGGATGCGATCGCCGACGCTGCCCACCTCACCTCGTGAAGCCTCCATCAAGGCGAACTTCACGTCGGTGGCGCTGTAGCTGAGGCCGTACAGGGTGCGGGTGAGCGTACCGTCGGGCGCGAGGAAGAAGATGCCGGCGCTGTGCGCGAACTGCTCCTGCGTCTCGTCCCAGCGGTACTGGAAGCCGACCGCGTCCGCGAGGCGCTTGACCTCGTCCTCTTCGGCGACGTGGAAGCGCCAGCCCGCGGCGGCGCCCTCGCGGTCGTATTCCTTCAGATAGTTGTCGCGCTTCATCTTCGCGATCTCGACCGACTCCCTCGGGTTGATGCTGACGGTGACGACGTTGAAGTCCTCGCCGACATCGAGCGAGACCTTCTTCAGGGCCTCGAGCGTAGAGTTCAGCACGAGCGAGCACAGCATCGGGCACTCGTAGTAGCCGAGCGTGAGCAGCACCGGCTTGCCGCGCGCGCCTGGCGTGGCCGCCCCCGAGAAGTAGTCCCCGAGGCGTACGGGCTCGCCGGCGTCATTGATCAGCTTCACGTCGAGCGGGACCTTGGCGCCGAGCTTGTCCTCGATCTCGATGTTCTGCAGCGCCTTGGGGCGCGGCGCCACCACGTCACCCGCGGCGCCCCTCGTGCCGGCCTCCCCGACGGCGGACGCCGGCCGCGCGAGCGTGGAGCTCGCGAGCGCGACGGCGAAGCCGATCAAGGTGGCGGCGCGCAGGTTCATGGCTGCTCGGTCCCCTTCTTGCCGTACTGGCTCGCCACGGCCTCCATCGCCTTGTCGATGCCCTCGAGGCGCGCGTGCTCCTCGCTGCGCAGCTGCTGCAGCGCGGGGCTCTCGAGGGAGCGGACCTTGCGGTCGAGCTCCGTCTGCGCCTCCCACTTGAAGTACATGTAGAGCCCGCCGAGCGAGAGGAAGAACGCCGCCGAGAGCACGGCGATGTAGGTGAAGATGATCATGGGCTGGCTGCCGCCCATATCAGGCTCATAGAGCTCACCCGCGGCGTAGGCACCTTCGTGCTGCTCCGCGTGCTCCGGATCGAAACCGCTCTCGAGACTCATCGCATTGCCCTCAGAGGAGACTGGAGCCCTCGGCCCCGTGCTGCTCGGCTCAATAATTCTCGTGGACGAGGCTCTCCTCGATCCGCGGATCGCCGACGGCGACCACTCGATGCTTGTTCTGATGCCAACCGAAGACGGCCATGTAGATCCCGCCCACACCGACGAGCGCGCACAGGTCGATCCACATGCGCGGATCGGGGAAGTGCGAGCCCTTCGCGGTCGGCATCACCAGCCAGTACACGTCGAGGATGTGCACGACGAGCGTGTAAAATGCACCCACGGCGAGCAGCGGCCTGTTGCGCTTGACGTGCCGCGAGAGCAGGAAGAAGAACGGGATGAAGAAGTTCGTGATCGGCAGCGCGTAGCTGACGATGGCCCAGCCGTGCTCCGGGTGCGCGCGGTGGTAGAAGAACTCCACCTCCTCGGGGATGTTCGCGTACCAGATCAGCATGAACTGGCTGAAGGCGATGTAGGCCCAGAAGATGGTGTGGCCGAACAGGAACTTGCCGAGGTCGTGGTAGTGCTCCGTCGTGACGGAGGACTTGGCGAGCCCCGAGCGCTGCAGGCCCATGGCGACGAGCGTGACGAAGGCGTAGATGCCGAGCGCGGAGCCCGCGAAGTAGTACACGCCGAACATCGTCGAGTACCAGTGCGGCTGCAGGCTCATCAGCCAGTCGAAGGCGGCGAAGGTCTGGCTCATCGCGTAGAGGAACACGCCGGCGGCCGAGAGCTTCCACAAAAAGCGCGTGCGGCTCTCGCGCTCGGCGAAGGGCGCGGTGTCCATGGCGACCGAGCGCTTGTGCAGCACGAACGCGAGCGCGACCCAGATGACGAAGTACACGACCGCGCGCACGTAGAAGAACGTGGTGTTCAGGTAGGGCGCCTTCTTCTGCAGAATGGCGTCCATGTGCTCTTCGTGTGTCCACGGAAAGACGTCGTGGGCGAACAGCGCGATGGGAATGAACAGCAGCACCAACACCCAGGTGGCGAGGGCTGCGTTCTCCGCGATGCGCCGCGTGGTGGCGGACCAGCCGGCGCGCACGACGTGTTGAATGAGCACGAACACGAGGCCGCCGAGCGAGATGCTCAGCACGGTCATGTACGCGAAGACATAGGAGTGCAGCAGATAATCGCGATTGGCGCCCCAGGTGGCGAACGTGCCGGCGAGGCCGAGCACGCCGAGCACGAGGCCGATGAGCGGCAGCTTGCTCCAGAGGGTCGCGGACGTGACCTCGACGTCCTCGGGGATCTTCACGTCATGGGCGCTCATTGCTGAACCTCCGCGCCTTCGCTCGGCGTCGGTGGGTTGGGCGTCGGGCTCGCCGTCGGGGTCGCCGGCGCGGGCCGCTCGGTCCCGACCGTAGGCGCCTTGGCGCCCGGTCGCTCCGCGGCAGGCTCCGCGCCGCCGCCGCTCGGGCTCGCGGAGGTGATCTCAGCCGGCTGACCGGGCGCGACGCTCGGGGTGGCGGTCGCGGCAGCGGCGCTGATGGTCATGGGCTCGGCCGGCGGCAAGGCGCCGCCCTTGGCCACCCGCTGCAGCGCGCGCACGTAGAGCGCGATGGCCCAACGATCGCGCACCGGCACCTGCATCGCATACGACGGCATGTTCAGCGGGGCGTCGGGCGCCGAGCGGGCCTCGGGCAGGGGGCTGCCGTGCGTCATGATGCGGAAGAAGTGACCGAGCGGGCGCTTCTGACGGAGCTCGTCGTGGAAGGTCGGCGGCTTGATGGTCAGGCGCGCGGCGACGAGGCCGGCGCCGGTGCCGTGCTGCGCGTGGCAGGGCGCGCAATAGATGTTGTAGCGCTCGCGACCGCGCTCGAGCAGCTCCTCGGAGGCGCTGAGCTCGCTCGGCAGCGTGTCCACCACCTGGCCGTTCACGACGCCGCGGTAGTAGTGATCGTCGACGGCGAGGTAGTCGGCGTCACGCTCGCTGTCGCCCGAGAGCGTGCGCGCGACGGTGCCGTCCACGGGCATCTGCATGGCGCGGCCGTCGGCGAAGAAGTCGCTCTCGCGGTAGGGCATCAGCTTCGGCTGCGTGTCCATGTTCGGGTTGATGTGCACCGGCGGCTGATCGCTGGTCCAGCCCCGGCACCCGGGAGCGGCGACACCCGACACGACGACGAGCAAGAGCGCGGTAGGGAGCTTCCAAGGACTCATGCTCAGTCCTCCAGCTCTTCGATGAGGGACGCGCCGGTCTCCTCGAGGAGCTTCTTGGTCTTCCCGGAGTCGAACTTCGGGTCCACCGACTCGATGATGATGAAGAACTTGTCGTCGGTGACCTTCTCGAACGCCTTCGACTTGAACGCGGGGTGGAACAGCTGCGGCAGGCGGCAGACGCCCCAGAGCGCGAAGAAGCAGGTGAGGCACGAGATGAGGACCGTGAACTCGAAGGTGATCGGAATGAACGCCGGGATGCTCCACGTCGGCTTGCCGCCGATGTTGAGCGGGTAGTCGTAGGCGCTGACCCAGACCATGAACGCGATGGCGAACGTGCCGCCGAACAGGCCGCCGGCGAGGACGAGCCAGGGGATGATGCTCGGCTTCAGCCCCATGGCGCGCTCGAGGCCGTGCACCGGGAAGGGCGTGCACGCGTCCCATTTCGAATAGCCGGCGTCCCGTACCTGCTCGCAGGCGTGGAAGATGTCCGCCGGGGTCTCATAGCGGGCGAGGAGCCCGTAGCCATTCTTCGTCGCCATCAGTGCCTCTCCGCCGGCTGCTGCGTCGAAAACTCCGGCCCTTGCTCAATGGGCAGGTGGAAGTGCGGGTTCGCCTGCGGCATCACGGCCTTGACCTCCGCCATCGCGATGACGGGGAAGAAACGGCAGAACAGCAAGAACAGCGTAAAGAACAGGCCGAAGCTGCCGACGAGGATGATCAAGTCGAACGGCCGCGGCACGAAGTAGTCCCAGCTCGACGGCAGGAAGTCGTGCGCGAGGCTGGTCACCGTGATGACGAAGCGCTCGAACCACATGCCGATGTTCACGAAGATGCTGAGGATCCACACGATGGTCACGTTGGTGCGGATCTTTCGGAACCAGAACAGCTGCGGCGTGATGACGTTGCAGCTGATCATGATCCAGTACGCCCACCAGTACGGGCCGAACGCGCGATTGATGAACGCGAAGCCCTCATATTCATTGCCCGAATACCAGGCGATGAAGAACTCCATGGCGTACGCGTAGCCGACCATGGACCCCGTCACGAGGATGATCTTGGTCATGTTCTCGATGTGCCGGACGGTGACGAGGTCCTTCAGCCCGAGAGGTCCTTGAGCTGCTTGGCGTAGAAGACGCTGATCTCGTCGAGCACCTCGCCCAG
>CAYLZW010000388.1:0-5108 GCA_964388085.1 uncultured Myxococcales bacterium | reverse complement strand
TCCGGCTGCACCTTCTTGCCGCTGCCGAGCACGATGAGGTTCTTCTTGCGGCCGGTGATGTAGAGGTAGCCGTCCCCGTCGAGCGAGCCCAAATCGCCGGTGCAGAACCAGCCGTCCGCGTCTCGCGGCTCGTCACCCTCGCTGCCGTTCGCGTTCCAATAGCCCGCCATGACGTGCGGCCCGCGCGTAAAGATCTCGCCGTCGTGCGCGATGCGCACCTCGAGCCCCGGCAGCGGGCGCCCGACGCTGCCCGCCCGGTGCGCGCGCGGCGCGTTCGTGGAGATGACCGGCCCGGTCTCGGTCAGGCCATAGCCCTGGTAGATCGGCAGGCCCACGCGGCGGAAGAAGCGCTCGGTCTCGTCGTCGAGCGGCGCGCCCCCGGAGAGGAAGCTCTTCAGCGAGCTCATGCCGAGCTCACGGTGCAGCTTCGCGAACAGGCGCTTGCGCAGCGCCTGCGAGGGCACGAGCGCGAGCCCGTGGAACAGCAGCGCGAACGCCAGCCGGGCCACCGCCGACGACGACGCCACCCGCCGCTGTACCGAGCGCTTCACCATGCGGAAGAAGAGCGGCACCGCCACCATGCGGGTCGCGCGCTTCTCCTTCATCGCCCGCAAGACGTCCTCTGGGAAGAGCGAGCCGACGTAACAGATGGAGCTGCCGGCGAAGAGCGCCGTCAAGAACCCGCAGGTGAGCTCGAGCAGATGATTGAGCGGCAGGATGCTGACCAGGGTCTCCCCCTCGTCCGCGTTCATGACCTCGTGCAGCGTCGTCACCTCGAAGGCGAGGCTGTGAAACGTCGTCATGACGCCCTTCGGTCGGCCCGTGGTGCCCGAGGTGTAGGTCAGCACGGCGACCTCGTCCCACCGGCGCTCCTCGACGTCGACGACGCCGGCGGCCGGCTGCAGCTCGCGGTAGCAGCGGTACTCGCCCGCTACGCTCTCGTCCTCCAGCACGATGACCTCGTGCGTGAGCGGCGTGCGCCGCGCGAGCTCACGGGCCTTGTCGAGGTAGCCGGCGGAGGCGAGCAACAGCGCCGGGCGCGCGTCTTGTACGATGTTCGCGAGCTCGCCGACCGAGAGCGCGGCGTCGAGCGGGAGCGCGATGCCCCCCGCCCGCACCGCCGTGAAGAAGGCGACGCCCCACTCGGGCTTCGAGTCACAGAGGATGGCGACGCGAGCGCCGCGCTCGAAGCCGCGCTCGACGAGGTAGGAGGAGAGCAGCTCCGCGCGGTGGCGGATCTCGCCGTAGCTCATGCTGCGCCAGAAGGTGCGCTCCCAGACGCAGAACGCGGTCTCGCCGGAGTGTCGCTCGACGGTGCTCTGCAGGAACGCGAGCACGGCCGGCTCGCTCGTTCCCTTCGAGGAGGCGCCGCCCGGCGGAACGTGGACCGCCGGCTCGACGAGCTCGGCAGCCGCCCGCTTCTCTGCCGTCATGGGATACAACGCTACCACGGACATGCGAGCGACGGATTGCACCCTGCGTGCCCATGCGCAGAGCGCGACACAGGGCGCCCCTCGTCGACGTGCGAGAGCCGCGGCGGGTGAAACCCGTGTGCCGCGTCGCGCTGCGCGTGTGTGCCGCTCGCGGTGTGACGAACACCACGTTCAGTCGTCGCCGGCCGAGGATCGCGGCCGGTACAGGCGCGTGCCGACGGACACGAGGAGCGCGAGGGTGGTGAACGACGCCAGCACCGAGAACGCGATGCTGACGACCGACAACAGCCGCGTGGGGTAGCGCTCGACGGGCGCGTCGCCGAAATAGAGCGAGAGCAACACCGCCGTAATGACCATGCCGCCCACCATGCCGAGGGAGCGCGCCTTGGCGCCGAGCGCGGACGCGAGCGAGCGCTGCTCCGGCGGCACGCTGCCCATGAGGAGGGTCATGTTCGGGGACGAGAACAGCGCGAAGCCGACGCCCTGCAGGCCGAGCATGAGGGCGATGAGCGGCAGGCTGGTGTCGGCGCCAAAGGACGTCGCCAAGAGCGCGCTCGCGAGCACCAGCGAGACGCCGACGCTGCCGATGGTGCCCGGGTGATAACGGTCGGACAGGCTCCCCGCGACCGGCGCCAGCAACGCCATCAGCACCGAGCCGATGGCGAGCACGCGGCCGGACGTCGTCGCGGAGTGCTCGAGCGGGACCTGCATGTAGAGGCTCAGGAGGAACATGGCGCAGAACGCGTTCATGTACAGGAGCAGCTGGACCGTCAGCGCGCTCGACAGCACGCGGTTTCGCACGAGGGCGCCCACGTCGAGCAGCGGGCGGGCCAGGCGGCGCTGCAGCAGCACGAAGGCCACGGCACAGCCGCCGCCGGCGATGAGGGCGAGCGCACCGGCGGCACCGGCGCGCAAGGTCGCGGTCCCCGCCACGAGCAAGAGGATCGAGGCCACGATGAGCACCGAGCTCGGCAGGTGCACGGCGCCTCGGGGCGGCCGCCTCCACGACGACGGCAACAGCGCGTGCACGAGGAGCAGCCCGCCGAAGATGCCGCCGGCGCCGACCAGGAACACCGCGCGCCACCCCCAGCGCTCGACGAGGAAGCCGGCCGCGATGGGCCCGAGCGAGAGGCCCGCGTAGACCACGCCGATGGAGGCGCCGTAGGCCCTGCCCCGTCGCTCGGGCGGCACGATCTCGGCGAGGATGGCCGGCGCCGTGGCCGACGCGAGCGCTGACGTCACGCCCTGCAGGAAGCGGACGAAGAGGATGCCCGGCATCCAGGACAGCACGCCGATGACGACGGAGCTCAGGGCAAACGTGAGCAGGCCGACCTTGTACAGCGTCCGCTTGTCACTCGCGTCGGCGAGGCGGCCGAGGGGCAGCAGCGTCGCGGCGCTGCCGGCGAGGAAGAGCGTCTCCATGAGGCCGAGCGAGGTCGCGCGCGCGCCGAGGTCCTGTCCCAGCGTCGGCAGGGCGACGGCGACGCCGCTGAACATGAACGGCCCAGCGAACTGGGACGCGATGATCGCCCACGTGAGCGAGCGATTGCTGACCGAAAGCTTCGCCATGGCGCGTTCTACGCTCGGTATATCGACGGTGTGCGCGTGGCGTCAGCTCGCCGGCTCCCACGGCTTACGAGCGAACCACCAGCGCCAGCGCACCCCGGCGCCGAACACGATGTCGACCTTCGGCCACAGCCGCGGTGTCGCGAAGATGTCGACGTCGAAGTTCTCCACGCGGCCGTAGCTGAGCGCGAGAGGGACCGTGAAGGAGCGCGTCTCTCCGTCGTCGCGCACGAGGAAGTGGCTCATGCCCGGCCGATCGGTCTCGACGAAGTTGATCGCGACCTCGCGCACCGGTGTGCCGAACAGCGTCTGCGCGTAGCCGACGCCGCCGCTGACGGCGAGATAGGGCAAGAGGTCGTAGCTGAGCTGCACGGTGCCGGCGAAGGCGTGCTGCTCGTCGTTCGACAGCATGGAGAAGCGCGAGCGAAAGTGCGCCGCGCTGTAGAGCGAGAGCCGCTCCAGAAAGGACACCTGGTACGCGACGACGGCCTCCACGTGCGCGCGCACGCCGACCTCGGCCTCGCCGGCGTCCGGCACGAGGCGCAGGCCAGCGTCCAGGTGGGCGAGCCCGCCTTCGAGGAGAAGGATGCCCCAAGGCGCCGCTGCGCTGCCGATCCCGACGCGCGCCATCAGGCTCGAGGGATAGGGGGCGAGCGCCGTGCGCAGCTCGAGCCAGTCGAAGGCGCCGAAGCGGATGTCGTCGATGAAGCGGGTGGGTCCTGTGCCGACGAGGCCATAGCGGATGCCGACCTCGAGGCCGAGCTGGGGCAACAGCGGCTCTCGCCGGGTGAGCGGCACGGGGTCGCCGACTCGTCGCTCGACGCCCTCCAGGACCTTGCTGTCCTCGCCCCCTGCGGCCGCGTCGGCGCCGGGCGCCTCGTCGACGGCGACAGCTTCGGCTGCGGGGGCGTTCGCGGCGGCCGGCGTCGCGTCGGGCGCTGGCGCGGGCTCTGGGAGCGTGGCTTCGGGCGCCGCTGGCTCTTGCGCGGCGGGCGGGGCGCGCTCGTCAACGTCATCGACCGGGGCAGCGTCGTCGGGGACAGCGTCGTCGGGGACAGCGTCGTCGGGGACAGCGTCGTCGGGGGCAGCGTCGTCGGGGGCCGGCTCGTCGCCGAGTACGGTGCCCTCGCCCTCGTCGCCCCACTCGTCTTCGTCGCCCCACTCGTCGGTGGCCGTGACGCCCGCGTCCTGCGCGAACGCTGAGAACGCCATCGTGAGCGGCAGGAACAGCAACGCTTGCAGGAGAAGTCGCGGCGTCATGCGCCGGAGCATAAGCGCCTCCGTCGACGAGAGACCATCGCTTTCCGTGGGCACGGCTCTTGGTAGCAAAGCGCGGCGAGCCGCGAGCGAGCGGCAGCACGTTGCCGGTCCGGCCGGGCGCAGCTGGCGTCAGGTCGCTGCGGCCGCGAACCCCGGGCGGAGGTCCGAGCGCAAAGATGAGCTACATCCTCGGGATCTCGGCATTCTACCACGACAGCGCGGCCTGCCTGTTGCGCGACGGCGAGATCATCGCCGCGGCGCAAGAGGAGCGCTTCACGCGCAAGAAGGCCGACGCCAGCTTGCCGGTGAACGCCATTCAGTACTGCCTCGACACCGCCGGTGTCGACGTCAGCGGCGTCGACATCATCACCTTCTACGACAAGCCGCTGCTGAAGTTCGAGCGCATCCTCGAGACCTACCTCGGCGTGGCGCCGCAGGGCTTCGCGCAGTTTCTGAAGGCTGGCCCGCTGTGGATGAAGGAGAAGCTCTTCACCGCGAACCAGATCCGTGAGCCGCTGAAGTTCCCGGGCGAGCTTTTGTACGCCGAGCACCACGAGTCGCACGCCGCGAGCGCGTTTCTGCCGAGCCCCTTCGAGGAGGCCGCCATCTTGACCATGGACGGCGTCGGCGAGTGGTCCACCGCGTCCATCGGCAAAGGCAGCGGCAACGACATCGAGCTCATCACCGACCTCGTGTGGCCCGACAGCCTGGGGCTGCTCTACAGCGCGTTCACCTACTACACCGGCTTCAAGGTCAACAGCGGCGAGTACAAGGTCATGGGGCTCGCGCCCTACGGCGAGCCCAAGTACGTGGACCGGATCCTCGAGAAGCTGATCGACCTGCGCGAGG
>CAYLZW010000387.1:0-5118 GCA_964388085.1 uncultured Myxococcales bacterium | reverse complement strand
GCCTCTTCGGCGTCCTCGAGGTCGTCGCTCTCTTCGTCGTCGCTGAAGTCGGGCGTCTCGATCTCTTCGTCGAGGTCACCGAGCTCAGGCGCCGGGGCGGCGCCGCCCGCGTTCGGGTCAGCGGCTGGATCGGCCCCGCACTTGGGGCACTTCACGTTTGGTTTCCCGAGGTCGTAGAACTTCGCGCTGCACGACCAGCAAGTGAACTTGTTCCCGTACTTGCTCATCTCAAAGACTCCGTCGTGGCCTCGTCCCAACACGTCCAGTCGCATCACGCGGCTGATGCGTCGCGCTTCTTCCACGGTCCCGAAAGCCATGTCAAGCGTCCGCGACCGTTGACCAGCATTTCGGCCCAGCCACGTCGCCGTCGCCGTCCCGAGCGGTAGTCCTGACCCGGACCGTCAGCGCGGCTCGTACATCTTGCAGAAGTACAGGCGCTCGCCGTCCTCGAGCTGGTCGACGTGCGTGCGCCGGTGCGGCTCGGACGGGTAGAGGATGCTGCAGGCCTCCCTGTCGGGGTGCCAGTTGGCGCAGTCCTCACAGCAGAAGCGGAGGTCGAAGCGCCGGGCCTCGTCGCGAAAGCGAGCGTTCATCTCGATGTGCACGGCGATCCCTTTCGCGTCCCGAGGGGGGATAGTATCCGGACCCATCATGATCCGCGTGACCGTGACCAAGGACGGAGAGCCCTTCCTCGAGATCGCCCTGCAGAAGGACGACCTCATCATCGGACGTGGTCACGAGGCCGACGTGCAGCTCACCAGCGAGGCCGTGTCCAGGCGACACGCGCGCCTGCAGCGGGTGGAGGGCGTCTGGCAGGTGGCTGACCTCGGCGCCGCCAACGGCGTCTACGTCTCGTCCGACGGCCAGAAGGAGCCTGAGCGCGTCGTCATCCGCCCCTTGGCGGCCGGCGACCGCATCCACATCGAGACCTTCACCATCGCGCTCGAGCCGACGAACGACGACGCCAGCGACGCAGCCGACGGCGACGGGGACCCGCGTGAAGCCGACCTCGACTCGTTGCCGCGCGACGGCTTCGACGAGAGCAGCCTCGAGACGAACCGCACGCAGTTCATCTCCATGGTCGACGTGCTCGCCGCGCGACAAGGGCCGGCCCGCGAGCCGACGGTGACCGGCCCCATCATGCGCTTCGTGTCCGAGGAGAGCGGCCCCACGCTCCCGCACGGGCCCATCGCGAAGCCCGCCCCAAACGCGGACGCCGCGCTCGCGGAGGCCGTCACGCTCCCCCCGACGAGCGGCGCCGTGAACGCAGCGCCAAGGGCCGTCAACGCGTGGGTCGCGCGCATGACGTCCATCTCGGGCCACGAGCGGAACTTCACGCTCACGGCGGAGAAGGTGCACGTCGGCTCGGGGGAGTCCTGCCAGGTGCGCTTGCCGACCGGCCCGAGCGTCCTCGTCGAGCTCGAGCGCGCCGGCAGCGAGGTCGCCTTCCGCCGCGTGCCGCTGTGGCCGTTCCCGCGCGTCATCGTCGGGGGCAGGGCAGAGAAGCGCGGCTCCCTGGCGGACGGTGAGTCCTTCCTCGTCGGGGAGTACGAGGTGACCTTGCACCTCCGCCGCGATCCTTGAGCCATGGCGTCGCGCGCGAAGGTGCTGCGGCACATCGCGGAGCTGAGCGCCTGCCGGCGCTGCCCGCGCATGCACCCGCCGAGCGTCGTCGGTCAGCCGGTGCATGACGCCCGCGTGCTCCTCGTCGGCCAGGCGCCCGGATCGCGCGAAGGCAGCCGCGCGCGTCCGTTCGCCTTCACGGCCGGCACCACGCTGTTCCGCTGGATGCAGGAGGCGCTCGACGTCGACGAAGAACAGTTCCGCGCGCGCGTGTGGTTCTCGGCCGTGTGTCGCTGTTTCCCAGGCAAGAACCCGAAGGGCGGCGACCGCGTCCCCGACAAGGAGGAGAGGGAAGCCTGCGCTCCCTGGCTCGACGCCGAGCTCAGGATGCTGAAGCCCGAGCTCGTGCTCGCCGTCGGCAAGCTCGCGATCTCACGCTTCATGACGTTCCAGAAGCTGGCGGACGTCGTCGGGCAGGTGCACAGCGTCGAGCACGCGGGCGTGCGCTTCGATGTCCTGCCGCTGCCGCATCCTTCGGGGATGTCGACCTGGCACCATATGGAGCCGGGGAAGGCGTTGCTGGCGCAGGCGCTCATTGCGCTTCGGGAGCATCCGGCGGCGCGTTCGATTCGGTGAGTGACGGGCTGGGAGCCGGCGGGGGAAGCTGAATGGGCTCCGCGCGCAGAGCGCCAGAATATTGGGCTCTCCTCCGCGTCACGGCCGTCGATTGGAGAAGGTGAGCGACGATCGCGGCCTTGCGCCCGACGCAGGAAACGGAAGCCGTCCACGCGAGGGCTTCGCAGCGAGAGAGCTCCGGCATCGCTCGCGGCGGGCTGCCCCTGGCGTGCAGCGGCCCCTCCGCCGCCGAGGGTGCCGCGCAGCCGGCTCCCTACCGGGTAGAAGCGGTGCGCATTCTGCGCTACCCGTCCCCATTCGCCGCCGAGCAGACGCTCGGAGGCCAACGACCTGGGGAACCTCCGTGACGACGATTCAGCCTTCGATCCCATCTTTCGAGCTTCCATTCTTGTCGTGCGCGCCGGAGCCGGCGGTGGCCAATGAGGCCGCGCTGAGCGAGTGGCTGAACGCGTGGATCACCGAGGTCGGGTTTCTCGACGAAGGCAGCGAGCGCCAGACCGTGAACCGCTGGCGCATCCCCCGCTTCGTGCAGCTCACGACCCCGGGCTGTCACGACGAGGACGGCGCGAAGCTCAAGTGCGCCTGGATCGCGTGGTTTCACCAGTTCGACGACCAGTTCGATCGCCGGCCGCTCTCGCACGACCTCGAGGCGGCGGAGGCCTTCGTCCGCCCTTTCCTCGACGCCATCGGCCGCGGCCGGGAGGGCGTATTCGTGTCGCACGACATCGCGGGCGGGCTCTTGCGCGCGTTCATCGAGCTGAACCGCTGGGCGGTGGAGCCGATGAGCGAGGGCTGGCGCCGCCGCTGGTTCGACGACCTCGCCGACTACGTCCGCGCCTATGTGACGGAGACGCGCCACCGCGCCGCCGGCACCATCCTGCCGCCCGAGGAGCTGCTGGAGCTCAAGCGCGTCTGCATGGGGCAGCGCTCGGTCTTGAACCTGCTCGAGCGCATCGTCACCGATGAGCTCTCTCCCGTCGCCCAGGCGATGACGCGCCCGCACATCGACACCGTCTCGGACATCACGGGCGCGATGAACGACCCGGTGTCGCTCGAGCGCGAGCGTGCCCACGGCGACGTGCACAACCTCGTGCTCTCGCTCATGCACCATCGCGGCCTGAGCGAGCGAGAGGCCGTCGACGAGGTGGTGCGCTTCGTAAAGGATCGCTCCCGCGCGCTGCAGAAGGCGATCGACGACGTGTCCGCCGCCGACGTGCTGGCCAACGAGAAGGACACGGTCGCCACCTGGATGACGAGCTGCGGGCGCTGGGTCTTCGGCTACCACGAGTGGCTGCGCGAGACCGGCCGCTACCAGCGCCCGAGCTGAGCGCCGCTTGCTCTTCGCGCCGCGGTCGAAGTCCGCCTGCCGCCTGAGCGGCTCCGCGAGCGAATGGCGACGCTTCCGTGCGGTGCACGGATGACGCGCGTGCGACGACCGATCTGGACGGTGAACAGGCGACAATGACGCGAAGGATTCGCTAGGTTCCGCCTGTGCCGTGCCCAGAAGCCTCCTGGCTCAAGTCGCTGCCGCTCTTCGGTGGGCTCGCCGATGGCGGCCTCGACTCGTTCTGCGGCGGCGCCGATCGCGTGGAGGTGCCCGCCGGGGACGCCATCTATCGCGAAGGCGAGCGCGCGGAGCACCTGTACCTCGTCGACAGCGGCGAGCTGGTGGTGCTGAAGGGCGAAGAGCGACGGGAGCTCTGCACGCTCGGCCGCGGGGAGTTCTTCGGCGAGATGAGCTTCGTCGACATGCAGCCGCGCTCGGCGACGGTGTGCGCGCGCAGCGAGGTCGTGCTGTGGCGCTGGCCCTACTGCCAGCTACACGATGTCTATCGCTCGGACCCGAAGGCCTACCTGCTGGTCGTCATGAACATCGCCCGCGAGATCAGCCGGCGGCTGCGGCGCGCCGACGAGGTCATCTGCTCCGGGCGTTGAAGCACGGGAGCGGAGCGACCCAGGATGGGTGGGGGCTCGGCATCGGGCTTCGCCCGTGCGGGGAGGGCGCAGCCCCTCGAAGAGTTGGTGCGCCTGCAGGTGCCCTCGCGGATCCGCACGAGGGTATGCTGCGCGCCGACGAGCTTCGCTACCGCCAGTCACCGGCAGCGACGGAGGTTCCTTTCGTGCGGCGCGCTTGGGTCGAACAGGACGAGCTGAGCGGCGTAGGGCCGGGCGACCGCGTGACCCTGCCGGACGACGCCGCGCACCATCTGCGCCGCGTGCTGCGGCTCTCGCCGGGGGACGACGTCGAGCTGTTCGACGGCGGCGGACGGGTAGTTCGCGGCAGGCTGCGCGCGGACGGCGCCGTCGACGTGCTGGCGCTCCAGGAGGCCGTAAGGCCGCTGCCGGCTCTCGTCATCGCGCAGGCGCTCGTGCGCGGGCCGAAGCTCGAGGAGGTCGTGCGCCGGGCGACCGAGCTCGGCGCCAGCGAGGTGCTGGTGTTCGAGGCCGAGCGCTCGAACGCGCCCTCGCTCAGGCTCGACCGGCTGGGACGCGTGGCGCAGCAGGCGGCCCGTCAGGCCGAGCGAGCCTTCGTGCCTGCCCTGGTGGGGCCGCACCCCTTCTCGCGGCTCACGGAGGCCGTACGCGCGTTCTCCGGGCGGGCGGTGATGGGGGTCCTCGGCGCCGAGCGGCCGCTGTCGGCGCTGCTCGCGAGCGACGAGCGCTTTCGTGCCGGCGGCCTGCTCGCCGTCGTAGGGCCGGAAGGCGGGCTCTCCCCCGAGGAGCAGCGCGCGCTGACGGACGCTGGCTGTGAGCCGGTGGCGCTCGGTGTACATGTGTTGCGCACGGAGACGGCGGGTCTCGCGGCGCTCGCTTGCGCGCAGGTCGCGGCCGGTGCGTTGTCAGGGTTTGTCCTTGGCTGCCGCCGGTGAGCCCACCCCGGGCGCGCGGCCGGCGCTCGACGAGGCCGAGGAGGGACGC
>CAYLZW010000386.1:0-5124 GCA_964388085.1 uncultured Myxococcales bacterium | reverse complement strand
CTCGGCGTGCAGTTCGAGACCGACTGGCTGGCGCAAAAGCGCGGCCCGCTCGGCACCGCGCTCGCGCGCATCTTCGCCATGAACAGCGTCGAGCCCGCGCGTGGCTTCGAGCGCACGCCCGTGTCGTTGCGCGCGGGAGCGGCCGGCTACGAGGCCGGTGGTCTCGAGATCGCCGACATGTCGCTCGGCGGCATGCAGCTTCGTGCGCCCGAGGGCATCAGCGAGAAGATGAAGATGGGCGGCGCCGTGATCGTGGAGATCGAGGTGGAGGGAAAGACGCACTCCGTCGACGGCAAGGTCGTCTGGGTCGCCGGTCAGGAGGGCGGCCAGCACCGGCTCGGCGACGCCTTCGGCGTGCAGTTCGTCGACATGGACGCGAACGAGCAGGCGATCGTCGACCGGGTGCGGCTCGGCAAGAGCGCGCCGGAGCGGATCACGGTCTTCCTGCAGAGCTGAACGGGCGGGCGTCGAACGGGCGGCCCCGAGCCGGCCGCCCGACCAGCGGCCCCGAACCAGCGGCCCCGAACCGACGCTATGTACAGGGTAACCCCGGGGTTTTTTGCCGGGCACCCGGTCCGCAGGTTGTCGTCGGGGGGAAGGGGGGTAGAACCCCAGACTGTCCCCTTCCTTCAGCTCCTGGAGGCGCCATGTCGCCTGTCCTGCCCTTCCGCGCCCGCATCACTGGATCCGGCGGCTACGCGCCCCCGCGCGTCGTCACCAACGACGACATGGCCAAGCTCGTCGACACCTCCGACGAGTGGATCGCGTCCCGCACCGGCATCCGCACCCGCCACCTGCTCGACTACGAGGGCCAGATGGGCACGGGGGACATGGGTGAGCACGCGGCCCGGAAGGCGCTCCTCGCCGCGAACGTAAAGCCCGAGGAGCTCGACATGATCGTGGTCGCCACGGTCACGCCGGACATGCGGCTGCCCTCGACCGCGGCGCTCTTGCAACACCGGCTCGGCGCCGTGAACGCGAGCGGCTTCGACGTCGCCGCCGCCTGCGCCGGCTCCATCTACGGGCTCTCGATCGCCGAGCGCTTCGTCGCGAGCGGCGGGGCCAAGAAGGTGCTCGTCGTCGGTGGCGAGACCATGACGACGATCACGAACTGGCAAGACCGCGGCACCTGCGTGCTCATGGGAGACGCCGCCGGCGCGCTCGTCATCGAGCAGGGGCCGAACGACGGCGCCGGCTTCCTCGACGTGCAGCTGCGCCTCGACGGCGCCCAGTGGGAGTCGATCCACATCCCCGCCGGCGGCAGCAAGCGGCCCTTCAAGGCCGCCGACCTCGACGAGAAGCGCGACCGCATGGTGATGAACGGTCGCGAGGTCTACAAGTTCGCCGTGCGCGCGCTGCCGAAGGTGGCCGAGGAGCTCCTCGAGCGAAACGGCTACAGCGCCGATGACGTCGTGCACGTGGTCGCGCACCAGGCGAACATGCGCATCCTCGAGGCGGTCGCCGATCGCCTGAAGCTGCCGCTCGAGCGCTGGGTCGTGAACATCGACCGCTACGGCAACACCTCGAGCGCGTCGGCGCTCATGACCTTCGACGAGGCCACGCGCGACGGCCGCATCCAGTCGGGGGACCTCGTGCTCATGCTCGCCATCGGCGCCGGGCTCGCCTGGGGCGGGGCGCTGTACCGCGCCTGACAGGCTGCCGAAGAACGCCACAAGGACGTCCTCAGCACGAGGCAAAGCCTCGGTCTCTGCCGCCTGTTGCGCGCTTCGCTATCCTCGGCTGCATGCCTGACGGGCTCCGCGCCGGTCTTTTGCTGTTCGCGCTGCTCACGTCGCTGAGCGCGGTGCCGGTCCTGCTGCGCCGCCTCCGGCCCCGGACGCTGGTCGGGCTGTACGCGCTCGGCCTCGTCGTCGTGCTGGCGCTCGGGCTGTTCGAAAGTTTCGGCCTCGGAGACGCGCGGCCGCTGCTCCTCCCCTACCTCGTCGCCCTATGCCTGAGCGCGCTCGGCGCGAGCGGGCCGGGCGGATCCGCGCCCGTGCCGCGGGCGTTCGTGCGCGCGGGGGGGATCACCTCGGCGCTCGGCGTGGCCCTGCCGGCGACGAGCGCGCTCGAGCTGCGCCTGCCGCTCTTCGGCACCTTCGGGCTCGCGTTCGTGGCGGCGGCGTTCGGCGGCGCGGTCTCGTGGCGCTGCCTCGTGCTCGCGCGCCGCGCCGAGACCCTCGCCCAGCGTCGCTCCGACCAGGCCGCGGCCGTGAGCGCGCTGATGGCGACGCTCGCCGCCGTCCTCGCGCTCGCGCGGGCAGACGCCGGCACGGGGCTGTGGGCGGTGCTGTTCGGCGCCGCCACCGCGCTCCTGACGTCCGCCCGCGTGCGGCCCTTCACGCCGCCGACCGCGCGAGAAGGCGTAGCGGCGCTGTTCGCCGGCGTCGTGCTGACCTTTGCCGGCGCCTCCCGGGGGTCGCCCGGGGACGCGTTCGTGTACGGCGCGGAGGCGGCCCTCGTCGTGCTCGCCGTGCTCGCCGTGAGCCGGCCGCTGCTCGTCGCGCGAGCGTTGCCTGGCCGCCAGGCCGCGCCACCGCCCTCGGCCAGCGCTCCGGAGAGGCAGGAGGCCGGCGCGCTCATCAGTGAGGGCGCGCTCGCGCACATGTCCCCGATGCTCGACGACGCGCTCATGCTCCGGCCGGCCCGGCCGCGGGTGAACGCGCGCGTGACGGCCAAGCGGCTGCTCGAAGCCAGCCTCGAGCGCGCCCGCGCCGCGCACCCGCTGGCCCGCCGCGCGCAGCTCGCCGTGGACGTGCGCGAGGACGACGCTGACGTCGACGTGGAGGGCGATCCCGGCGAGCTCGCCGAGGCCCTCTGCGCGGTGCTCGACAACGCGCTCTGCCTGAAACGCGAGCACCCGGCCCTGTACGTGCGCGTGCACGTGCGCGGCTCCCCAGGCTACGTCACGTTCGAGGTCAGCGACGATCTGGCCGAGCAGGCGGGCGTCGTCGAGGGGGCAGGCCCGCGCCCGACGCGGCCGTTCTCCTCCGCGCGCGGCGGAGAACGGCCGGGGCTCGGCGTCGGGCTCGCGCGCGCCAAGCTCCTCGTCGAGCGCCATGGCGGGGAGCTGCTCGCGCGGCGCACCTCGGAAGGCAGTTGCGTGCAGCTCACCCTGCCTCGCAGGCGGACGCGAAGCGTCTTTGGCGTCGCCTGACGCGCGTCAGGCGCGCGGGCCCCGCGGCGTGCGCTCCGCTCTCGCGAGCGGCGCGGGCGGAATGTTCTGGTTGACGTGAAAGCGATTGTCCGGATCGTATTGTCGCTTCACCGCCGCGAGCCTCGGATAGTTGTCTCGATAGGTCGTGCGCACGCGCTCGTGACCCTCGTCGTCCATCAAGAAGTTCACGTAGGCGCCGCCCAGCGAATAGGGGTGCAATGCGTCCCAGTACTCCTTGGTCCAGCGCGTGATGATGTCATTGTTCGCGGGGTCGGGATCGACGCCGACGATGACCTGGTTCCAATTGGCCTCGCGAAAGCTGAACGCCGTGTCGCCGGGAGAGACGCGATGCGCGGCGCCGTCCGTCGGGTACAGGTGCATGGTCGAGTGCGGGGTCGGCATGCGCGTGCCGAAACGGATGTGCTCGTCAATGGCGGCGTCGGGGATGGTGCCCACGAAGTCCGCGCGCCAATACCATTGCAGCCCCGGCGGGTAGAGCGCGTCGAATGCACCCTGCAGCGTGGGCAGCGGCATCTCCTGGACGCCGAAGAGCGCCGGCTTCATCGCGCGCACGGGGGCGAACGCTTCGTCTTGCGCGGCCGCCGGCCCGGTAAAGCACCACACGACGCCGCACATCGCCTGTCCGTGCAGCGCGGTCGGAAACGGCGGCGCGGCGGGCACGCTGAGGAACGCAAAGAAGCCGTTCAGATCGGGCTCCGCGGCGACGATGAGCTCCCGGTACCACTGCAGCACCTCGCGCGCGCGCTCGAGCGGCCACAGCGTCGGCCCGCCGACGACATTTCGCACCGGGTGGAGCTTCAGCTCGAACGAGGTCACGACGCCGAAGTTGCCGCCGCCGCCGCGCAGGGCCCAGAACAGCTCCGGGTGCTCCGCCTCGCTCGTGTGTACGAGGCGCCCGTCCGCGAGCACGACGTCCGCGGACAGCAGGCTGTCGATGGTGAGGCCGTAGCGGCGCGTCAGGTGACCGGTGCCGCCGCCGAGCGTGAGCCCGCCGACGCCGGTGCTCGAGACGATGCCGCTCGGCACGGCGAGGCCAAAGGCGTGGGTGGCGTGGTCGACGTCGCGCCAGAGGCAGCCGCCCTCGACCCGCACGACCTGCGCGCCGAGGTCCACGCGGACGCCGCGCATGCGCGATAGATCGATGACGATGCCGTCGTCACACACGCCGAGGCCGGCGCCGTTGTGACCGCCGCCGCGGATGGCGATGGCGAGCTGCTCGTCGGCGCCGAGGCGGACGCTCTCGATGACGTCGGCGGCGTCGGCGCAGCGCGCGATGAGCGACGGTCGTCGATCGATCATGCCGTTGTAGACGCGCCGCGCGTCCTCGTAGCCCGGTCCTCCGCGGCGCACGACGTCGCCTCGGAGGCGCGCCTCGAAAGCGCCCAGCCGCTGCTCTTTCGCGTTCATGTCCGTCCCCCGTTTGGCTCCTGGTCCGGCTGAAGGGCAGCAACCCACGTGCCGGGGCGGGCGCTGATCGCGGCTGGGGGGTGAAGGCCCCAGCCCCCGATCCGATGGGGGGAGGCCCCCCCGATCGGCCCGGATCAGCGCCGAATGACGCCACGCGGCAAACGAGAATAGACAATGAAACACGCTATTTAGCTTCTGCGCGAGGGTCATTCCCGGGCTGGATCGCCTCTTGCGTTAGAGGGCGGCGCAACAACGGGTCTACCCGGGCCCAGCCCCCACCGCTGATCGGTGCTGGGGGGAGGAGAGGAAGCGATGAAGAACACTGCTGCGACCAAGAGATGGTCACTGGTGTTCGGCGCGGGATTCGCAGCCTTGGCGCTGGCGGCTTGTGAGGGTCCGGTCCCTAGAGACCCGGACGCACAGCCTCCGCCCGGGGGGGATCCCACGACGACGTATCCAGTGGCGCCGCCCGCCGAGGACCCGATCCCCGATCCGGTCGTCGATCCCATCGACCAGCCGCCCGACCCGACGGCCTGTCC
>CAYLZW010000385.1:0-5146 GCA_964388085.1 uncultured Myxococcales bacterium | reverse complement strand
GTCGTCGTCGTCGATCCGCCGACGTTCTCGAACTCGAAGCGCATGGAGCAGAGCTTCGACGTGCGCCGCGATCACGCCGGCCTGCTCGCGCGCGTGCGGCGGGTGCTCGCCCCGGGCGGCGTCGTGTGGTTCTCCACCAACGCGCGCGGCTTCGCGCTCGACGACGAGCCGAAGGGTTGGTTCGCGCGTGTCGAGGACATGAGCGCGCGCACGCGCTCCCCGGACTTCGAGGGACGCCACAGCCACCGGGCCTGGCGCCTCCAGGGCTCCCTCGCGTGAGCAAGGTCCAGCCAAACGATCCTCCGCGCTTGACACCTCGGCGTTCCGGTACCGACCCTACCCCCCATGGTCCCCGCGCCCGGCATCACGGTCACCGACACGGACCTCTTCCGCATCCAGCGCTGCGTCGGCGGCGTGCGCGGGGAGGCCGCGTCCTGGCTGTTGCGGGAGCTGGCGCAGGCGCGCGTGGTGCTGTCGAGCCGCGTGCCGCCGAACGTGGTGACCATGAACTCGCGGCTCCTGCTCGAGGACGTGCACACGCGCCGGCATCGCGAGGTCTCGCTCGTCTATCCGCGCGAGGCGGACGAGCGGCAGGGCAAGCTCTCGGTGCTCTCCGCCGCGGGCGCCGCGCTGCTCGGGCTCAGCGTGGGAGGCGGCATCCTGTGGCCGCTGCCGAGCGGACGCGTGGCGCGCATGAAGGTCGTCGAGCTGCTGTACCAGCCCGAGGCCGCCGGCGACTTCCACCTCTGAGCGACCGCTAGCGCGGCGCGACGGCGAGCCCCGCGTAGAGCGCGATCAACGCGAGCATGACGACGACGGCGAGCAGCGCCGGCCGCGGGCGCCGCCGGCGTAGGAACAGCAACGTCACCGTCGCGTTGCGCACGAGCGGCAGCAGCAGCAGCAGCGAGAGGCCGAGGCCGAGCACACCCTGCGCGGAGAACGCGCGCAGGTCGCGCCACAGCGCCGACGGTGTCGGCCAGGAGACGGGGCGCGAGAGCGCGGCGCCGGTGCTCGTCTCCTCGACGATGGCGAGCGCGAGGCCGAGCACGATGACCACGACGGCGACGACGCCGAAGCCGAAGAACAGCGACGCGATGCGCCGCTGCGCGCGCTCGTCGAGGGCGGCGACGGGCTCGCTCACGCGATCTCCCACGCGTGCCGAAAGGTCATGACCGCGACGATGAGCGCGAGCGTGGCGAAGGCGAAGCGCAGCTTCCGCTCGGGAAGGCGGCGCTGCACGCGCGCGCCGAGCAGGCCGCCCGGGACCACCCCGAGCAGGCTCGCGGCGACGAGGGCGCCGGGCACCGAGCCGTGCGCGAGGTGCACGGCGCCGGCGGCGGCGCCGGTGACCGACATGGTCAGCACCGACGTGGACGCTGCCGCGCGCAGCGGGACGCGCGAGACCAGGGTCAGGAACGGGACGTTCAGCACACCGCCGCCGATGCCGAACAAGCCGGAGGCGAGGCCCGTCAGCCCGACGAGGCCGCCGAGCACAGGCAGGCGCTGCGGGCGATAGGACACGCCGCCCACGCCGGGCTCTTGCACGACCCCATCGACGAGCCGCGCGGCGCCGGAGGGCGCCACGGCGTCGACGCCGAGGTTCCGTTGCCAGACGTAGAAGAACAGCCCCGCTATCGCCGTCAGCATGAGCGCGAACAGGCCGAGCAAGAGCGCGTCCTCCATGCGCTGGGCGAGCAGCGACGCCCCCACCGAGGTGAGCAACAGGATGGGCTCGAGCACGAGCGCGAGGCCGAGGTTCGCCTGACCGCTCTTGATGGCCGCGCTGGCGCCGCCCACCGAGGTGCCGATGACGCAGAACAGGGAGATGCCGACGGCCTCGACGGGCCGCAGCTCGGCGAACAGCACCAGGAAGGGCACGAGGAAGGTCCCGCCGCCGACGCCCAGGGCGGCGCCGATGACCCCCACCGCGAAGCTGCCGAAGAGGGTGAGCAACACATCCGACACGAGGCAGCCATCCCATCGGCGCAGGGGTGTTGCAACCGCGCCGCGACGACGAGAGGGTGCCGGGGATGCAACCGCAGAGTCCGACACCGCTGGCAGGGAAGCGCGCGCTCGTCTTGGGCGCTCAGAGCTCGTCCGGCCCGGCGCTGCTGCGCGCGCTCGGGGCGGTGCTCTCCGCGCAGGAGCAGCCTCTCGAGCTGCACGCGAGCGCGCAGCAGGGCGACCGCGCGGACGAGGTCTACGACGCCGTGCTGCATATCGGGGCGCCGCGAGCGGACGCGGCGCTCGACGACGCGCTCGAGCAGGTCGCGGAGGTGGAGCGCAGCGTGGTCGTCGCTCGCTCGCTCGGCGTGCCCTTGCTGCTGGTGAGCACCCTCGAGGTGCACGGCGCGCGGCAGGGCTCGCTGTTCGAGGCCGATCCGCGCCGAACGCCGTTTCCCCGCGCGGCGAGCCGCGGCGCGCAGCGCTTTCGCTGTGACGAGGAGCTGCGCACGGCCCGCCGCCTGCTCGACGAGGCGCGCGCCCGCGCGAGCCACGCCGACGTCGTCTCTCGCGCCGGCGCCGCGGCCAAGGCGGAGCTCGCGGCCAACAAGGAGCCGACGCGCGGCGCGGCGCTGGCCGCAGCGACCGGGGCCGCGCGCCAAGCCATCCTCGACGGTCTCGTGCGCGCCGCGGGCGAAGAGCGCGCGCGGGGCTGGGGCTTTCGTTCGACGCGCGGGTACACGTGCGCGCTCGCCGAGCAGCTCGTAGCGGCGAGCGGGCTGCCCTACACCGTCGTCCGGCTGCCGACGCTCGGGGCGCCGCTCGCTACCTCGGTGGCGGCCCCCTTCGACGACGATCAGGAGGCGCCGCTCGCCGGCTGGGCGAAGCTCGCGCAGGACACCGTCGTTTCGCCCCCGGCGGACGGGCAGGGCATCATCGATCTCCTCCCGCTCGACCTCGCGGCGGAGGCCGTGCTGCTCGCGCTCGCCGGGCTCCTTGCCGGACGCGCGCCGCCGGTGGTGCACGCGAGCCTGGCGCCGGACAACGCTTTGACGCTCGCGCGAGCGTCGGACCTCATCGATCTCTGCGTCCGCCGTGCCTCGTCGTCATCGAGCTCGTCCGACGCGGTCGCGCCGCCCGGCCTTCGGGGCGCCCTGCGGCGCTTTGCGCAGGCGGCCACGCTCGTCGTCGACAAGCGCACGGCACCGCTCGAGCCGGGCGTGCTCGTCTGGGGGCCGGAGCAGCGCTTGAAGGGGCGCGCGCTCGCCGACCTGCAGCGCCAGCTCTTTGGCCGCGAGGGCCCGCGCCCCTTCGATCCGGCCGTCGTCGACTGGCGACGCTACCTGCTCGATCAGCACCTCCCCGCCGCGCTCGCGCACCACGCCCGCACGACGAGAGCGCGCGCGCGTGAACCGCTGCGCGCCTACGACAACCTGCTCGCGCTGCTCGAGGAGGGCGCCGCGCGCTACCAGGGGCAGCCGGCGCTCTCGCGCTTCGCGGGCGAGGAGCGACGAGACCTCTCGTATCGGCAGCTGCATGAGCGCGCCCGCGCGGTGGCCCGCCGCCTCGACGAGGCCGGCGTCGCGCGCGGCGATCGGGTGCTGCTCTCGGGGGCGAACCACCCGGATTGGGCGGTGGCCTGCTTCGGCGTCCTGGCGCAAGGGGCCGTCATCGTGCCGCTCGATCCCGCGCTCGCGCCCGAGCAGGCGCGCAACGTGGCGCGCAAGGCGCGGGCGAGGGTGGCCATCCTCGACGAGAAGGCGCGTCAGGCCTTCGGCGCCGAGCTGCTCGAGGAGTCCGCCGGCGCGCTCGCGTGGGACCTTCACCTCGCCGCCGTCAGCGGTCCGCCCGGCGGGCTCGACGCCGCCAAGCTGCGCGGTGACGACGTCGCCAGCATCCTGTTCACCTCGGGCACGACGGGCGATCCGAAGGGCGTGATGCTGACGCACGCGAACTTCAGCGCGCTGATCGCGAGCCTGGCGCGCGTGTTCGACGTGCATGGTGACGACCGGCTCTTGAGCGTGCTGCCGCTGCACCACACCTTCGAGTTCACCTGCGGGCTGCTCTTGCCGCTCATGGCGGGCGGGCAGGTGTTCTACCTCGACGAGGTCAACGGCGAGCGCCTCTTGTACGCGCTCAAGGAGGGGCGCGTCACCGCCATGGTCGGCGTGCCCGCCCTCTGGCAGCTGCTCGAGCGGCGCCTGCGCAAGCAGATCGAGGCGCGCGGCCCGGCGCTCAAGGCTTTCTTTGACATTTCGTTGAACGTAAACCGGAGCGTCGCCGAGCGCACGGGCGCGGACCTCGGCCGCCTGCTGTTCCGGCCCATCCACCAGCAGCTCGGCGGACACCTGCGCACGCTCATCTCGGGCGGCGCGGCGCTGCCCGCCGACGTGCACCGCCTCTTTCACGGCCTCGGCCTGCCCATCGCCGAGGGCTACGGCCTCACCGAGGCCGCCCCCGTGCTGACGGTGGCCGAGCCCGTCCCCGGCGCGCCGCCCGGCAGCGTCGGCCTGCCCGTACCGGGCGTCGAGCTCAAGATCGCGGACCCGGACGAGAAGGGCACCGGCGAGGTGCTCGCGCGCGGCCCGAACGTCATGAAGGGCTACTTCGGCGACGAGGCCGCCACGCGCGGCGTGCTCGACGACGAGGGCTGGCTGCACACGGGCGACCTCGGCTTCCTCGACGCGAGCGGCCGGCTCACCTTGGTGGGGCGCGCCAAGGAGGTGGTGGTCACGGCGGCGGGCGAGAACGTCTACCTCGACGACGTCGAGGCGCGCATCGGCGAGGTGGCCGGCGTGCACGAGCTGTCGCTGGTGGGGCTGCCGGACGCGCGCGGCGGGGAGCGCTTGGCGCTCGTCTATGTCGCTTCTGAAGGTGTCGAAGTGAGCGCCGCGCAGGGCAAGCTCGAGGCGCAGCTCTTGAGGCTGCCGACCGTGTTCCGCCCGGCGCTGGTGCGCGCCTGGCCGTTCGGGGCGCTGCCGCGCACGGCCACGCTGAAGGTGAAGCGGAAGGACGTGCGCGCCCGCCTCGAGGAGCTCCTGGCCGCGGAGCCCGCCGACGAAGGGAAGGACAGCGCGCCTCCCTTCGCGGCCGTGCGCGCCGCCCTCGCGCTCGTCGCCGGTGTCGACGTCGGCGCGCTCAAGGGCAGCACCGAGATCGCCGCCGACCTCGGCTTCGACTCGCTCATGTGGGTGGAGCTGCA
>CAYLZW010000384.1:0-5199 GCA_964388085.1 uncultured Myxococcales bacterium | reverse complement strand
AGCCAGCCGCCGAAGAACACCGTCGTCACGATGCCCGCCGACGCGAGCAGGTCGACCACCTCGAAGAAGCGGTGCCCGAGCAACGTGACGCCGGCGGCCTCGGCGGCGTAGGGCTCGACGAGATCGGCGTGCTCGTCCGGCCGGCTGCGCACGAGGCGCTGGCCGAGCACCGCGAGCGCGACGATGGTGCAACCAAAGCCCACCGGGTTTACGAGCACGCCCCAGCCGGACAGGGGGCCGAGCACGGGGCGCGCCTGCTCGAGGACGAGCGCGTCGAGCGACAGCGTCTGGTGCAGCAGACAGACGCCGGCGGCTCCCTGGGCGACCACGACGAGCGCCGCGGTCCGCAGCAGCACGAGCCGCAACGCGCCGAGCAGCGCCAGGCGGTTTGCGCCCGCCCAACCCGCGACCGCGATGCCCACCGTCGACAACAACATCAACGCGAGCGCCACCGGCAGCGTGCCCTCGCCGCGCGCGACGCCGAGGCGCACGCTCGCTCCACCCGTCGTCATCAACGCAGGCGCGAGCGGGAGCGTGGCCAGCGCGCACAGGCTCGGCACCAGCGCGAGCAAGGGCGCCGCGACGTGCACCACGCGGTCGGCGCTCGAGGACAGCGCCGCGCGCTTTTGCAGCAGCTTGAGCACGTTCGCGATCGGCAGCAGCGGGCTCAGCGGCAGCGGGGTCGGATCGCCCGGCGATCGCTGCGCCCAGCGATCGAGCCACGCCACCGGCGGGTACAGGATCAGCGTGACCGCGAGCAGGAGCGCGGCCCGCAGGAACGGCAGGAGGACACCCTCGTCAGTCACGGCACCTTCAGAGATCTTTCGCGGGAGCGGAGCGACCCGGGATGGGGAGAGAGCCCACGTCGGCGTTGCCTCCCGGCGAGAGAGCGCCCGCGTGGGTGCGGGGCCGAGCCCCTCGGAGGCTCAGCGCTGGAAGAGTTGCTCGGGGCGCACGACGCGGACGCTGCCGTCGTCGAGCCGAAGGTCGAAGCTGCTGATGGTCTCGTCTTCTTTCAGCAAGGCCGCGGGCTTCTCGGCGGCGTAGGTGATGGGGGAGGGCGCGCCCTCTATTAGCTCTTTGGCGAACGCGTCGCCGCCCTCGGTGACGACGACGATGTGCAGGCGATCGGCGCGCAGGTGCCGCTTGATGGCGGCGTTCACCTCCGCGCGCGTCAGCTTCGCGATCTGCGCGCGCAGATCGTCGCGATCCCACGCTACGCCGTAGAAGGCGTCGTCGAGCGCGTAGCCGAGGCGGCGCATGGGCTCTTGCTCCTTCTGCTGCCAGTGGCCAGGCAAGAAGGCGATGAGGCGCTCGAAGGACTCGTCGTCGGGGATGCCGCGGGTGACGAAGCGATCGAGCTCGTAGACCGCCTGGCGCAGCGCGAAGTGCCGGTTCTTGTGCTCGACGGGCCGGATCCAGAGGGAGAAGTACTGCTGGCGACGACCGATGTTGAGCAGCTCGTCCTTGGACCAGCCGTCCTGCACGAAGTGCTCGATGTATGCGTAGTCGCCGTAGTTGAGCCCGCGCTGCTCGCGCATGACCTGGAACAGCCACGAGATGCGGTTTCGGTGCTCGCCGAAGAACGCCTCGGCCACCTTGAGCGCCGCGTAATCGGGGTGCGTGCGATCGAGCGCGAGCTGATAGCCGACCGAGATGGCGCTGCCCGGCGTCTTCTTGTCGATGACGAGCGCCTGGTTCGTGAGCGGCGCGGACACCACCGGCAGCGACGGGCGCCGGGCCGACGTCGCAGGCAGCTTGGCCAAGCCCGTCGTCAGCGCGCGGACGAGGTTCGTGTTCGCGCCGCCGGCGACGCCAAGGAGCAGCCGATCCTGCGTGAACACCCGGCGCAGGTGCGCCTTCACGTCGTCGAGCGTGATCGACTCGAGGCCGAGCACGGTGCCCGTCGGGGTGTGCCGATAGGGGTGGCGCGGCACGAGCTTCGTCCCCGGCCCTGCCATGTGGCCCGGCGCCGCCGGCAGCGGGGTCACCGCCGGAGCGGCCATGGGCGAGTCGAAGATGGCGACCTCGAGCGCCTCTCGCTGCAGGAGCTCGTCGTCACCCTGGCGCAGCTCGTGGCGCAGGAAGCTCAAGGCCTCGCTCTTCTTGCGCGCGAAGTCCGCCGGATCGAGGCGCGGGGCGAGGATGACGTCGAGGAACAGCGGCACGAAGGCGTCGGCGTGATCCTCGTGCACGCGGCCGAGGAAGACCGTCGTCTCCTTGTCGCTCTGTACCGAGAGCTCGGCCGCCCAGGGAAAGAGCGCTTCGCGCAGCGCGCCCGAGGAGAGCTTCTCGGTCGCCTCCGCCATCAGCTCCGCCGAGAGGCGGGTGAGCCCCTCCTTGCCCGCCGGATCGTCACGCGAGCCGCTCAGGAACATGACGCGCACGCTCACGATCGGATCGCTCGCCGACGGCAGCGAGATGACGCGCATGCCGCCTTCGGGGCCCGCCACGGTGGCGCCCTCGAGCCGGCTGCCCCGCGGCGTCGGCAGCGCCGCGCGGGGATCGGGCCCTCGCTCGAGCAGCGCGTCGGGCGGCGGTCGGCCCGATCCCTCGGTGGTGATGCAGGACGACGTCACCAGCGCCGTGAGCGTCAGGGCCGCGAGCGAGAGCGCGTGGCCGAGGGCGTCGCGGCTAAATCGAGCGCGGGTCATCGCTCACCTCCCTGGGCGTTCGACGCCAGCGTGACGACGGTGCGTCGCTCCTTCGCGAAGCTCTTCTTCACGAGCGCGCTGAGGTCGGCGGGCGTCAGCGCGTCCACGGCCTCGAGCACGCGCGCGACGCGGCCGGCGTCGAGGTCGAGGCCCGCCGTCCAGCCGACGGCGCCGGCGACGTTGTCGGCCGACGTCAACCCCATCAGCAGCGCGTAGCGCACGTGGCTCTTCACGTCGTCGAAGCGCTCGGCGTCGACCTTCGCCGCGGCGATCTCGTCGAGCGCGGCCTGGACGCGCGCGATGACGTCATCGTGGGTCGCGCCTTCGCGCAGGCGGTAGTGGATGGGGAAGAGGCCGGGATCCCGTGTGGCCCGCCACCAGGTGTCGAGGCCCTCCACCTTCTGCTGCTCGATGACGAGCCCCTTCACGAGCGGCGAGGACTCGGCGAACAGGTACGCGGACAGCACCTCGAGCAGCGCCTCGGTGCGCGGCTCGCTCGCCGAGGGCACCTTCCACGCGACGTGCGCGCTGGCTTGCGTGGGGGCCGGCCAGGTGAGCGCCACAGAGCGCGCTTGCTTCTGTGCGGGCTCGGCCCGCGCCTTCGTCGTGGCGCGCTTGCCCTGCCAGGAGCCGAAGCGCCCCTCGACCAGCGCGAGGACGGCGTCCGCGTCGACGTCACCGGCGATGACGAGCAGCGTGTTGTCCGGTGTGTAGAAGCGCTTGAAGAACTGCTGCGCGTAGGCGTAGCGCTCGGGCATCTTCTCGATGTCCGCCTTGAAGCCGATGACGGTGTGCTCGTACGGGTGCTCATCGAACGCGAGGCCTCGCAGCGCCTCCCACGTCGTCATGGCGGGGCTCGAGAAGCTCTTGTTGTACTCGCCGAGCACGGCCTTCGCCTCGGTCTTGAACGCCGGGACGCCGTACTCGAGGTTCTGATAGCGGTCTCCCTCGAGCTCGAGCACCTGCGGCAGCGCGCTGGCCGGGCCGGTGAGCGTGTAGATCGTGAAGTCGTCCGTCGTCGAGCCGCCCTCGTTGACGCCGAGGCCTGTCAAGAGCTCGCTGCGGGCGTCGGCGGGGAAGCGCTTGGTGCCGCGGAACATCATGTGCTCGAAGAAGTGCGCGAAGCCGCTGTGCCCCGGCTCCACCTCGTCACGGGAGCCGACGCCGACGACCTCCTTGAGCGAGAACATGCCCTCGTGCTCGGTCTTGACGACGGCGACGCGCAGGCCGTTCGGCAGCGTCGCGGTCTTGATCGCGTAGGGGAAGGCGCCGCTCGAGGTGCGGCCGCCCGGGAGCGTCTCGGCGTGCAGTGACGACGAGAGCAGCGCCAGGAGGGCGGCGGCGCCGAACAGAACAGGGCGCGTCCGCGCGCGTGACGTTCGAGTGCGTGACGTTCGAGTGCGTGACGTTCGAGTGCGTAACGTTCGAGTGCGTAGCAATGGAGCTCCCGGTGAATTCAGTTCTGGCAGGTGCGCAGCTCGAACGGGGGCGCGGCCTGTCCGTGCTCGATGAGGTAG
Organism: uncultured Myxococcales bacterium; assembly: GCA_964388085.1. GTDB lineage: Bacteria > Myxococcota > UBA727 > UBA727 > CAYLZW01 > CAYLZW01. Next base: position 1,028 of record CAYLZW010000384.1, on the reverse strand, counting down.
GCGACCTGATCTTCCTGGCGCAGCCACAGGCACTGGGTGTGCGGTTGGCGCAGGTAGCCGAACTCGTAGCGAGTGAAGTTCTCGTAGGCGGCCGAGAGCTCCTCGACGTCGTAGCGGTAGCCCTGCTCGCGGCGCGCGACGACGACGGCGGCCTGCTCGCGCGAGCCGGCGGCGGCGTCGAGCTCGGGCTGAAAGTCTTCGCCGCGGGCCGCCGCGAGCACGCTGCGGTACAGGTGCCGGGAGTGCTCGAGGCGCAGGGCGACGATCTCGACGCTGTCGAGCAGCTCATCACACCACGGCTTCAGCGTGTCGTCCGAGCGAGCGCACACGGAGATGAGCGGCTCCAGGGACCGCGTTCGCATCTCCTGCGCGGCGAGGCCGAGCCGCTCGACGATGTCCGTCTCGAAGGACGCTCGCTCGGGGGCGCTCATGGCCACCACCGCCTCGAAGGGGACGCGCGGCGGGTGGGTGTCGATGCCGGCCGCGTAGCCGAGGTCGTCGTGGATGTCCTCGGCCGACACGTAGGGCACGAGGCGCTCGTCGAAGAGATACTGTGTCTGCAGGTCGATGAACGACGACAGCGCCCCCTGCACCTCATCGTCGCAGGCGCCGAAGGGCGCGCTCACGTGCGCTGTGAAGTCCTCGAGCGGGGCCTCGCGGTTCCACATCATCTTCGCCGTCAGGTAGTCGATCATCCAATAGGACCACTCGTGGCCCGACGAGTACAGCACGTGCCCGTCGAGCGCGGGCAGGCCTCGCTCCTCGATGTCGGCGAACAGGTTGTGGATGTCGAGCCAGCGCGCGTGGATGTACTCGGCGAGGAAGGCCGGCACGTCGGAGTCGGCCGTGACCCAGTAGGCGCTCTCGGGGAAGTAGCGCACCGGCCGGATGGCGAGCTGCTCGAGGAGGAACTCGCGGTGCGCCGCGAAGCTCTCGTGCTCGTACATGGCCCAGTCCCGGTAGAGGTCGAAGAAGAACACCGTGTGCACGGTGTTGATGAGGCGCTCGTCGGCGAGGCCGGGCAGGAA
>CAYLZW010000383.1:0-5223 GCA_964388085.1 uncultured Myxococcales bacterium | reverse complement strand
CGAGCTTCCTGAAGGACAAGCTCGGCGAGGAGGTGCTCGTGAAGGGCATCTCGCTACAGGACGATCCGCTCGTCGCCGGCGGCTTCGGTTCGCATCCCTTCGACGGCGAAGGCCGCCGGGTCGAGCCCACGACGCTGTTCGATGAAGAGGGCCGCCTGCGCACCTGGCTGCTGGACAGCCGCAGCGCCAGCCGTCTCGGCATGAAGGCGACCGGTCACGCCTCGCGCTCGTCCATGAGCCTGCCCTCCCCCTCGTCGAGCAACGTCAGCGTGCAGGGCGGGAGCGGAGATCTCGAGTCCATCATCCGGGAGACCCGCCGCGGGCTGCTCGTGACGAGCGTCCTCGGCCACGCGCCCGACATGATCACCGGCGAGTATAGCCGCGGGGCCGGCGGCTTCTGGATCGAGGACGGCGCCATCGCACACCCGGTGGAAGAGGTCACCATCGCCGGCCACATGCTCGAGATGATGAAGGGCATCGACCGCGTCGGCGCCGATCTCGACACGCGCTCGTCGCTGCACGCGCCCACTTTGCGCTTCGGTGAGCTCGCGATCTCGGGCTCCTGAACGAGAGCGAGCCCGTGACGACGGCGGCCCACGGGACCGCCACCTCACGAGCCCGAGGCTCGCCGCCAGAGCGCGTCGCGCGCGGCCCTCGGCTCAGGCGCCGCCCTTCCGCGCGTTCACGTCGAGCTTCAGGAGCACCTCGTCGGCGATGAGGTCGTCCGGCGCGCCCGGGTAGACGATGCCGAAGTCCTTGCGGTTGATGCCGAACTCGGCGCTGACGGAGGCGCCGCTGTCGCTGGTCGTGATCTTCGCCGGGAAGGTGATGCGCTTGGTCACGCCGTGCAGCGTGAGATCGCCGGTGACGGTGCTCGTGCCGTCGGCGTTCGCCTTGATCGCGGAGGAGACGAAGCGCGCCGTCGGGATGCTGGCCACGTCGAAGAAGTCCGGGCTCTTCAGGTGCCCGGTGAGCTTCTCGACGTCGGTGAAGACCGAGGCCATGTCGATGGTGACGTCGACCTTGGCGCCCTCGACCTTGCCGCCCGGGGCCTCGATGCTGCCCTTGAACTTCGTGAAGCCGCCGTCGTGCTTCTTCGTGACCTTCGCGCCGACGAAGCTGATCTTCGAGCCGTCCTGCGAGAACACGTAGGTGGGCGCGCCTTCGGGCGCCTGCTCCGGGGGAGCCGCCGTGGCGGTCTCGGGGGTGGCCGTCACCGTGGCGCGCGGGGCGTCTCCGACGGGATCGGTGCAGCCCGCGAGCGAGAGCGCGAGGAGAGGAAGGCTGAACGAGGCGAGCGCGGTGTACTTCATGGGATGTCCTTGTGGCGTCGTGAGAGGCGCCGTGGGAGGCGCGGGTAGAGCGCTGGTGCGACGGAGGCAAGGGAACGAGAGCGAGAGCAGGACACCGCTGCGCGTCGACCAGGCGGCGCGCAACGGATGTCCCGCGGAACAGGCCGCGCGGGCACGGCCCGAAGCTCAGCCAAGCGCGGCGGCGATGGCCTGCACGAACGGCGTGGTCGGCCTCCCGAGCAGGCGCGAGAGATCGCCGCCGGCGTCGTTCAGGTCGCCACGAGCGATAGCGACGTCCGCGTCTGCGAGCATGTCCGCGATCGGCTCCGGGACGCCCGCACCGAGGAGCACGCCCTTGTACTCGCTCGCGGACATGTCTTTGTAGGTGACCGCGCGGCCGCTCTTGCGCGCGACCTCGGCGGCCAGCTCGGTCATGGTGAACGGCACGTCCGCGGCGAGCTCGTACGTCTTGTTCTCGTGCCCGGGCTCGGTCAGCACGCGCACGGCGGCGGCCGCGAAGTCCGCGCGCGTGGCGGCGGCGATGAGGCCGTCCTTGGCGGCGCCGAGCAGCGCGCCGTGCTCGAGCGCCGGCGCGAGGTTCTCGCTGTAGTTCTCGACGTACCAGCCGTTGCGCAAGAATACGTAGGGCAAGCCCGAGGCGCGGATCATCTCTTCGGTCTGCCGGTGCTCCTCGGCGAGCGAGATGTGCGAGCGGTCCGCGTGCAGGATGCTCGTGTAGGCGAGCAGCTTCACCCCGGCCTGCTTGGCGGCCTCGACGACGACGCGGTGCTGCTTGACGCGCTGCCCCACCTCGCTGGCGGAGATGAGCAGCAGCTTGTCGGCGCCCTCGAGCGCGCCCGGCAGCGTGTCGGGCTTCGTGTAGTCCGCGGCGCGGACGCTGACCCCGCGCGCGGCCAGGTCCGCGGCCTTCTCGGGGCTGCGGACGGCGACGGCCAGCTCGCTCGCGGGCACCTTTTGCAAGAGCTGCTCGAGGACGTGACGGCCCAGCTTGCCTGTGGCCCCTGTGACGACAATCATGAGTTCTCCGTTCGATATCTTTGAGAATGAAGAAGCTGAGCTCACAGCTCCGGCGGGGAGCTGTGAGCGTCCGGGGCGGCGAGCTCAGGCGGCCTTCGCCGCGGACTGCTTGACCGCCTCCAGCTCGATCTCGATGTCGATGCGGTCGCCCACCATGACGCCGCCGGCCTCGAGCAGCTGGTTCCAGGTCAGGCCGAAGTCCTTGCGGTCGAGCTTGCCCTTCGCCGCGAGGCCCACCCGCGTGTTGCCCCAGGGGTCCTTCGTCTCCCCGAGGTAGTCGACGTCGAGCACCACCTCGCGCGTGACGTCACGGATGGTCAGGTCGCCCACCATGCGCAGCTGATCGTCGGAGAGCCGCGCGATGCTCCTGGTCTTGAACGTCATCTCCGGGTAGCTGCCCACGTCGAAGAAGTCCGCCGATTTGAGGTGCGTGTCACGGTCCTCGACGCCGGTGTCGATGCTCGAGGTGTCGATGCGGGCCTGCACCGACGCGGTCGTGAGGTCGTCGCCCTGCAGCTCGACGTCGGCGCTCCAGCGCGTGAACTTGCCGCGCACCTTCGCCACCACCATGTGGCGCACGGAGAAGTGGATGCCCGAGTGGCCGCTGTCGATGTCCCATCGTTGGGTCGTCATGTTCGTGTCTCCTGTTCGAGGAGCCCTTCCGTGGGCTCGCCGGAGGACAAAGCACGGCGCGGGCCAACGCGGAGAGCCGCTATCTTCTGCGGCCTGCGCGATACTTCAAGATAAAAACACTCTCATATTGAGAGAACCGGTATCGTTCTGATTGAGTCCGAGACGCCGCGCGCCGAACGCCCTAGGCCAGCGCCTCATCGAGCGCCCAGCCACGCCGCCGTAACAGCGCGTGCACGCCTTCGCCGTCCACCTGTACGAGCAGCGCGACGGTGTCGCCCGGCGCGGCGAGCTCGAGCGCGAGGGTGAGCGCTTCGACGTCATCTCCCGCGATGCGCACGGCCGATGAGGGCAAGCCGAGCCGCAGCAGCTCGTCCTGAAACAGGGCCGGCGTCTTCCCCGGCGCGCGGCCGCGCAAGTAGCCCTTCAGATCGCGCGCGATGACGACGTCGGCGCCGCCCGCGTGCACGCCGCGAGCGAACCCCCGCACCTCCTCGTCGGAGCGGTCGCCGGCCTGGCCGACGATGACGATCAGGCGGCCCGGGGCGTCGTCCTTCGCTCGGAGAGCGGCCAGGAACGCCATCGTCACGGCGACGCCCGCGGCGTTGTGCGCGAAGTCGAGCAGCAAGCGGACGCCGCCCTTCACGAGCACATTGCTGCGACCGGGGCTGTCCTTCGGCGTCGGGCGCAAGGCGCGCAGACCGCCGGCGAGCGCGTGGAAGGGCAGCCCGAGCGCGTCCCCCACCGCCGCGGCGGCGAGGGCGTTCTCGACGTTGTGCGCCGCCGCGCCGCCGTAGCTGAGCGGCACCTCGTCGATGCGCAGCAGCGTTCGCTGCTCGCCGTTGTCGACGCGGGCCAGGCAGCCCTCCATCGCGCACCACGCGACCCCGCCGGCCTCGACGTGCGCGGCCGTCACGCCGGCGGGCGGCTTCGCCGAGAACAGCACCACCCGAGCCGACCCCCGTACGTCGGCGGCCATTCCGCGCGCGGCCAGAGGCACGTCATCGGCGTTCAGCACGAGGGTGCCACCGTCGTCGAGGGCGCGGGCGACCAGCAGCTTCACGTCGGTCATGGCGGCGAGATCGTGCACGCCGTACTCGCCGAGGTGATCGTCCCCGACGTTCGTGACGAGCGCGACGTCGGCGCGATCGAGCGCGAGCCCGCGACGCAGCATGCCCCCGCGGGCGGTCTCGAGCACCGCCGCCTGGACCGCGCGGTGCCGCAGCAGCATGCGCGCCCCGCCCGGGCCGGACCAGTCGCCGCCGTCCACGACGTCAGCGCCGACCACGAGCCCGTCCGTCGAGGTGTGGCCCGCGACCAGCCCGGCCGCCCCGATCATGCGCGCGACGAAGCGCGTCGTCGTCGTCTTGCCGTTGGTGCCGGTGACCAGCGCGACCGGGATGGCCCCGAGATCGCTCCAAGGCACGTCGTCGATTGCGGGCAGCTCGCGCACCGCGAACGTCCGCGAGCGCTCCCCGAGCCCCAAGGACACCTCGTCGTCGTCCCACAGCGCGGGCACCTGACGCTCGCGCGCGGCCGAGAGCAGCTCCAGCAACGCCGGGTTCCGCTCCCGAGCGATCTCATCGAGCAGCGAAGGAACCACGTCGCCGTCGCCGCCGCCGTCATTCGGCTCCGCCGTCGCCGTGAGGCCCGCGATCGCCAGCTCCAACGCCCGCTCGAGCGCCGAGACCCCGGCATAAAGCGCGTCAATCCCAAGCGGCACAGCGACCGAAAACCCCGCCGCGTGCCGCCGGATCACGAGCCCCTCCCCCCCGAGGCCGACCCGCGCGAACAGCGCCGCCACCTGCCGCCGCACGGCCGCGATCAGCGCCTCTCCATCATCGTCGTCGTCGAGCACGACCTCGAGCGCGGCCCCGGCGCCGGCGATCCAGAGGTTCTTTCCCGTCAAGCGGCGGGCGTCGCGGACGTGCATCAGTCCTCGGTCTCGCGCGCGATGCGCACGCCGCGCTCGTCGTGAATCACCGGCCGAGACACGCCGCCGATGACGGCGCTGCCGGCCAGGGACACGTCGAGCGACGGCGCCTCCTGTACCGGCGTCCCGCGCACGACGACGTCACCCGCGGGCCCGTCGCGGCGGTACCCCTCCTCGCGCACGGCGTGCGAAGGAGGCGCGGCCGCGGCCGCCGCTGCCCCGCCGCCGTCGACGAGCGCGCCGACGTTCACCGCCTGCCCGCCGGAGGCGCCGGCGGCCGCGTGGAACTTCGTCACCTGCTTCCAGCAGCGCGAGATCTTGTCGCCGAAG
>CAYLZW010000382.1:0-5246 GCA_964388085.1 uncultured Myxococcales bacterium | reverse complement strand
TCGCGCTGAACGTGTGCGGGCTACCCACTCGCAAAATCCGTGTCAAGCCCGGCTCTCGGGAACGTTCCCGTTTTACGTTCGGCACTTGCCGCGCCGCGTCAGAGCCGTCTCGAAGAAACTTTCAGGGGGAGACCCGCGCCTGGCGCAAGGTTCGTGCATCATAGGAAGCCGCCCCCAGGCGCGCAGGTTTCACACCCTGCGCTGCAGCGATTGCGGATCTCGGTCGATTTTTTCGATCCCCGTGTGGCCGCTCGTGCGGCGCTTTTTCCTAAGTGACCCGGGATCGTCTGGGCTATCGCCTGCCCGCCGCGCCATGAGGAACGCCGTGAACCCGAAGCCGCTGTACAAGAGGCCCGCGCTCGTCGTCACCCTGGCGCTCTCGGGGCTGGCTCTCTTCCTCGCCTTCAGCGCTCGGGAGTGGATCGGCTGGCAGCTCGCGAGCGCCGCCGCGGCGCCGGTCAGCGTCGGGCCGGCGCGGATCTCCGTGCCCCAGAGCCTGCCCGCGCGCGTGACCTTCGACGCGGACGGCGACGTGAAGCTCGTCGTGGGCGCCATCAGCTACGACGCCATGGCGCTCTCGCTCGAGCTCACGCCGCTCGAGGAGGTGCTCCTTGGCCCGGCCGCGGAAAAGACCCTGAAGGAGCTGCAGCTCGCGCTGCTCGCCGACGAGCCGGGGGCCGCCGTGCGCGAGCGGCGCTTCGGCACGCACCCCGGCTTCGTCGCGCGCAGCGACGTCGGCGAGGCTACCTCCGTGCTCGCAGTGGCGGTCGCCGGCGGCGCCTTGGCGCGCCTCGAGATCTCCGTGCGCGGCGGCGCGCCCGCGAAGTGGCGCGGGGCCGCCGACGACGTCGTGGACAGCCTCGAGCTCGGGGAGATCATCGATCGCGGCGCGCTCTGGGCCGCCTTCGCCGAGACGGCGCACGACACCTGCAGCGGCGGCGACATCGACGCCTGCCTGTGGGCGGCGCGCTCGGCGTGGCAGCGCGGCCGGCTCGACGAGGCCGGCGTCATCCTCGACAAGGGGCTCGCGCGCGTGGGCCCCATCGAGGCGCTGTGGGACGAGGCCAAGGCGGGGCTCCTCGCCGCCGCTGCCGCCGCCGGCGCGCCGCCCGCCCCCTCCGCGCCGTCCACCCCGTCGAGCCGGAGGCTCGCGCAGGCCGTGGAGCTGCACCTGCTCCGCGGCGAGCTCGCCGTCGTGCGCGGCGAGCCCCAGCAGGCCATCGAGCTGTGGCGGCGGGCCTGGCGCTTTGGCGCGAGCGGGCGCGTCGCCCAGCGCCTCCTCGAGGAAGCAGGCTCCCTGCTCGCGGTCGCGCCGCCGGACGCCGCGAACGCCGCCGCTTGGCTCGAGCTCGTGCGCGCCGCCTCCGAGCGCTTCGGCGAGCAGCCGAAGGTCGCCCTCGCCGCCGCCGGCGTCGCGTCGAGGCTCGGCGCGTTCGAGGTCGCCAAGGGCCTCGCCCAGCGCGTCTACGACGGGAGCGACGGCGACGACGCGCTGCGCCGGGCGGCCGTGCGCGTCCCGTTGTCGGCGCCGCCACGGCTCGATGCGCTGCCCTGCCCCCGCGCTACGAAACCTCGTCGCGTGACGACGTCCATGGGCACCACCGAGGCGTCCTGCGTGGACCGCGCGGGCCGGCGCCAGGGGCCCGCGCGGGTGTGGTTCCAGACGACCGGCTACCTGCTCGAGGAGGTCAGCTATCGGGACGACGAGGTCTCCGCTCCCGACCGGCGCTATTGGGAGAACGGCCAACTGCAGCGGCAGTCCCTCGTCGACGCGAGCGGCGCGGTCACGGTGCAGCGCTGGGATCCCTTCGGCCGCCCCGTGCTGCCTCCGGAGGGCGCGCCGTCCGACGCGGTGCTCGACGCCGAGCGCCCGTAGCCCGCGACCTGCAGCGTGAAGAACTGACGCCCCTCTCGACCAAAGCGGCGAGCACGCCCATATGATGGGGCGGCACCTGTTGTGTCGCGGATCCGCGGCCCCTTGGAGCAGACATGGTCACGAAGGCCTCGATCGCCCAGCTCTCTCAGCCCGCGCTGCGCAAGGCGGCGGAGATGGCCGACAAGCTCGCCGGCGCGGGCGCCCCGGACGGCACGGTCACGACGGCGGAGATCGATCAGGCGCTCGCCGTCCTGAAGGCGAGCCCAGACCGCTTCGGCGACGTCGAGGCGCTGTCCACCCTGCGCACCTTCCTCGTGCACCAGGCGGCCGTCGGCGTCGCCGCGGCGCTCTCGGGCGGGGGCTATAGCCCTGTGGGCCTGCGCACCTCGCAGCTGACGGGCGGCGCCAAGGCGGTGAAGGATCCGGTCGTGCTCGGCTCGCCCTCGGCGCCGGATGCCGCCACCCGCCTCTTCCAGGTGCCGAGCGCCGAGCGGAACATCGCCGACAAGCAGTCGGTGCTGATCCCGCTCGAGGGCAAGGAGCTGCACCTCATCGAGGTGAAGTTCCAGGACACGCGCAAGCTCAAGGACCTCGAGTTCAACTACCGCGAGAAGGGCTCGTACGAGTGGAAGACCGTACGCGGCGACGAGTGGCACGCGCTCCTGGCGCGCGAGAAGCGCGGGGAGGTCGACATCAAGCGCGAGGGCGACCACCACTCCCCCTGGGTGAACAACCCCATCCGCGTGAAGGTCGAGGTCCTCTTCCCCGACGGGCGGGTGCACGACATCGGCAAGAAGTTCCTCGACTTTCACGTGCACGACGCCCACAGCGCCGAGTCGTCGGGCTACCCCGAGACCGACAACATCTCGAACGGCTACGAGCGCCTGCCGCGCGGCAAGCTCCCCGAGGGCTGCATGCTGCGCATGACGCCGCTGCACGAGAACAGGAAGCCCTGGGAGAAGGACCGCGAGATCGCCATGGAGCTGTCCTGGGTGAAGCCCATCTACATCCCGGACCACGCCGAGAAGACGCGCATCCACAAGTCGTACGCCTTCGAGAAGCCGGCCTCCGACGGCTACGCGGTCGATCCCGATCGCAAGATCGCCGCCCTCATGGTGCGCTGGACGGACAACGGCGGCATGGCGTCCGGCTCGGTGTCGATGAAGAGCGACGAGGGCACCTGGCGCTCGCCGTCGTACAACGTCGGCTCGGGCGAGACCGAGCTCATCCCCGTCGGGGGCTACGCGCGCGACGGCCGCGTCCACATCCAGGGCGGCGGCGTCCAGGTGGCGGACATCGACGTCCTCTACGCCGAGTGACGACGAGCGCTCAGCGCGGCGGCTCGCGGCTCGCGACGATGTCGCGCTCGAGCCTGCTCGCCATCTCCTCGACGAGCGCGGCGTCCTCTCCCTCGATCGTCACCATGACGTTGTAGCGCTTCTGCGCCGGGTGTTTCTCGCTGCCGTATTGCGGGTAACTGCCGATCGCCACCTGTGGATGCGCTGCCTGCTCCCGCGCGAGCGCGTCGGCGATGTCGCCCTCGTAGCCGTCCGTGTAGAGCAGCACGCGGTGTCGCAACACGCCGCTGAAACGCTCTTGAATGCCGCTCAGCATGCTCTCGAACAGCGTCGGCACGCCCGGCAGCACGTGCACGTTCTCGACGACGACGACCGGCACCCACAGCGGCGCAGGCCCCTGTAAGAGCTGGCAACCCTCGGGCATCAGCGCCATGCGCTTGCGCGCGTCGTTGAGCGGCCCTTTGCCGAGCGCCTGATGGTGCTCCTCCATGCGCGCGAGCACGTCCTCGCGGTAGGCGAGCTTGCGATCGAACGCGCGCGCCACGCCCTCGTACGTCCTGTCGTCGTGCGTCGGCCCGATGCCGCCCGAGGTGAACACCCAGGTGTAGGCGGCGGACATGCGACGCACCGTGCGCGCGATGTCCTCGATGTCGTCGGGGATGGTCTCCACCCGCGAGAGCACGACGCCGCGTCCAAAGAGCACGCGCGCGAGCGTGAAGGTGTTCTCGTCGAGCACCTTACCGGTCAGGATCTCGTCGCCGATGACGACCATGCCGGCGGTGGTGGTGGTGTGCATGGCGGACCTCTCAGCGCGCGCTGTTGAGCTGTGCCGCGCGCTCGTCGAGCTGGCGGGAGACCTCGGCGGGCAGCGTGTCGCGCGCGTGGAAGAGCGCGAAGTCGAGCAGCGCGCTCAGGGCACGCTCGACCTCCTGGCGCGGCACCGGCGGGCTCGCGCGCGCGGCGAGATCGAGCAGCGTCGTCGGGCTCGCGGCCTGATCGAGACGAAACAACGTCAAAGCGGGCGGCGCGTCGGCGGGCGGCTCCTCCGCGAAGTGGGCGACCTCGTCGACCAGACCGAAGCCGGCGCTCTGCAGCTCCTCGACGACGCGGTTCAGCAGCGCGCACATGGCCTCCATGCGGTCGTGCTCTTGGGGCGAGGACGCATCCGGCCGCTCGGCGCGCACGAGGCCGCCGCTCACCAGGTTCGCCAACGCGCGCAGCCCGTCGAGCTCGCCGAGCCCGCTCTTGGCGAGCAGCTGGCGCCCGGGCAGCGGCGCCCCCTTCGTCGAGGACAAGAGCTGCAGCACCGCCGTCTCCGCCTCGCCGAGGCGCTGCTCCGCGTGTCTGCCCTCGCTCGCGCCGACGACCGCGAACAGGGCGTCGAGGTCACCGAGCTTTCGGCGCAGCGCTTCGGTCTCGTCCACGGCGTCGCGCACGCGCTCGAGCAGGTCGCGCGTCAGGCCGAAGAAGCGGATGGGGTTCGGGTTCGTGAGGCCGCCATGGAAGGACGCGTGGCCGCGATCGACGACGCACGCGGCCTCGAAGATCGCCTCCGCCTGACGACGGAGAAAGGGCCTGAGCTCGCTCTGCGTCAGGTAGCCGAGGTCGATGAGGATGCGGCCGATGCGCTTCTCGCCCGCCTTGGCCTCCTCGACGGCGATGAGGAGCTGATCGAGTGACAGGCGGCCGGCGCGCCAGAGGATCTGTCCGAAGCTGTCCTCGAGCGTGCTCGAACGTCCGCCGGTGAACTGTCCCTCCTCGAAGAACAGGCGGCGCGCGCTCTGCTCGGTGCGCACCTCGAGGGCGCCGGTCAGCTTCGCGGACACGGCGAGCGACGCGAGCGCCATGGGCGGCACCAGCTCCAGCGAGGCCGCGAGCCACGGCGAGCGCGGCCGTCCCCACTCGGCCGCCTCGAGGACGAACAGGCCCTTGGCGCGCACCGCCACCTGCAGCGGCTTGCCCTCCTCGACGACGCCCTCGAGCGCGCCGCCCTCGCCTTCCTCGACGAGGCTGCCGCCCTGCCGCACGAAACCCACGCGCTCGCTCACGAGTCCTCCAGGAGCCTTCGGGGT
>CAYLZW010000381.1:0-5259 GCA_964388085.1 uncultured Myxococcales bacterium | reverse complement strand
CGGTCACCTGCTCGGCGGCGCGGGCGGCGTCGAGGGCGTCATCAGCGTCATGGCGATCGCTCGCGGGGTGTTGCCCCCGACGATCAACTTGAACGAGCCGGACCCCGAGTGCGATCTGGATTACATCCCGAACACCGCGCGGGAGACGAAGGTGAACGCGGTGATGTCGAACTCGTTCGGCTTCGGCGGGACGAACGCGGTGTTGCTGTTCAAGCGCTTCGACGGCTGACGCTGTCGTTCGGACCTTCTCGTCTGAGAAGCACCCGCCGTTACTGGCGGGTGTTTTCGTTGGGGCCGCTCGCGTGGCCGTATGTCGCTTCGGCAAGACCCGCCTTGCCTGGATCGTGGCCAGGGCGCTCCTCCTGACGTCGTGGCCCCCCAAATCCCCGAAGCCGGGGGCTTTCTAGCGTCGCGCTGCACGTCGGGGTCGTGGTGCCCTGGCAGCCCCGATGCGGGCCCCGCGGAGGGTCAAAGCCGCCCCAATTCGGGGGGTTTGGGGGGCGTCCCGCCTACGCCCTGAGTCACTTCCGGTGAGACAACGCCGGCGCTGCTAACCTGCGGTCCTCCGTCGACAACCGTCGAGAGCGGAGAGTCAGGAATCCATGAGCCGCGAAGGCCCCCACGTCCTGTTCTGCGCCTTCGCCGAGGTCCCCGGACCCTCGGCCGCGGGCGTCCGAACCGCACAGATGATGGGAGCCTTCGGAGCCGGCTTCGACGTCGACGGCCTCTGCCTGAAGGGCCCCGAAGGCGCGCACATCGAGCGCCTCGGCTCCGTGCGCGTCATGCGCGTCCCCGTCGACAACAAGCCCTTCCTCGAGCGCCTCGCGGCCTACCGCCGAGCGCTCGCGCGCCAGCTCGCCGGCGATCACTACGACGTCGTGTGGTGCGCCGAGCTCTTCAGCGGCGCGGTGGCGGCCTCCTACCAGCAGGCGCACGGCTTCTCGCTGCTCGTGGACGTCGACGACGTGCCGTCCCAGTCCTTTGCGCGGCTGTACGAGGTCGACCCCACCGACAAGCAGCTGCGCGCCGAGTGGGCCGCGGGCGAGAAGGCCGCGCTCCGGGGCGCCACCGTCGTGCTGGCGCCCTCGCGCATGGCCGCGAAGGCCTTCTCCACGAGGCTGGCCCCGCGCGTGGACGCGCGCCGGATCCAGGTGCTGCCGCGCGCGGTCGATCGATCGGTGTTCGCGCCGCCGACGATGGAGCTCGCGTTCGGCGAGGAGCGCACGGTGCTGGTGCTCGGGGGGCGCGACGGGGGTCCGCTCTTGCCGGCGGCCCTGGCGCTCTTGCAGGCCATCGGACAGCGAACGGAGCGCGAGCACGTGCACCTCGCGTTCGCGGGCGCCCGTCCGGCCGACGACGCGCCCGTGCGCGCGGCGCTCGACGAGGCGGGGCTCGGCGAGCGGGTGAAGCTCGTCGATGTCGAGAACGCCGCCGGGCTGGCCGCGGCGCTCGCGGAGGCGCACGTCGTCGTCGTCCCGAGCACGGCGGAGGTCGGCGTAGAGCCCTTCGCGCCGCCGCACCGGGCGCTCTCCGCCATGGCCTGTCGCCGGCCGACGATCCTCACGGGGCCGCCCGCGAGCTTCGCCGACATGCTCGTCCCCGGCGAGGACGCGCTCGTCACCGACGCGAACGATCCGGCCGCCGCCGCCGCCGCCGTGGAGCGGCTGCTCGACGGGCCGGCCTTGCGAGAGTCCATCGCGCAGTCCGGCGCCCGCCGCGTCGAGCAGGAGGCGGATCTCGTGACCCGCCTCGGGCAGGCGGCCGCGCTCCTGAGCGATCTGCTCGGCGTCGCCCTCGCGCCGCGCGCGGAGGGGAGCGAGAGGACCGATCCCTTCGAGCCAAAAGGCGGAGGAACGCTGCCGCCGCCGCCGGTCAGGGATCCGACCGAGTCCGGCCGCCACCCTCCGGTTAGCCAGGTGGCTGTACGCGTGGGAGCGCGGGGCGCCGCTCGCGAAGCCCGCGCACCGAAGCCGGAAACACCGAAACCGGAAGCGCCCAAGCCGGAAGCGCCCAAGCCGGAAGCGCCGAAGCCGGACGGGGCGCGCGCGCAGGCCACCCGGCGGCACACGCTCGGCTCCACCAGCTCGTTGTCGGGCGCGTCGTCGGACGCGTCGTCGGTGTTCACGGACGAAGGATCGCCCGCGCGCGCGGCGCCCACCGCGCCGTCCGCCGTCGACGTCGGCGCCAGCAGCATCGAGGCCTCGCTCGTCGACGCGGGGCACCTCGAGCCCCTGCCGGGAGACAAGACCGTGGTCGCCCCTCCGCCCGAGGGCCTGGCGGACGCCCTCGCCACGCCGGGCGACGACGGAAGGGCCGACGAGTGGTACGGCGACACCCGCATCGACTCGAACGCGCGCTATCCGGCCGAGCCGACGCCCCTCGAAGAGCGCGCCCGGGCCGCGACCCGAAAGCAGGTCGCGCCCGAGCCGCCGACGTCCTCGAGCCCCCTCGGCTCACGCGCGTTCAGCGCCCAGCCCGAGCCCATGAGCCTCCCCGAGGGCGATCCGTGGGGGCACGACACCATCGCGGACGCCCGGCCGGTGTTCTCGTCCGATGATGTCCCGCGCAAGTCGAGCGGGCAGGAGCGCACCCCAGCACCCAGCGAGCGCAGCTTCTTGGTGGATCCGGAGCTGTTCACGGAGGGCTCGCTCGCGCCCCTCGAGGACGCGACGGTGGACGAGCTGAAGCTCCCGCAGGAGCCGTCGTCGGACGGGTAGCGCTTCGCAGCCGCCGGAGCCGGAGCGCAGGCGTCCGGAGCGAAACCCGCTAGCCACCCCGCAGCGACTCCTCGTCGAGCACCTCCACGGGAGTCACCAGCCGATACCGCCCGATCCCTTCCCCCTCCGCCGCCATCAGCCGCTCCCGGGCAGCGTCCACGTCGAGCACCGTGCCCTCCGGCAGCACCCCACGCGCATACAAGAGCGGCCGCTCGACGCCTCCCTCACCCCCCGTCGGATCGAACAGCACCCCATCCAAGAGCGGAACGAACGCCCGCTCGCCCTCCTGCGGGAAGCGCGCGGCGAACAGCGTCGGCCCCCCATCCGCGGGATCGAGGGCGTGGATGTGCGCGGGCACGAACAGATCACGCTCCGGCTCCTGCTCCGCGATCGCGATCAGCCAGCGGTGCACCTCGCCGAGGGTGCCCACGTCGCGGAAGGGAGGCGGCGTCGTGCCGGTCGCCTCGCAGGTGAGCGCCAGCGCCCGCACCTCGCGCGCGTGCGCCTCGTCCCAGGCGTTCAGCAGATCGAGCTCGTCCGTCCCCTCGAGCGGGCCCCAGGAGCCGTCGAGGCTGCCCGCGGCGGCGGCGCAGGCGGGCAGCAGATCTCGCGCGCTCCAGGGCGCCCGCAGCGTCGGGACCACGAGGCGCCAGGGCGTCGAGCGGCGGCCTTCGGGGGCGTCGTTCGAGGGCAGGGCGGGATCGCGCGTGACCAGGCAAGCCGCGCCCGTCTCCGCGCGGCCCACCTCGAAGCCGGCGGATCCGTCATCGGGCACGCCGAACGCCCGGGCCACCGCGGCCGGATCCGGATCCGCCCGCTCCGCCGGGAGGTAGAGAGTGAGCACCAGAGCCACGCCATCTCCTCCTGCCGCGAGCGCCCGCCCAAGGGGCCGCCGGCCCGCCGGAACCGCCGACCAGTCCTCGCGGTCTATTCACGTGCCCGCCAGGGGCGCTATCGTGCTCGCTCGTGTTCGTGATCTTCGCAAACGAAAACAAAAAAGGGTCCCAGGGAACGGACCCGCGTTGCCCTCCCACTTCCGGGTGTAGTACGACACCGCGTCGGGCGGCCTTCCGCGCGAAAACGTCGTAAGGGTGCTACAGCCCGCCACCGACCCCAGGAGCGCGTTCTCGTCACAGAGCCTCTCGTCACAGAGGGAACGCGTCCGCCGCCCCCGAGATCGTAGCTTGCCCCGCTTTCGGGGCTCAGGAGCCAAGGGATGTTTGACAGCATCGCAGAAGCCTTCCGCCACGGCGGGTTCTGGATGATTCCGATCGCGACCTTTCAGGGCGTGTCTTTCGCCGTCATGACTGAGCGCGTCTTCGTCCTCTTCTTCAAGACCAAGCTCAACAAGGAGGCGGTCCTCGCCGGCCTTCGCGAGCGGATCTTCCGTGGCGACGTCATGGGAGCCATCCGGTTCTTGAGCGACCAGCCGCAGAGCCCGCTGACGCGGATCCTCAAGGCCGGCCTGCTCGAGGTTCGCCACGGCGAAGAGGAAGTGCAGGCGGCCATGGACGAGGCGTCCATGCACGAGATGCCCTACCTCGAGAAGCGCACCGGCTACCTGTCGATGATCTCGAACGGCGGCACGCTCGCCGGCCTGCTCGGCACCGTGCTCGGCATGATCAAGGTGTTCGCGGCCGTCGCGCAGGTCTCCGCCGCCGACAAGTCCACCATGCTCTCGGCCGGTATCTCCGAGGCCATGAACTGCACGGCGTATGGTCTCATCGTGGCCATCCCGGCGCTGGTCTGCTACTCGCTGCTCCAGGGTCGTACCCAGGCGATCACCGACGATGTTCAAGCGTCCGTCGCGTCCACCATCAACATGGTGCTGCGCAACAAGGACAAGCTGAACACCGACGCGATCGCTGAGGCGTGATCCATGGGTGGCGCGGCTGAAGCGGCCCCGCAAAAGGGCAGCAAAAAATCGATGGACGCGGCCATCAACCTGGTCCCCTACATCGACCTCCTGATGACGATCATGACGTTCCTCATCATGACGGCGGTGTGGACCCAGATCGCGATGCTCGAGGTCCAGAACGCTCAGTCGGGTCCGCCCGACACGCCGCCCGAAGAACAGAAGGATCCCATTCCTCCCATCCTCGTCCTGGTGACGGAGACCGCTCTCAAGATCCAGGAAGAGGGAGGCGAGCCAAGGGAGTTCCCGAAGGGCAACGAAGGCTTCGATCTGACCGGCGCCAAGGCCGTGTTCGATCAACTGAAGCAGGCCCGGCCCGAGCGCGTCGAGGTCAAGATGACGGCCGAGGACGGCGTCGTTTACACCGATATCATCGGCGTCATCGACACCGCCACCGGCTCCGGCCTGACCGGCATCACGCTCAGCCCGGCGAGCACCTGAGGGGAAGGACGAGCAGATGGCAGTCAAGGTACGCCGAGATCGTCAGTCCCATCGCTTCCACTCGATGGAGCTGACCAGCCACGAGAGCCACGGTCCCCGTGGTGGCGACGTTCTTCTGAACGTCACCGCCCTGGTGGACATGATGATGGTGCTCGTCATCTTCCTCGTGATGAACTTCAACGCCTC
>CAYLZW010000380.1:0-5304 GCA_964388085.1 uncultured Myxococcales bacterium | reverse complement strand
GACAGCCGCTTCAACCCCGGCGCCGTGTGCACCGACGCGCGCGACTGGCTGAACACGCAGGACCCGCCGCCGGGCGACGTCGTCGAGGAGATCGCGGACCGCATCGATCAGATGGAGGAGCTGGCCCGCCGCTACGACGTGCGCGAGCTGACCTTCAACGCCGGCTTCGTCGCCGCGCCGGGCACCTCGGCGCCCGTGAAGGCCTGCGGCTCGACGCTGATCCACGCCATGGCCGCGCACGGCGACGGTGTCTTCCGCGACTTCTCGTCGGGCGAGCGCATCAACTTCCTGTTCGTCGACTACACGAGCTTCAAGCGCATCTTCGCGCTCAAGAACTTCGTGGTGACGAACCTGAACGCGCGGCCGTTCTCCGAGGCGCTCTACGTCGAGGGGAACGTGCGTGACCCCGACAACCCGACGCTGGCGGCGGGCATCATCGACTCGGACGGCGACGGCCTCACCGACGAGCTCGAGGGCCTGACCGGCTCCGATCCGCGGCGGCAAGACACTGACGGCGACGGCTTCTCGGACCTCATCGAGTACAACCTGCGCACGAGCGGCTTCGATCCGCTCGACCCCACGGACGCGGACTGCGTGGCCGACATCGACCGCGTCGACACCGACGGCGACGGCCTGCGCGACTGCGAGGAGCGCTTCGCCGGCACCAACCCGAAGCGCTACGACAGCGACCTCGACGGCTTCGGCGACGGGCTCGAGCTGCTCTATGGCACGAACCCGGCCATCCCCGACGGCCTGCTCGACGTGGACTTCGACGGCGCCGACAACGCGCGCGAGATCCGCTGGCACTCGGAGCCCACCACCGAGGACGTGAAGTTCCTGAGCGATCACGCCTACCGCTATGACGTCCGCGAGCTCGGGCTCGACGGCTCACGCGTGTGCTACAGCTTCGACGTCACGAACGTGTCCCTCTCGTCGACGACGGGCGCGGACGGCGCGGGGGGCGCCGAGATGGAACCGGACGCCGGGCCGCTGCCAGGGACAGGGCTCGGCGGGGGCCAGATGTCCCGCGGCGAGAACCGCGTGCTCATCGAGGTCTCGGAGGCGCCCTTCGACGCGCCGAACGAGCCGGGCATCGCGCGGCTCGCCTGCGTGTCCGCGCGCTTCGACGCCAAACAGCGCCTGAAGGTGCCCGCGAACGGCGTCGTGAACGTGCAGCGCCTCAACTTCGTCGAGGCCAGCGAATTCGATCCCACGGTCCACTGCGTGCAGCCCAACTGACGCGCGCGGCCAGCATTGCCCTTGTCGAGGCGCCGCCATGACTCCTTCGTCTGCCAACGTCCCGCCCGTGAACCTCTCCCTCGCCGAGCGACGACGCGGCCTCGCGCCGAGGCTCACCCTCGGGTTGTCCCTCGTGGCGCTGTCGGCGTGCGTCTGTGAGCCGCCGCCGCCGCCGGCGCCCGACGCTGGCCCCGGCAGCCAGTGTGCCGTCGACCTGCTCTACGACGCCGAGAGCGCCGCCGACGTCGCCCTCGGCGAGCAGGTGGACGGCCTGCTCTGCCCTGCCCTCGACGCTGACTTCTACCGCTTTAGCGTCGCCGCGCCGGGCAGCGTCGTGCGCGTGCACCTGTGGATGGACACGCACCTCTCCCCCGTCGAGCCGGGCTACTCGCTCCTGCGCGGCGACGGCACGCCCGTGGGCATCTCGAACCGCCACCCCGACCGTTCGGCGGGCGAGCCGGTGAACTTCGAGGGCGCGCACCGCCTCGCCGAAGCGGGTGACTACGTCGTCGTGGTGCAGGACGTCGAGGGCTTTCAGGACCGCCTCGACATCGCCAACGCGTACCACCTGAGCGTCGACGTGCTGCCCGATCCGGACGCGCACGAGTCGAACAACAGCGTCGGGGAGGCGACGCCCGTCAGCGCGAGCACGTCCGTCACCGGGCTCATCGCCACCACCGGCGACGAGGACTGGTACGCGCTGCCGGTCGAAGAGGACGCACGCATCGTCGACGTCCGCGCGCGCGCCCCGCTCGACATCGGCGTCGACCTGATGCTGGAGCTGCGCGCGCCGGACGGCCTCACGGTGCTCGGCGCGAAACCCTTCAGCAGCGACGCCACGGAGCTCGTCGCGCGCGTCCGCGTGGGCGTGGCGGGCGCTCCCGGCGACCTCTTCTACCTGCGCGTGTTCGACGCGAGCGGCCAGAAGGCGCAGATCGATCCGGCCCTCGGCACCTACGAGCTCGCCGTCTCCGTCATCGCCGATCCCGACGTGCAGGAGGCCGGCGGGCGGAACGACGACGTCACGCGCGCGACCCCGAGCGGGACGCTGCCGGCGACCTTCACCGGCTCCTTGGCCGCGCTGGCGGACCAGGACTTCTTCCGCGTCAACCCGCCGGGCAACACCAGCGCGAGCAACCCGCGCGTGCTCATCGTGACGCTGACCGCGAGCGGCGGCGTCCCCGACGTGGTGCAGCCGCAGGTGCTGGTGTTCGGCCACGATCCCGAGCGAAGCACCGGACAGCTCGACGCCTGCCCGTGCGAGCAGGAGATCGATCCCAACGATCCGGTGCCGAACGAGCCGCCGCAGTTCTGCCTGCCGCGCAACGCGACCGACCTCGCCTGCGGTGAGGTGCGCTACCAGCAGGTGCTGAGCGATCGCCTGACGTGGACCTTCGGCTACCCACTGCGCAACTCGCGCCCCGTCTTCGTGTCCGTGAACGACTACGGTGACGACGGCTTCCAGGAGACGGGCGACTACACGATCGAGCTGCAGATCGTCGACGACACGGACCCGGGCGAGCGCGGTGACGATTTCCTCGTCCCCAACCTGCAGTTCCCGACCTACGACAACGACGACGAGATCTGGCAGCAGCGCAGCGAGAGCCGCCCGCGCGCGCGCGACATCTCCGCGGCCTTCCTGCCGCTGTGCAGCGAGCTCGCTGCGCCGACGGCCGACGCCGGTACCCCCGACGACGGCGGCAGCGGCGACGGCGGCACGACGACACCGCCCACGGAGGCGTGCATGGCGGAGGCGCCGGTGCCGAGCCCGAGCGGCGATCAAGAGGGCAGCTACGTGGTGTGCGACGGCCAGACCTGGACCGTCCAGGGCAGCGGCCGCCTGACGTACCAGGGCGATCGCGACTGGTTCCGCGTCGACATGCCCTCCGCCGGTTATTGGGCGCTCGACTTCGACTACTCCGTCGACACCCAGACCCCCGTCGAGCTGACGTTCTTCGTCTACGGTGACGACGACCTCATCAGCGCCTGGCTCGACGCCGAGGAGACCGGCGGCGGCTGTGAGAGCGCGCTCGACTGCGCCGCGGGCTCGGTGTGCATCGACGGCAGCTGCTGGGCCGACATCGACGACAACCCGAGCTTCGCCGGCCACACCTTCCCCGGCGCCGACCAGTGCTCGTACCTACACGTCAACGACGATCGACCGCTCTACATCGAGGTCACGGACAACGGCATCAACGACTTCGATCCCGACATGACGTACTCGTTCTCGATGCGCGTGCGATGCGGCTGCCCCGCCGTGTGCGATGGGGGCTTCAACTCCTGTCAGGGCGTCGCCCCGCCGCAATGACCGTCCCACCGCCCGCCTTGCAAGGACAATGACCCCATGAAGCGTCTCGTCTCCCTCGTCTCCCTCGCGCTCCTCTTCGCCGCCTGCACGCCGTCCACGCCGACGGAGCTCGTGCCCACCTTCGACTCGCTGATCGGCTTGCCGGGGCTCATGCCGTCCGATGGCTGCACGACCGACGACTGCTGCCTCGAGGCCGGCTGGTGCCTCGACGTGGAGACGCTCTCGCTGCGCAACGTCGGCGACGGCACGATCACGATCAGCAGCGTGGCGTTCACGAGCGACAGCGACCCCGCCTTCAAGGACCTCGAGAGCAGCGCGATGACGCTCGGCCCCGACGAGCAGGCGAACCTGCGTTTCCGCTACACGTCGCCGAACGGCGCCGCGCAGCAGGCCACGCTCGTCATCGAATCGGACGCGGCCGTGAACCCGACGCTCGAGGTGCCCGTCGAGACGGCCGCGTACACGCCGCCCGCCGAGGAGGACGCCGGCCCGACGCCGGACGCAGGCGAGCCGGACTCCGGCGTCGTCGTCGACGCCGGCCCGGAAGAGGTCGACGCGGGTAGCGAGATCGACGCGGGCGCCGACGCTCCGGACGCCGGTGAGGACGGCGACGTGGACGCGGGTGGCGACGACGCCGGTGACGCGGGCTGACTGAGCGCCGGCCGCCTCCGCGCTCAGCCGCGGTCCTTCTGCAGGTCGACGCCGTGCTTCTTCGCGAGCGTGTAGAGGTGCTTGCGGTCGATGCCGGCCTCCCGCGCGAGCGCCGACGCGCCCCCGTCGACCCGGCTGAGGACGCGCTCGAGGTACTCGGCCTCGAAGCGCTCGAGCAGTTGCTCCTTCGCCTCCTTGAAGGGCAGCGCCCAGTCGAGATCGACGACGAACGCGGACGACGACGACGACGTCGACGGCGCGCTGGCGGCCGCTGGCGCGGAGGGGGCGGGCTCCGCTGTGGGCGGCGGCGCCGCGGATCCGGTGAAGGCGCGCGGTGCGACCGGGTTCGACAACGACGACTCGCCGGCGGCAGGGATGCCGGCGACGGGCCCGAGGAAGTCGGTGGGATCGCCGTCGAGGTAGATGGCGCGCTCGATGACGTTCCGGAGCTCACGCACGTTTCCGTAGAACGGATGCGAGCGCAGCTTCTCCATGCTGCTCTGCGGTACGCGGGCGAGCAGCTTGTCGCCGCCCTTCAGGCTCTTCGCGAACTCGGACGCCAGCGCCGGGATGTCCTCGCTGCGCTCGCGCAAGGGCGGCAGCGGGATGGTGAACACCGCCAGCCGGAAATAGAGGTCTTCGCGGAAGCGGCCGGCCTCGACCTCGTGCCAGAGGTCCTTGCGCGAAGCCGCGATGATGCGCACGTCGAGCTTGATGGCGTCATTGGCGCCGACCCGGCGTACTTCGCGCTCCTCGAGCACGCGCAAGAGCTTCGGCTGCAGATCGAGGCGTAGGTCCGCGAGCTCGTCGATGAAGAGCGTGCCCGCCTGCGCCTGCTCGAGCGCGCCGTGGCGTGACTTCGAGGCGCCGGTGAAGGCGCCCTTCTCGTGGCCGAACAGCTCGGACTCGAGCAGGTTCTCCGCGATGGCGCCGCAGTCGACGACGACGAACGGCCCGCCGCGGCGATCGCTCGCCTCGTGGATGGCGCGCGCCACCGCGCTCTTGCCCGAGCCCGTCTCGCCCAGGATGACGACGGTGGCCTCGGTCTTCGCCACACGCTCGAGCAGCGAGAAGATCTGCCGCATGCGCACGCTGCGCCCGACGAG
>CAYLZW010000379.1:0-5305 GCA_964388085.1 uncultured Myxococcales bacterium | reverse complement strand
TCCTATGCCTTCCTCGCGGACGCACGGATCGACGTCGCCGACACCGTGCTGAAGGTCAAGGCGATGAAGACGCTGGGCGTTGCCGACACGGCGGGCGAGGTCGCGAACGCGGCGCGGGACGCCGAGGAGCAGGGCCGCGCCATCGCGCAGGACCTCGCCGACCAGGGCGCGGAGGTCACGTGGAGGAGCGAGCTCGTCGCGCTCATCTCCTACCTGCAGCGCCTCGGTAAGCACCCACCGCACCCGTCGACGGAGATGCTGCGGCGCAAGACCTCGACTCGGCCGGTGGCGACGACGACGCCGGGAGCGACGAAGGTGGAGTGAACGATGTTCCAGCAGTTCTACGCAGAGAGCACCCTGCTCGCGCTGCCGCTCGTCGCCATGGCGCTGTTCATGGGCACGTTCGGCGTCGTGGTGTTCCGCACCTTCCGGCGGCGGGTGCGAGACCCGGAGCGGGAGCGTCACCTCGCGCGCCTGCCGCTCGACGACGACGAACGACGCGTCACGGAAGGAGACGGACATGCACGAGCAGAGGTCTGAGAGGGAAGCCGAGGCCGGGCTCGGGCACGAGTACGATGGTATCCGCGAGTACGACAACCGGCTGCCGAACTGGTGGCTGATGACGCTGTGGGGCGCCATCGTGTTCGCCTTCGGCTACTGGCTGTACTTCCATACCTTTGAAATCGGAGATACCGCGGCCGAGTCCCTCGCGCTCGATCTCCAGCGCGCCGAAGCCGCGGCGCGCGCGCGGGAGGAGAAGATGGCGGCGGGGCTCAGCGACGCGTCCCTGCTCGCGATGGCCGCGGACCACGCGGTGCTGGCGCGCGGCAAGGAGGTGTTCGCGCAGAACTGCCTCGCTTGTCACGGCGCGCGAGGGGAGGGCGCCGTCGGTCCGAACCTGACGGACGAGTACTGGATCAACGGGCACCGCCCGACGGAAATCCACGGCGTCATCTCCGACGGGCGCCTCGCGAAGGGGATGCCGTCGTGGAAGGCGGTGCTCGGCGCCGGCCGCGTGCGTGACGTCGCGGCCTTCGTGCTGTCGCTGAAGAACACGCACGTGCCCGGCAAGGCGCCGCAGGGCCTCGACGAGAGCGGCGCCGCGCCGGGTGCGAAGGCGTCGCTCGCGAGCGGGACCTGAGCGGAGGAGGCCATGAGCACCGCGTCGCCACGTCAGCACACCCTCGACAAGCTCCACGTCATCAACGACGACGGCTCTCGGCGCACGGTGTTCCCCGCCGACGTGAGCGGCCGTTTCTCGAGGGTGAAGCCGTGGGTCTTCGGCGGGCTCATGGTCGTGTACGCGGGGCTGCCATGGCTCTCCGTCGGCGGGCGGCCGGCGGTGTGGTTCGACATCCCGCGGCGGCGCGCGTTCCTGTTCGGGGAGGTGTTCAACGCGCAAGACTTCTCGCTCGTCTTCGGGCTCGTCGCCGGCGTCGGCTTCCTCCTCATCGTCCTGAGCGCGCTCTTCGGTCGCGTGTGGTGCGGCTGGGCGTGCCCGCAGACCGTGTTCCTCGAGGGGTTGTTCCGGCCCATCGAGCGGATCATCGAGGGTCCGGCGACCGCGCGCGCCGCGCTCGCGCGCGCACCTTGGAGCCTCGGCAAGCTACGGAAGCGCGCGCTCAAGCACGGCCTCTACCTGCTGGTGGCCTGGACCATCGCGCACCTCTTCCTCGCGTACTTCGTATCGGTCGAGGAGCTCGGCGCCATGATCGTCGGCGGGCCGGTCGCGCACCCGGCCGCCTTCGCCTGGGGGCTCGTGCCGACGCTGCTGCTCTACTTCAACTTCTGGTGGTTCCGCGAGCAGCTCTGCCTCATCGTGTGTCCCTACGGACGGCTGCAGTCGGCGCTGCAGGACAAGGACACGCTCATCATCGGCTACGACGCACGCCGCGGGGAGCCGCGCGGCAAGGCGAAGGACCCGAGCGCGGGCGACTGCGTCGATTGCGGCCGCTGCATCGCCGTGTGCCCCACGGACATCGATATCCGGAACGGTCTGCAGATGGAGTGCATCGGCTGTGCGGCGTGCGTCGACGCCTGCGACGACATCATGACGAAGCTCGGACGCCCGACGGGGCTCATCCGCTATGACTCGCAACGCGGGCTCGACGAGGGCGTGCGTCGCTTCTGGCGCCCGCGCGTGGCGGGGTACGCCGCGCTCGGCGGCCTCGGGCTGGTCGCCGTCGTGCTGCTGTTCTCGGGCCGCTCGTCCTTCGAGGCCAACGTGCTGCGGCCGCCCGGCACCACCTACCTGGTGAGCGACGGCGTCGTGCGCAACCAACTGACGGTGCACGTCGTCAACAAGAACCCGGGCCCGTCGACGCTGTCGGTGTCCGTGAGCGCGCCCGAGGGTGTCGATGTAACACTTCCGCAACCATCGATTAGCTTGGGCTCGCTCGAGGACTACTCGTTACCGGTGCTGCTGAGCCTGCCGCAGGAGCGTTTCCGCTTCGGGCTCGAGGTCCAGGTCACCGTGCGCGACGAGGCGAGCGAGGAAGCCCGCACCATGACGGCGCCCGTGCTCGGCAGCCGCGGCGTCGCGCGAGGGCAGCCATGAAGGTCCACCCCGCCGTCTGGCTCGCCCTCTTCTTCGCGCTCCTCATCGCGCTCGAGGCCGGCTTCTTCGTCGTCGCGAGCGCGCAGCCGGACGATCGCATCGAGGCCGGCCCGGCAGAGGCGGCGTCGTGAGCGAGGTGGGCAGCGCCTACGTGCAGCTGTGGAGCGTCGGCCTCCTGTGGATCAGCTTTCACTGCACCGGCATGTGCGGTCCGTTGCTCATCGGCCTCGACGTCGCCGGCGCGGCGCGGGGCTTGAAGGCGCGCAGGGGGGCCTTCGCCGTCGTCGTGTACCAGGGCGGGAAGGCGCTCACCTACTCGCTGCTCGGCGCCACGGCGGGCGCGATCGGGGGAGGCGCGAGGGAGCTCCTCGAGAGCGCGGGCGGCGTGCTCGCGCTGTCGGCGGGCGTCGTGCTCGCGGGCGTGGCGCTCCGGCGGCTGCGAGGAGCGCTCGTCGTCACGACCCGAACGCCCCTCGTGCACATCGGCTCGACGAAGCGGCGGGGCCCCCTCGAGCGCGCGACGCTGCGCCTCTCCCGCGCGCTGCTCGACGACGGGCAGGGGCCGTTCGCGCGCGCGTTCACGCTCGGCATCGGCATGGGGCTCCTCCCCTGCATGATCCCCCTCTGGGTCCTCGGGCTCGCCGCCGTGACCGGCTCGCCGCTCGCCGGCGCCGGCCTCATGCTCTCGCTCGTCGTGATGACGACGCCGGTGTTGCTGATTGTGACGCTGCTGCCGCGTGCCGTGAACGCGCGCCGGCGGGAGGCCGCCTTCGTACCGCCGCTCCTGCTCTCGGTCTCGGCGACGTGGCTCGTGCTCGTCGGTCTCGCGAGCTTCGGCGTCGTGCCACACGTCCATCTGCCCGTGCCGTTCGGCAGCGGGCTCTCGATCATGTTGTGGTGAGTCAGATCGCGCGCGAGTAGGGAAGGACGTCGCGCGCCTCGTGCAGGTAGCGGTCGAAGCACGACGCCACCGTGCGTACGAACAGCCGCCCCTTCGACGTGACCCGCAGGTTCCCCGGGCACACCTCGACGAGCCCTTCCCTCTCGAGCGGCTCGAGCCGGCGGAGCTCCTCCGGGAAGCTGCTTAAACACTTTCCGAATCGTGCAATCAGCTCGTCATCGTCGAGCCGCAGGTTGCACATGAGCTCCCGGATGGCGAAGCGGCGCAGCTCGTCGTCCGCGCTCAGCCGAAAGCCGCGCGCCACGGGCAGCCGGCCCTGGTCGAGCGCCGCGCTCCACAGCGGCAGGCGCTTCTGGCTCTGTACGTAGGCGCCGCCGACGTCGCCGATGGCGCTCATACCGAAGCCGAGCGTGTCGGCGCCGCGCACGACGGTGTAGCCCTGGAAGCTCCGCCCGAGCGTGCCCTCGCGCTGCGCTGCGGCGAGCGCGTCGTCGGGGTGCGCGAAGTGGTCCATGCCGATGGCGACGTAGCCGGCGGTGAGGAAGGCTCGACGCGCGAGGCAGAACAGCTCGAGCTTCTCGTCGGGCGAGGGGAGCGTGCTCGCGTCGATGCGGCGCTGGTTCGGCTTCGCGTGCGGAACGTAGGCGAAGCTGAACAGCGCGATGCGATCGGGCGCGAGCGCGAGGGCTTGGTCGACGGTGCGCGAAAAGCCCTCGGGCGTCTGCAGCGGGAGCCCATAGATGAGGTCGACGTTCACGCTGCGGAACTCCGCGGCGTGCGCGGCGTCCGTCACCTCCTTCGTCTTCTCGAAGGATTGGATGCGGCCGACGGCGCGCTGCACGTCGGGATCGAAGTCCTGCACGCCCGCGGACAGGCGCGTGAAGCCGAGGGCGCGCAGCGTGTGGATGAGCGGCCCGTCGGCGTGCCGCGGATCCACCTCGATGGAGATCTCCGCGTCGGCTGCGACGTCGAAGCGCTGCCGGAGGCGCGCGAGCAGGCGCGCGAGGTCCTCCGGCGGATACGACGTGGGGGTGCCGCCGCCGAGGTGCACCTCGAGCACGCGCCGGCGCCGCGGGAGGTGCTCGAGCGTGCGGTCGATCTCCACGAACAGGCGATCGAGGTAGGCACCCTTCTTTTGAGGGCTGTTCGACACGACGAGCGTGCAACCGCAGTAGGTGCACATCTTCTGGCAGAAGGGCAGGTGCAGGTAGAGCGACAGGGGCGCGTCGTCGTCCTCGTCGGCGCGCGCGAGCGCCGCGCGGTAGTCGTCTTCGCCAAAGACGCCGAGGAAGCGGTCCGCCGTCGGATAGCTCGTGTAGCGAGGCACCGGCCGGTCGTAGCGGCGCAGGAGCTCGGGCGTGACATCGAGGTCGTCCACGAGCGGCCGCTCCGGCACCATGCGCATGGTCATCTTCATGCCGGCCTCCGGACGGGCTCGGACACCTCGGCGAGGAAGCGCATGACGTCGAAGGACGAGAGCATGCCCGCCACCCGTCCGACGGCGTCGAGCACGGGCGCGCGGTGGATGCCCTCGTAGGCCATGAGCGCCGCCGCATGGCCGAGGGGCGTCTGCTCGGCGAGCGAGAAGCAGAGCGGCGTCATGATGTCCCTCACCGAGAGCCGAGGAGGCTCACGCGCTTCGAGCGCGTCGCCGAGCTCGTGCAGGCCGGCCCCGCCGCGGCCGAGCCCGTACCGCGCGAGCTCCGCCGCGTCGACGCTCACGAAGCGGCTCTCTTCCTCGTAGCTCGAGCGCACGAGGTCGGTCTTGCTCACGACGCCGATCGGGCGCCCGTGGTCGTCGATGACCGGGGCGCCGGAGATGCCCTCGTCGACGAACAGGGCCATCA
>CAYLZW010000378.1:0-5323 GCA_964388085.1 uncultured Myxococcales bacterium | reverse complement strand
CATCGACCTCGGCGTCATGGTGCCGGCGCAGAAGATCCTCGAGGTGGCGAAGCTCGAGCACGCCGACGCCATCGGGCTGAGCGGTCTCATCACGCCGTCCCTCGACGAGATGGTGCACGTGGCCAAGGAGATGGAGCGGCTCGGCTTCACCCTGCCGCTGCTCATCGGCGGCGCCACGACCTCGAAGGCGCACACGGCGGTCAAGATCGCGCCCGCCTATAGCGGCCCCGTCGTGTACGTGCTCGACGCGTCACGCAGCGTCCCCGTCGTGGGCACGCTGCTCGGAGAGACGCGCGAGGAATTTCTGGCCGGCGTGAAGAGCGAGTACGACGCCATCCGCGCGGATCGGGCCTCTCGCGACACGAGCAAGAACCTCTGGTCCGTCGAAGAGGCGCGCGCGAACGCGTTCCCCATCGACTGGCGCGACTATCAGCCGCCCCGCCCCGCCGCGCTCGGCGTGCAGGCGATCGATGACTTCTCCCTGGGCGAGCTCGTCCCGCGCATCGACTGGACGCCGTTCTTCAAGGCCTGGGAGATGAGCGGCCACTACCCGGACATCCTGACTGACGCCACCATCGGCGACGCCGCCAAGAGCCTGTTCAGCGACGCGCAGGCGATGCTGCACAAGATCGTGAACGAGAGGTGGCTGAAGGCGCGCGCCGTGGTCGGCTTCTTCCCGGCCAACGCGCTTGGTGACGACATCGAGCTCTATGTCGACGACGCAGCGCGCGACGAGGTGCTCGCGGTCGTGCACGGCCTGCGGCAACAGATGATGAAGCGCGAGGGCCAGGCCAGCATGTGCCTGTCGGACTTCGTGGCGCCGCGAGCGAGCGGGAAGCGCGACTATCTCGGCGCCTTCGCCGTCACCGCCGGCATCGGGGTCCGTGAGCGGGTGGCCGCGTTCGAGAAGGACCACGACGACTACAACGCCATCCTGCTGAAGGCGCTGGCCGACCGGCTCGCCGAGGCCTTCGCCGAGCGCATGCACGAGAAGGTGCGCAAGGAGCTGTGGGGCTTCGCGCCCGACGAGGACCTCGACAACGACGCGCTCATCCGCGAGGAGTACCGCGGCATCCGTCCGGCGCCGGGCTATCCCGCCTGCCCGGACCACACGGCCAAGACGACGCTGTTCCGGCTGCTCGACGTCGAGAACAAGGCCGGCATCGAGCTCACCGAGGGCCTCGCCATGGTGCCCACCGCCGCGGTGAGCGGCTGGTACATCGCGCACCCGGACGCGCGCTACTTCGGCCTCGGCAAGGTCGGCCGCGACCAGGTGGAGGACTACGCGCGCCGCAAGGGCGTGCCGCTGGAGGAGGCAGAGCGCTGGCTGTCGGCGAACCTGGCGTATTGATCTCCTCTTTGGAGAGGTAGACGATGACGACGACAAAACGCTCTCTCGGCCCCTCGGGGCTGCGGGTGTTCCCCATCGGCCTCGGCGCCATGCCGCTGTCCATTCGGCCCGAGCGCGACGAAGCGAACGGCGTCCGCGTGATCCTCGCGGCGCTCGAGGCCGGCGTCGAGCTCATCGACACGGCCGACGCCTACTGCACGGACGACGACGACATCGGACACAACGAGCGGCTGATCGCGAAGGCGCTGCGAGAGTGGCGCGGTCATCCCATCGTGGTGGCGACCAAGGGTGGCAGCACGCGGCCGCAGGGTCGCTGGGAGCGCGACGGCCGACCGGAGCACCTGAAGGCCGCTTGTGAGCGCAGCTTGCGAGCGCTCGGCGTCGAGCGCATCCAGCTCTACCAACATCACGCGCCCGATCCGAGCGTGCCGTTCGAGGACAGCGTCGGCGCGCTCGCCGACCTGCAGCGAGAGGGCAAGATCGAGCACATCGGCCTCTCGAACGTCAGCGTCGCCCAGATCGAGGTCGCCCGCGCCATCACCAGCGTCGTCAGCGTGCAGAACCGCCTGAACCTCTTCGATCGCCAATCGCTCGACAGCGGCGTCGTCAGCTACTGCGAGCAGCACGGCCTCGCCTTCTTGCCCTTCTCTCCCGTCGGTGGCGGCAACGGCCGCGTGCGCACGAGAGACAGCGCGCTCGTGAACGAGATCGCCGGTGCGCACGACGCCACGCCCTACGAGGTCGCGCTCGCGTGGCTGCTCGCGAAGTCTCCCGTGATGATCCCGATCCCGGGCGCCTCCAAGGTCGAGAGCATTCAGAGCAGCGTGCGCGCCGAGTCCCTGGAGCTCAGCGACGACGATCTGCGCCGGCTCGACCACCTGAAGCGCCACTGACGCCGCCCGCGGGTGCATCCGGCGCCCGCGGCGGCTCGTCGGCGGCAAGCGCCGCCAAGAAGGCCTTGATCGCCGGCTCTTCGGCGAACCCGCTGACGGCGGCCCGCGCCTCTGCGCTGCGCCCGAGGTGCGCGAGCAGCTTGGCGAGCTCGAAGCGCACCCACGACGACGCCGGCGCCCGCACCTTGGCCGCGGCGAACAACGCGAGCGCAGCGTCGTAGTGACCGACGTAAGCGAGCTTCTGCGCCGCCCTCACGAGCACCGTCGCGCGACCGGCGTCGGAGAGCGGCTCCTTGTCGATGGCGCCGGCCAGCTCCTCGTAGGGCGCGAGCGTCAGCGGCGGCGCTGCCTCGCCTGCCGCCGGCGGCAGCATGAACAGGCTGAAGCGCAGGTCGAAGTGCAGCAGCGGCCA
Source organism: uncultured Myxococcales bacterium (assembly GCA_964388085.1). Classification (GTDB taxonomy): domain Bacteria; phylum Myxococcota; class UBA727; order UBA727; family CAYLZW01; genus CAYLZW01. Next base: position 2,667 of record CAYLZW010000378.1, on the reverse strand, counting down.
GCCGGCGTCGACGAGGAAGCGGAACAGCGCGTCCTCCTCCGCGTTGTCGACGAGCACGAGGTTGAAGCCGAAGCGCTCGCGCGCGCGCTCGAAGGAGGCGGCTGGATCGTTGCGCGCCGCGAGCAGCTCGTTCATGCACGCGAGGGTGTACGTGCGCCGGCCGGTCCAGAGCACGCGCACGCGCGGGTGGTTCTCGAGGAGGATCCAGTTGCCGAGGTGCAGCCGCGCGAACAGCAGCCCCTCGAGCCCGAGGCGCTTCAGCGCCAAGGAGGCGTCACGCGGCGTCAGCCGGGCAGGCACCAGCGCCTCGAGGTCGGCCCCCTGCCGCACGAGGGGGCTCGACGACAGCCGCGCCAACACGAGGGCGGCGACGAGCCCGACCAGCAGCAGCGCGCGACGGGAGCGCTGGCCACCCTCGCCGGCCGGAGACGGCCGCGCCAGCAGAGGCAACCAAGCGATGGCGCTCAGCGACGCGTAGGCGCTCGCGCGTGTAGCGTCGAAGGCGAGCACGAACAGCGGCGCGGCGACGAGCCAGCGGGACCAGAAGCGCTCGTGCTCTCGCCGGCGGGCGAGGCATAGCAGCCAGGCGCCGAACAGAACCACGAACGCCACGTACGACGGGTTTCGGTAGCTGCCCGGGCGCAGCAGCGCCGGCCACAGCGGGGCCCACTCCGCGAAGCCGCCCGCGCGCGCGATCTCTCGCTCGACGCCCGCGACCAGGAGCGCCGCCACACCATCGGGCGACAGCAGCACGCCGAGCCCGAGGGCGCACACGCCGAGCGCCGCCCGCACCAGCGCGTCTCGCGGCGCTCGGTCGAGCAGCAGCCCCGCCGACGCCGCGAGCGCGATCAAGGGGCCGAGCGGGAAAGCGCCATGAAAGACCGTCCAGGCCAGTTGCACGACGACGAGGACGGCCAACAGCGCCGCGTTCCTCGCCCGCGACCCAGCGCGCTCGACGAGGCGCAAGAAGAGCGCGAGCACGACGGGCAGCAGCAGGAAGGTCCACAGCTCCGAGCGCACCGAGAGCCGATACGAGAGCGCCGTCAGCACGAGCCCGCTCGACGCCACGGCGGCCGGCCAGCGCAAGCGGCGCCGCAGCGCGAGCGCGAGGAGGAGCGCGACGCCGATGGCGAAGGCCGCGCGCACGACGAACAAGCCCCAGAGGCCGAAGCGCGCGTGGACGCCGCCGAACAGCGACCACGCGAGCACCTGATCGAGCGGCTCGGCGTCGTAGCAGCCGTGCTCGCCGTAGAACGCGATGGGCGGCGCCGCGCCGTGCTCGAGGAAGTAGCGCCCGGCGGCCGTCGCCCACCAGATGTCGGGATCGGCCAGCTCGGTGGCCGACAGCGCGATCGCGAACACGACGACGACGAGCAGCCAGCCGAGCGCGCGCCCGCGCAGGGCGTCGGTCACTCCCATATCCGGACCTCGAAGTGACCCTCGTGGTCCGCCGCCGCCCGATACATGCCCTCGCTGGAGTACGGCATCGCGACGCGGCCGGCGCCGTCCACGGCGATGAGCCCGCCGTCGCCCGCGTCCATGACGTCGTGGACGAGCGCGTTCGCCGCCTGCTCCAGGATCTCGCCCTTCAGATCCATGCGCGCGTGAACGGCATAGGCCGAGACGTGCCGCATGAACTGCTCGCCGAGGCCCGTCGTCGACACCGCGCAGGTGCGGTTGCACGCGTACGTGCCCGCGCCGATGACGCCGCTGTCGCCGACCCGCCCTGCCCGCTTGTTCGTCAGCCCGCCCGTCGACGTCGCCGCCGCCAGGTTGCCGCGGCCGTCGAGCGCGACCGCGCCCACCGTGCCCTTCGCTTCCCCCTCGTCGTCTTCCGAGCGCGACAGGGCGTCCGCGGAAGAGGCGGACAGCCGCTCGAGCTGCGCTCGTCGGCGCTCGGTGCTGAAGTAGGCCTGCGGCACCAGGGGCGCGCCGATCTCGCGCGCGAACGCGTCCGCCCCCTCGCCGACGAGGAGCACGTGCCGGGTCTGCTCCATCACCGCTCGCGCGAGGCTGACCGGGTTCTTCGGCGTGCGCGCGCCTCCGATGGCGCCGCACGCGAGCGACTCACCGTCCATGATGGCGGCGTCGAGCTCGTGCGCGCCGTCGCGCGTGAACACCGCGCCGCGGCCCGCGTTGAAGTGCTCATCGTCCTCGAGCGCACGCACCGCCGTCTCGACGGCGTCGAGCGCGCTGCCGCCGGTGGCGAGCACGTCCATGCCGCGCTTCAAGCAGCTCGCCAGCGCACGCTTGATGTCACTTACGACCTCGTCGGGCATGTCGCGCTTGATCGTGCCCGCGCCCCCATGAATCGCGATGGCCCAGGCCATGGTCCCTCCGGCGCGCCGTCTCAGCGCGCGGGTCTTTGCGCTCAGTCCTTGGCCTCGCCCCAGGTGCGTCCGACGCCGACGTCCACCTTGAGCGGCACCTTCAGCGACACGACGCTCTCCATCTTCTCGCGCACGAGGCGCTGCACGCGATCGACCTCCGCCTCCGGCGCCGTGAAGACCAGCTCATCGTGCACCTGAAGCACCATACGGGCCTCGAGCTCCTCTTCGTAGAGCGCGTCGGCGATGTGCAGCATCACGAGCTTGCAGATGTCGGCGGCGCTGCCCTGGATGGGCGTGTTGGCCGCGATGCGCTCGCCGGCCTGCCGGTCCATGATGC
>CAYLZW010000377.1:0-5363 GCA_964388085.1 uncultured Myxococcales bacterium | reverse complement strand
GCGGCCGAGCAGGCCCTTCGGCGCGGGCTCGCCGATGTACTCGGCCTCGCAGCCCTCGTGCCAGCGCTTGATGACGACGTCGATGAGGTTGCCGCGCTGATCGCCGGCCGCGCGCGGCTTCCGGAACAAGCCGCCGTGCAGGTAGGCGGTGTGCGGCACGTCGAGCGCGTTCTCGGCGGCGGCGTGCACGCTGCCCTGCATGACGATCTGGTGCGCCACCTGCGTGTAGCGCTCGTCGTCGTAGAAGGGGAAGCGATAGGGCTCGCGCACGGGCTCCGCGTCGGGTTTGCCATAGACCCAGACGTGACCGTCCTGCTCGCGCGCGGCGTAGGCCGGCACCCGCCGCGCCTTGGCGTCGGGCTCGCCGATGAGGCAGGGGATGTGCCGGCACACGCCGGCGTCGTCGAACTGCCAGCCGTGGTAGCTGCACTCGAGCCGCTCGCCGACGACGCGCCCGGCCGAGAGCGGCACGTTGCGGTGCGGGCAGCGATCGAGCAGGGCGCCGACGCCGCCGTGGCTTCGGTAGATGACCAGCGGCGTGCCGAGCAGCGTCACCGAGAGCGGCTTCTTCTTGAGCTCGTCGGACGTACAGACGACGTACCAGTCGTCCTCGATGCGCACGACCGACGACGGAGATCGCGCCGGTGGCGGCCGCAGGCGAAGCAGCGGCTCCTCTGTCTGACCTCGTTCGCGAAGCTCGACCATGCGCACGAGGTAGCGGGACGAGGGCCTCGGCGCAAAGGGCCCGGCCGCGGCGAGCGCGCGTGCAGACCGCACAGTTCGCGAACGAGCGGGGCCAAAGGGCGCAGCCCGTGACTACACTGGGCGTCCGCCTCGGAGGCCGCATGACCCGCATCGCCCATCGCCCCGCACCGTCCGTCACGCGCTCACAGATCGGCGGCACCGTCTCCGAGCTGAAGGATCTGCTCGGCAACCGGGACGGCATCTGGGGCAACGAGCAGCGGCGCGCGGGCACGACGGGCGACGGGTTCGACACGAACCCCCTCGCGCTGCGCGTGCGGGCGGCGCTCTCCACCGGCGTCTCGGCCGCCGACGAGCTGAAGCTGCTGCGTGACTTCGTGCAGGAGCGCGAGGCCGCCTGGGGCCGTCCCGTCATGGATCCGGGCGTGCAGAGCCAGCTGAACGGCGGCGAGCTGTTCGCCGCGCAGAAGGCCATCGCGCTCACCCGCTACGGGCGCGACCCCGCCGACGTCACGGAGCGCTTCGTCCAGGCCTCCGGCAGGGTGAACGGCAAGGACGTCGAGGCCGCGCGTGTGTTCACGCAGCACTTCAAGCCCAGCGCCGCGCCGAGCGGTGACGTCGTCGTCATGTCGCCGGGCTTCCTCGAGAGCGGCCGCGCCTTCCTCGAGGAGGTCGATCGGCTGAACAAGGCGGGCGCGTACGTCGTCGTCATGGACCACCAGTGGGCCGGACAGACGGAGGGCAAGAAGGGCGGCATCGCGAGCGGCGAGAGCATCGCGCTGCACGTCGCCGCCGTCGTGGAGGACGCCGCGCGCGTCGGCAAGGAGCTGTACGGCGACGACGCCCACCTGGCGGTCGTCGGCGAGAGCATGGGCGCTGGGCCGGGCGTGCTCGGCGCCGCCCTGATGGCGCGCGCCGGACGCCTGCAGGTCGACGGCAGCGGCGGCCAGAGCGTGCTCGCCGGCGACGTCGATCTCTTCCTGCAGGCGCCCTATCTCTCGGCCACGCCCGGCGTCGTCAACGCGCTGCTCGGGCACGCGGCGAAGATCCCCTTCCTGAACCAGCTCGCCGCGCCCGGCACCGGCCTGCCCGACTTCGTCGAGGACCCGAAGGGGGAGCACCTCGTGGCGCAGGCCATGGTGCTCGAGGACGTGCGCGGGCGGACGCAGGCGTTCGGCGCCTCGGACTCCTTCGTCGAAGCCATGCAGGCGCTGTTGTCGTCGGGCGTGAAGCCGGGCGGCAAGGTGATGGTGGCGCACGACGAGCAGGACCCGCTGGCGGACTTCCGCAAGTCGGCTGCGCTCGTGAAGGACCTCGGCGCCGGCGCCGCGCTGATTCGGCTCGAGGGCGGGGACCACGGCCTGTCCGCCAGCGACCCTGCCGTCGTCGAGCACTTGATCGAGCACCTGCGATCACGCCGCGCGAAGGCCTGAGCGCCGCGCGGCGCTCGCCGAGACGCCCGCGCGCTGGAAGGGGCGCCTGCCGCCGCTTCAGGGGTATGCTGCGGTATGGTGCGCGCGCCGGCCTTCCTCACGATCGCGTCTCTGCTCGCCGGTACGACGCTGGGGGCGGCTGCCTGCGCGCCGGCGGTGCAGAGCGCGCGTCCCTGTAACGACGACGGCGACTGCGCGGCGGCGGAGTCCTGCGTGGACGGACGCTGCGCCGAGGGATCGACGCTGACGACGATCGACGCCGGCCCGCGCGCGCTCGACGCGGGCGAGGACCCGCCTCTGCTCGACGGCGGCCTCGTCGACGCGCACGTCGCCCCCGAGGACGCCGGTGAGCGCGACGCCGCCGATGCCGAGGACGCCTCCGCCTCGCCGCCGGACGCGGGCGAGGACGCCGGCGTGCTGGACGCGGGCTACGACGCGGGCCTGTGCTCTCCCTACGACGAGGACGGCGACGGCGTCGGCGACGAGTGCGACAACTGCCCGTCGGTGCCGAACCCGTCGCAAGAGAACGTCCAGGAGCTTCAGGCCGGCGAGCTCGCGGACGGCGTCGGCGACGCGTGCGATCCGCGGCCGTTCGCGCCCGGTGACGCGCTGCTGTTGTTCGAGGGCTTCCACGACGACGCAAACCCGACCTGGGCGCCCCTCGGCTGCACCTGGACGGTGGCGAACGGCGCGATCACCCAGAGCGAGGGGCTCGGCGCCAAGAACTGCCGGCTGACGTTCCCGTCCGTCAGCGCGACCGAGGTCGCCGTCGAGACGAGCGTCCACCTGCTCACGCTCGACGACGCGAGCACCGCGAACGTCGGCGCGCTCGTGTCCATGGATGGGCTCGACGCGTGGCTCTGCTCTCTGCACACGGCCGACTCGCTCGGTGTCTACCGCGTGAGCGGCGGCGTCGCGGGCGGCCGCGGCCGTCACCCGGCGCCCGTCTCGGCGGGTGACACGCGGCGCCTACAAGCGGGGGGAGGGGAGCGCCAGATGTTCTGCCTCTCCGACGCGTCGACGTTCGTGTATCACCACGTGGCAGGGCGACGCGCGGCCGGCGGCGTCGGCCTGCGTACCAACGACGCCACGGCGTCCTTCCGCTACTTCGTCGCCTACCAGCTCGGCAGCGACGTCACGGCGCCCTCGCCCGGCGCGCCCCGGCATCGCTATTCGTTCGCGGAGCCCGCCGACGTGCTCGTGGCGCGGGACAGCGAGGGCGACCAGCACGGCCACTACCGCGGCGACGTCGCGCGCAGCGCCGGCGACCTCGTGATCGACGGCCTCGGTGACGGCTACCTCGACCTGCCGAACGGCCTCATCTCGTCGCTCGACGCCGTCACGATCGAGCTCTGGGTCGACTGGCAGGGCGCGGCGAGCGCGGGCCTGTGGCAGCACCTGTTCGACTTCGGCGACGGCAGCGCCGGCGAGATCTTCGACGTCGAGGCCCCGGACGCGGGCGCCCCTTACACGGGCGAAGACAGCGCGAGCATTATGCTCACGCCTCGCGAGGGCTCCGACCGGAGCTGGGTCCGCATGCAGGACCCGAGCGGCGCGACCGTGCTCTCCCTCTATGCGGAGCCGCTCCCCATCGGCCGCGCCGTGCACATCGCCTTCACGTACGACCCCGAGGCCGGCCAGGCGGCCTACTACATCGACGGCGGCGAGCGCAGCCGAGGGTCGAGCACCATGCCGCTGTCGTCGATTGACGACGTGAACAACTGGATCGGCCGCTCGGCGTGGAGCCACGACGAACGCTTCGACGGGGCGGTGGACGAGGTGCGCGTCTACGATCGGGCGCTGTCGGAGATCGAGGTGCTCGGCAGCTTCCAGACCGGGCCCGACGTCGACTTTTGAGCGCGTACGAATGGGTCTGAACACATGGGGATCTTCGTCATGACGATTGGTGCACTCTTCTCTCGCGCTCTTCCGGTCACGCTCGGCGCTTGCGGGTTGTTGCCCCTCGTCGTCGCCTGCGCTCCGCGCGCGCCCGGGCCCGAAGAGGCGGAATACGGCGAGGTGTTCTACTGGGAGGTGACCGGCTCGGCGCTCGAGGTCGGAGAGCGCTGCACGGACAACCCCGCCTTCGCCGATGGCCTCGAGCCGCCCGAGTTCGAGGACAACACCTACCTGATGTACCTCGTGGAAGGCGACGGCGAGCGCGCCGTGCTGCAGTCGTGCGACACGCTCGACCCGTCCACCTGCGAAGACAGCGAGCTCGGCCTCGTCTTCGACATCGACGGAAACGACCTCGTCGCCGACCCCGATCCGGCGGTGCGTGACGTCGAGAATTCGCCCTGTGACCTCGAGGCCGACGAGCGCTGGGTCGTCGAGGACCGGGGCGAGACCATGGAGATGACCATGGAGGTCGGCTACAACCTCGTCGGTGACGCCGCCACGTGTGACGCGCTCGAGGCGCAGGTGAAGGCGGACGCCCCGAACGGCCAGGGCCTGAACGGCTGCGTGCTGACGCTCGTGGTCGATGGCGTGTTCGACCGCAGCAGCGCGCCTTGAGCGTTGCTCCGGCCTCGGCGCCCGAACGGGCCAGGCCTTCGGCTCGCGCCGTAGCAAGACGAGGCAGGTCGCAAGGCGCGGTGCACGATGCCGCCCGGGCCTCTACGGTGGGGCATCATCGAGCTCTCACGCTCGATGCCGTGCATCGTCGCCCAGGTCTGCTGTCGAAATGTCAGAAGCCGCGATCGACTTTCATTGGGTGGAGCCACGCGCCATCGAGCTGCGCATGCACGGCCACATCACGTCCGACCAGGTCGCGAGCGCACGAGACGGGCTGGGCGCATTCCTCGGAGCCGAACGCCCGCTGGTCGCGTTCTTCGACACCACCGCCGTCAGCGGCTTCGACCCGAGCCTGACGTCGGCGGCGCGGGGGCTGCTCGAGGCGCTGCGCGAAGCGGGAGTCATGACCTCCCTCGCCGTCGCGCCGAACCGGCTGGTGCGCATGATGGGCTCCGCGCTCGCCCTCGGCGGCGGCCTGTCCATGCGCTTCTTCGGCGATCGTGCGGAGGCGCTCGCCCAACTGGACAGCACGCTCGAGCGCGTCTCTCGTCGTCAATAGGGCTTCTAAGCCGGGCTCCGGGGAGAGAAGACGAACGGATCACCAGAAGGAATGGCGCGCCCTGAAGGGCTCGAACCTTCGCCCCCCCGTGCAGCTAGAAAGTACATGCTCGCCGCGTCGGTCCTGACGCCCTGGCCGCCGCGTGCTGAAGCTGC
>CAYLZW010000376.1:0-5364 GCA_964388085.1 uncultured Myxococcales bacterium | reverse complement strand
ACGGCAACCTGCAGTGCGCCGAGGCGGACGAGGCCGGCTACCACGAGCTGCTCGTGCACGTCGGCCTCTGTCGTCGTGCGGCCTCCAGCAGGCCGAAGCGCGTGCTCATCATCGGCGGCGGCGACGGCGGCGCGGCGCGCGAGGCGCTGCGGCATAAGGACGTCGAGCGCGTGGACCTCGTGGACATCGACGCCAGCGTCATGAACGCCGCGCGGGAGCTCTTGCCCAGCATCTGGCGCACGCCCGACGGCCGCCCGCTCGACGACGAGTCCCGCTTTTGCGCGCACGCGGAGGACGGCCTCGCCTTCCTCGAGCAGGGCGAGGGGCGCTACGACCTCATCGTCATCGACGCCAGCGATCCCATCGGGCCCGGCACCGTCCTCTACTCGAAGCGCTTTTACGCGGCCATCAAGCAGCGGCTGGCGCCCGGCGGCGCGGTCACCGTGCAGGCGGGCTCCTTCTGGTACTTCCCGAGCATGTTGCAGCGCGTGAACGCGGGCCTCAGCGACGTGTTCCCCATGGTGCGCGTCTACCAGTGCTTCACCGCGGTCTATCCCGGCGGCCTGTGGAACCTCGCCATCGCGACGCTCGGCGACGACCCTACCGACGTGTGCGACGAGAAAGCACAGAGCCTGCGCGGGCTACGCTTCTACGACGCCACCGGACATCGCGGCGCCTTCGCGTTGCCGCCCATCGCTCGCCGGGTGTTGAGCGCCGAGCCTCCCCCGCTGCAAGAGGTCGAGGCCTCGGTGCGCGACCTCATGGCCGACGACATCCGCTGACGCTTGGGTGAGGCCATCCCTCACGGACCTTCGTCAGGCTCGCGAAACTGTTCCGCGTCGAGAAGCGACTCCAGTCTCACCGGGCTGAGCGACCGTAGCGGCACGCCGTTGATGAACTCGAATAGCGCGTCAGCGGTCTCGAAGTTGTCGTACAGATAGCCGCCGTTGGTCACGTTGTACCTGAACAGAGGGGTCGTCCAGTCGACAACAAAACCGAAATGCGGCGCCTCTGGCTCGTCGTTCACTATCTGCCCTAGGGATGCGACAATCCAGGGTTCAGCATCGGTAAGGCGGCCGGTCTGCTCCATCTGAAGCAGGTCCGACTCGCTGATTAGGACAGGACCAACCAGGGCACTGACTACGTCACTACGATGATCATCCGCCCGATGGACGTGCCCCGAGAGATCTCGAAAACCTGTCGCCTCGTCATACACAGGGGGGCGTTCGCTCTCGTCGACATTCGGGAACCCGTCGCTGGGACGAAACCCTGGCTCATAGCTCGGCACAAACGAACCGTCGATCAGAACAATCGAATGGTATTCAGCGACTTCCCTTGTATAATCATGGGTTCCAGCCGCATCAGTCTCCTCGGCCTCAGGACCTGGGAGCGGGAAGACGGGCGGCTTGCAGCCAGCAAACCAAGAGACACAGAGAGTCGCTGCCACCAAACGAGAACCACTAGTAACAGAAAACACTTGGGCCTCCGGAATAGTGCAGTGAAAAGAGCCTTCCTGTGTGAACCGAATAGGCAGCGGAATATCCACCTGACATCGACATCGGCGCATTCGCAATACCGTTGTGCGACTGCGTGTCACAGGTAAATGCGTCGCTCAGAGTCAAGGCCGTCGAATACGTCTGCCCAACATCAGATGTATCGAATCTCAGCATTCTCGTGTTGGCAGTGGACTCACTCGCCGTCTTTCTGCCAGCCGATACAACGTAGTCCCATCGATGCAGGTCAAACGTAGCGGACTCTACTCCGGTGAGAAGCGTGTAGCCGTTTGTGAAGCCCCCCTGGAATCCGAATGCCCCGTGTTGCAGCGTGGTGGCATCCGCGCTAAACGCCCACCGCTGCGACCTCACCCTGTCTCCTCCCATCTCGATACCGAACAGGACACACTCCCGCGACTCACGCGGAGTGTTGTAGCCACAAGCGAAGTCCCATGGAACGTCGCGCCGAATTCCGTTGAACAGATGACCGGCAGAATTCGCACCGGATACAATCGTCGTAAACGGCGAATCAGGCTTAAACGACCTTACTTGGGTGCTACCATTTCGCTCCTGCCAGATGACTCGCACCCAGGACTCACTCTCGTAGGGCCCCACTCTGTCGTATACTATCCGCGCTGGGCCGGAGGCGTCGAACCCGACCTGGATCCCACCAAGGAACGTGGCTGTCGTGAGGTCGTAAGCCTTTATCCAAACCGCCAGGTCGTGTTCAGCAACCAGGACCGCGAACGCCTTGGTCCCTTGCGGGTTCATTGCGACATCTGGCTGGTAAGCAATGTCCATGTGATCATTCACCTTCGAAATCTGGTAGGCCCACCCGCCCGTGTCCGTATAGTCCTTCATGGCGATGATTCTGGTGTACGAGTCGTTGGTCTCCGGAGACGAACCCGTGATCTCGGGTATCGCCGCCACACATTCGTAGGTGGGCGATGACAAACCCGCGCAGTCAATCCGCGGCTTAAAGATGGAGACCCGCGACAAAGAATGCTTTCTATGACTCGTGATATCTGCACCAGAAGACGAGCCCGACCCAACGTCTCGCTCACCGAAACGCCCGTTGTTAGTGGTGTACCACCGGCGCGCGCCCCACCCCTCGTAGTATGTGTATGTCGCGCTGCTGGGCGCAGAGCACGGCTGGCCGAATGACGAGCACATCATCTCACCATCACATCCGTCGGTTCCTACGGAACCCCAGCAGAAAAACGGTGTTCCACCACAATTTGCACCGTCTTTAACATGGTCAAGGCGCATGGTGTGTCCGATTTCATGGCGTACTACTTGCGTGATGGTAGAAGACCCTACACCATTGCTTATATTGTCTTCGCAGACGGTGAGCACACAGTCACCGGAAGAGCACCCAGCATATGCCCTTGCGCCGGTTGCGCAGTCGGAGTCTTCCGCATTTGATCGCACCGACATGCAGCTTCTACCGTCAAAAGGTACACAGTCGCTTGTGCTTGTGTTTTCCACTCGAAAACGGGCTCGGACGCGAGTTGTGTCTGAGAGTTCCTGTAAAATCGAATCGAAGTAGACAACCGTTTTAGAGGCTGAATAGGGCCATCCTGTATTCAGGGCGCTATTGAGTCTCGCCGCAGTGTCTTTGTCCACGCGCCAACCATCACGTCTGGGGAGCCATCAGCGAGCCGCTCGCACATCGAGTCTGCGAGACCATCAGCCGCTAGGGCAGCACCGGGTAGATGCAGCGCGCACACGACCAGAACTCGGCCCGCGTGTCGCAGGCGCATCCCAAAACCGTTTCCAAGTTTCTGCACCCGAGCCCGCCTTTCAAAGATCCTGCGTTTCGGTGGCGAACGGCCTGCCTCGCTGCTCTTCGACAGCGCGAGCGGAGGTGAGCCGACGTGACCCACGTCGCGCGCGCTCCGGTGCCCCGCGTGGATGAGGCTACCTGAGATGGTTCCGCTGCACCAACCCGGACGCGACCGACGTTCTCCGCCCCTCAAGCACAAACGGGGGTAAGGCGAGTTCGCCGAGGCGGCGTGGGTGCGAGCCATGCAGCGGCTGAACCCAAGGGAGGGACTTCTCCACTATTCACGCGCAGAACGAGACCCGAAGCGGGGTCCGATCCCCACGGGAAGGAGCGCTCAGGCCCTGACGAGACGCAGCTTGGTGATCTCCGACGGGGAGCCCACGCGCAGCGGCGGGCCCCAGTAGCCGGTGCCGCGGTTCACGTAGACCCACATGCGCTCGTGCCGGTAGAGGCCGGCGACGTAGGGCTCGACGACGTGGATGAAGAAGTTCCACGGGAAGAGCTGCCCGCCGTGCGTGTGGCCGCTCAGCATCAGATCGTAGCCGTGTGGCGCCGCCAGCTTCGCGCTGCGCGGCTGGTGTGCGAGGAGCACGCGCGCTTCGCAGTCAGGCGCGTTCGCGCAGGCCTTGTCGGGCGCGCAGGCGTCCCTCGGCGAGCGCCGGCCCGCGCGGAGATCGTTGACGCCGGCGACCATCAGCTTCTTGCCGCCGCGCTCGACGACGCGGTGCTCGTTGGCGAGCACGGTGAGGCCGAGCGAGCGCACATGGGCCACCCATTCGTCAGCTCCCGAGTAGTACTCGTGGTTGCCGGTGACGAAATACACGCCGTGCTCGGCGCGGAGCTGCGCGAGCGGCGCGACATCGTGCTGCAGGTCGGCGACGCTGCCGTCGACGAGATCGCCGGTGACCGCGACGATGTCGCATGCCAGCTCGTTCACCTTCGTGACGATGGCGCTCAGGTAGTCACGACCGATGCCGGCCTGCCCGACGTGGATGTCGCTCACCTGCGCGATGGTGAAGCCGTGCAGCGCGTCCGGCAGGTCCGCCAGCGGGACATCGATCTCGACGACGCGCGCGCGCCTTCGCGCCTCGGCGAAGCCGAAGCCGCCCATGACCACGGCGGTGCCGAGCACGCCGGCGTTCGCTCCCACCCATAAAGCGCGTCGCCGGTCGGGATCTTCCGGTAGCGCGCCCGCGCCGGAGAGCTTCCTCGTGAGCTTGTCGGCGACGCGCAGGGCGAGCCACACGAGGTCCTTCAGGAAGGTCAGGCTGAACAAGAGCGAGAACGCGCCCATGCCGCCGTAGGAGGCGAAGCGCGCCACGGCGCCGAAGGCGTGGTCACGCTCGATGTCGAGCGACCAGCGCAGCGGCTCGAGCAGCACGAGGAAGGGCAGCGGCGCCCACCCGAGCCACAGCAGGAGCCTCGCGCGCCCGAGGGAGCGGGCCAGCGGCGCGATGAGCCGCAGGCTGACGTAGAGGGCGGCGAGCGGGACGAGGACGGCGCCGGCAAGGAAGAACATGCACACTCCAGCGCGGCATTGTCACAACCCGCCGAAGCGGCGCCAAGGCCGTGCTAAGGCTAGCGCGGGCGCTGCCAGGGCGCCGCACGAAGCCCGACGAGGGGAGGAGCAGCTTCTCATGATCAAGCATCCCGCCAGCGCGCATAAAAAGGGCGACCACGTAAAGCGCGTGGGCATCATCTTTTCGGGTGGCCCCGCGCCGGCGGCGAACGCCGTCATCTCGGCGGCCGCCATCTCCTTCCTGGCGGACGGACGTGAGGTCATCGGCTTCTTTCACGGCTACTCGAACCTCAACGACTATCACCCGGTCAGTCGGCGGCTCGTCCCCGACAAGCACTACCGCCTGTTCACCGAGAAGGACCTGCGCGGGCTCAGAAACAGCCGCGGCATCAACATCGGCACCGCGCGCACGAACCCGGGCAAGGGCATCGAGAAGCCGAGCGACCTCGACGACCCGAGCAAGACGGACAAGCTCAAGAACGTCTACAGCGCGCTCGTGGATCTCGAGCTGGACGCGCTCATCAGCATCGGCGGCGACGACACGCTGAAGACGGCGAACTTCATCC
>CAYLZW010000375.1:0-5386 GCA_964388085.1 uncultured Myxococcales bacterium | reverse complement strand
GCTTTGCGCGAAATTTTTTTCCTGTGCGCACGTCACGACGAGCGCAGGGTCAAAAACTGGAGCGCGCACAAGCCGGCCCCCATAGTGCCTTCACGTCGTCAGCCGGCGCCCGGTGGCGACACGAGGAGACAGAGGCATGGTGGCATCCGTCGCGGCGAAGAAGGCTCAGAAGCAGGCCGGACAGAAGGAGGCCGCGGCGCCTCTCGCGCGGAAGACCTCGTTCGACGGCGAGGTGCCGCCGCTCGATGCCACGAAGCCCTACGAGCCCGTCTCGCCGCCGCGCGTCGTCGAGGAGAGCGGCGCGAAGCCGGGCAAGCTCGTGCCGATGCCGAACCAGCTCTACCAGGGCGACGCGCTCGAGACGCTCGCGCAGTGGCCCGACGAGTACTTCCACGCCTGCATCACGGATCCGCCGTACAACATCGCGCGCGACCGCAAGGGGCTCTCCTGGGCGTTCTCGAGCCACGTCACCATCGACAGCGAATGGGACCGCTTCACGACGAGCGAGTACGAGGAGTGGACGGCCGCGTGGCTCACGGAGGTGTGCCGGGTCACGAAGGAGAACGGCAACATCTTCCTCTTCGGCAGCTACCACAACATCTACACGATCGGCGCCATCGCCGCGCGCATGGACCTGCGCATCGTCAACAGCATCATCTGGGCGAAGCCGAACGCGCAGCCGAACATCACCTGCCGCATGTTCACGGAGTCGACGGAGCAGGTGCTGTGGCTCTGCAACAACACGTCGAAGAAGGCCAAGAACTGGACCTTCCACTACAAGCACATGAAGGAGCTGAACGGCGGCAAGCAGATGCGGAACTTCTGGGAGATCCCGGTGACGCCGATGCGCGAGCGCGCGCACGGCAAGCACCCCTCGCAGAAGCCGCTGCGCCTCATGGAGCGCCTCGTCCTCGCCGGGACCAACGAAGGGGACCGCGTGCTCGACTGCTTCGCGGGCTCGGGCTCGACGCTGCTCGCGTGCGATCGGCTCGAGCGCAAATGGGTCGGCGTCGAGCGTGACGGCGAATATTGCGAGATTGCGCACCGCCGGCTCGACGAGGAGCGCAAGCAGCGCCGCCTGCTCCCGACCGCTCCGCGCTGACGTCCTGCGTCGTGGCACACACATGGCACTCTCTCCTGGTCCACCACCACGAACAGGAGGAGTTGTGCCCGGCTCTCTCGCGTCTCGCTCCACTGACTCCGACGCTCGTCGCGCGACGCTTCCGCCCGACGACGTCTCGATCGCGCTCAGCGCGTTCTCGCCCGAGCCCGGCGTGTGCCCGAAGTGCCTCGCGCCCATCGAGCCCGAGCGTTTGCCCGACGCGACGCTGTGCCTCGACTGTGTCGTCGAGCGCTAGCGCCCGCCACGTTCCTCTCGAGGGTCAGCTCTCGCGCGCCTCATACGCCAGGGGGCTCTGGCCGTAGCGCGCCTCGATCTTGCCGCGCCGCGACAGGTCGACGATCTCGTCGAGGATCTGGTCCCGGAGCCGCAGGATCTGCTCCGGCGGGATCGGCTCTCGCCCGCGGATACGCGCGAGGTACTCGTGGAGCAGGCGGCCGTGCGCGCGCGGGAAGCGCTGCGAGAGCTGCCGCACGAACACCGGGTCTTCGTTCGAGACCGCGCGCGAGAGCCGGTACAGGCCCGCCTTCTGAAACAGCTCGTCGGTGTTGTGGAAGTTGCCGAGCACCTTGCCGAGGAAGGCCTGCGCGGCCTTCAGCTCCATGGCGTCCTCTGACGAGACGCGCTTGACGGCGGCGATGAGCTCCTCGGCGTTCTCGGGCGGCAGCTTGCCGAGCAGCTCGGCGAGCGCGCGCTTGCCCACGGCGACGAAGGCGGCGGCCAGCTCGTCGGCGCCGAGCTTGCGGATGAGCGCCACCAGCTCGCGCGCCGTGAGCAGGATCACGTCGGAGAAGCGCAGGGTCTCGAGCTCGTGCTCGACGGGCATGGAGGCGAATTTCGCGTCGAAGCGCGCGCGCACCAGCTTGACCACCTCGAGCGGGACGTCCTTCAGCTCGGCGCGCGTGGGCATGGCGTTGCGCACGGGCTCGGGCAGGCGCGCGACGATCTGGCGCGCCACCGACGACGGCATGTGCATGAGCACGATGGCGACCGTGCGCGGCGACTCGCCGCGGAAGCCGGCG
The DNA here is from genome assembly GCA_964388085.1 of uncultured Myxococcales bacterium. Lineage (GTDB taxonomy): Bacteria > Myxococcota > UBA727 > UBA727 > CAYLZW01 > CAYLZW01. The sequence continues at coordinate 3,244 of CAYLZW010000375.1, read as the reverse complement.
ATGAGCCAGGAGGGCTCCACGCCCTCGAGGCCCTTCGAGGTGCGAAAGCTCATCATCTGCCGGAGCTGGCGCACCATCAGCGGCACGCGCTTCTCCTTCGGGATCTCCTCGAGCTTCTGCGCCTTGTCGCGCAGCGCCTCGGCCTCGCCGTCGGGCAACAGCGCCATGAGCTCCACGCTCGACGAGCCGCCGAAGCTCAGCATGGTGAGCAGCAGGGTCTGCTGACGACGGGTCAGCGGGTGGAGCAGCCGCGCGAGGGACGCCACGTGTAGTACCTACCTTGCTATCCCTCTCGGCGCGCCTTGCGCAGCGCTTGCGACTCCGCCTCGGCCTTCGCGAGCTTCGACTTGAGCGAGATCGAGCGCGCGATGCCGACGATGCCGAGCACGAGGCCGAGCACCGCCAGGAGGCCGAAGCCGCCGATGACGAGCTTGGCCCTGAGGCCGGCCTTCTTGTCGACGACGCGGATGGAGAGCACCTCTTCGCCTGCCATGGGCGCCAGCGCGGCGCTGCCCGAGTCCATGCCGAGGAGCACCGGCGCGCGGTTCTCCTTCATCAGCACCTGCACGTTCTGCGGCTTCAGGCCCTCGACGCCGTTGGCCACCAGCTTCTGGATGCGCTCCTCGTCGACGGGCTTCTTGCCGCCGTCCTCGGGGTTGTAGACGATGGCGACCGAGGCGGTGGGCGGCGGCGGCGGCGTGTCGACGTCGCGGATGACGTCCTTCTCGGGCACCACGACGGAGACGTTGGCGCTCTGGATGCCGGGCAGCGACTTCAGCATGGTCTCGATCTCGCCCTGCATCGCCATCAGGAACTTGGCCTTCTCCTCGGTCTGCGTCGGGATGAGGCCGCTCGAGCCCGCGGGGTAGACCTCCTTGAGGCCGGTGCTGCGCGCCTTCGGCAGCTTGTTGGCCACGAGGATGCGCAGCGCGTCCTTGCTGCGGCTGCCCGGCACCTGCACCGCCCAGGTGACCACGCGGCCCTCCTCGAGCAGCTTCGAGCCGCTGATCCCCTGGCTGTCGAGCACGACGATGACCTCGTTGGCCTCGAGCTCGCTGAGCCCGTGCACGATGCTGTGCGGGCCGTCGCAGCCGACGAGGAACAGCAGGCTACAGGCGAGGGCGCCGCGCAAGAGGACGCGGTGGACGAGGTTCTTTGGGGTCGGGCAGGCGAGTCGCAAAGCCGAGGCCTCCAGTGGTGGCCCGGCGGCGACGGGACGCGTCCTGCCGAGCGCGGGCAGTCTCTTCCGAAGCGCGCGCCTTTGTCGAGCCGCGCCTCTGCAGCGCCGGTTCCCCCTGTCTCGCTGTGTAGCCCAGCTCACGATCGTCCCGGTGTCGGTTGGCTCTGGAATCTCACGGTCGGTACACTGATTTGTGATCGCAGAGATCGGACGGCGCGCCGGCGCGTGCTCGTCCTGGGAGGCCAGAGATGCGCTCGTGCTCCACCAATGCGGCCGCTGCCAAGGACCGCTGCGTCTTCACGTCCGTGCTCCTGTTAGGAGCGCTCTTCGCGCTGAACGCGTCACCGGTCGCTCGCGTTCCGCTCATCTCGGCGCTGGTCCTCATCGGCGTGCCGGTGATGACCTTCCTCGTCGCGGCGCCGAGCCGCATCGGCCTCGGCCGAGAGCTGACGCTGCTCTGGCGCGGCATCGAGGCGAGCCTGCTGTCGGCGCTGCTGTACGCCACGGGGCGTCGCAAGGACGCGCTGCGCGCACGCGATCGCCAACGGGCACGTGTGGAGAGCGCCTACATGGCGGTCGAGGATCGCCTGGGCGAGCTCGTGCGCATGGATCCGCTGCGCCTGCACCACGCCCGCCGGCTCGGCTTCCTCGGCGCCGTGCTGACGGTGGTCGCGGGCATGGGCCTGCCGCTGCTCGAGCCGCAGATCTTCACCTTCGGCACCTGGCCGGAGGCCCCCTTCGTGATCCTCACGGACCTCGTGGTCTTCGCCGTCGTCGGCCGCCTCGTCGGCGAGCGCATCGTGGTGCGCCTGCTCGAGGCCACCGAGGCCTTGCGCGGTGACGACGCCTGGTCGAGCCGCGTGCGCGTGGTGCCGATCTCGACGCTGCTCGGCGCCGCCCTCGGCATGGTCGGCTCGTTCATCGTCGTCAGCGCCGGCGCCGCCGCCTGCGCGGTCGAGACCTCCTGGATGGGACCGACGAGCCTCGTCGAGTCGGCCTTCTGGTTCATCCGCACGACGGCGTTCGACGCGCTGCCGCTCGGCGTCGGCATCGGCGCCATCCTCGGCGCCGGCATGGGACTCGCCCAGCCTCCCAAGGGCCTGTTCCCCGCCCGCGCCGACGAGCCAACCGACGACGAGCTCGCCTGAGCGAGATCGGCGCCGGCTGTGCTCGCGCGCTCGAGAGGGGCTGCTCCTGCCGGGGCGGCCCCTTCTCTTTGGGGAGACGCCCTAGCAGGCTGCTGAAAAACGCCACAAGGGCGTTTTCAGCAGCCTGACGAGCGCCTCGCCTTCGCATCGATGGCATCGACTCACGAGCGTTTCTCGACGAGAGTTGCCGGATTCGCGGGTTTGTAGCAGCGCTCGTATCATGGGGCTTCGCACCGCGCGGCGAGCGAGGCAGCGTTTTTCAGCAGCCTGCTAGGGTCAGGCCGCTCGCCTTCGAGGGGACGGCCGTTTTTCGCTGTGGCTCGGGACCTCTGAGAGATCCAGGAGACCGCGCTTGCGCCAGCCTACGGAGAGCAGCCACGTCTTTGGCTTCGACGTGACTTCCAACAGGTCGGCGTCTGGTGGTCGGCCGCGCCAGCCATCGAAGGCCCTCGACGAGGAGCACGGGTCCAGCCAGCCAGCATCGTAGCGCTGTCCGCGCTCCGCGGCGTGCTTGCGCGCGTTCAGCAACACGTACCCGAGCGCGTTGCGCACCTCGCGCGGCGTCTTGAGCGTGCGCGCATGATAGCGGCCAGAGAACACGGACCCACGTCGACGCAGCAGCGTGTTCAAGCTGCGAGCGATGCGCACCTGCAGCCCGACAACCCCACGCGAGAGCACGCTCGCCCCAGCAGCCTCGACGAGCAGGTGCAGATGATTGCTCTGCACCGAGTAGTGCACGATCCGAAACCCAAAGCGCCCGCTCGCATCTCGCAGCGCCCCACGCACGACGCCGAACAGCCGCTTGCTCCGAACCGAAGGTAGCCCACTCTGCAGCCGAAGCGTCACGTGAACCGGATGCCGAGAAGCAAGAGCCGGCCGAGCGCGATGCGCCACTGAAGGTCGAGGCCCCGGCTTC
>CAYLZW010000374.1:0-5394 GCA_964388085.1 uncultured Myxococcales bacterium | reverse complement strand
GCGCGCGCGCGTTCTACCTGCCGGACTTCATCGGCCCCGGCACCGACGAGAACGCCTTCGCGTCCGGGCTCGGCACCTTCGGGCTCACGCTCTTCGACCTCGTGGAGCTCGGCCTCGCGGTGCAGTTCGCGAGCAACGCCAACTCCGAGGGGGGCGCGCCGGCGATCACGGCCGGTGACCTCTACCCGTCGCTGAAGGTGGGCTACGACCTCATGCCGGTGGCCTTCGGCCTCGACGTGCGCGGCTACCTGCCGGCGTCCCTCGACGGGCTCGGGCCCGACCTCGCGAACTTCGGCGTGAGCGCCGCGGCGCTGTTCACCCTCGACCTGTACGACGCGTGGGACCTGCCGCTGCGCGTGCACGTGAACGGCGGCTACACCTACCAGAACGCTCGCAACTCGGGGACGGCGCAGCGCTACTACCTGCGTGGCGTGCAGGGCCATCTGCTCGCGCTGACGACGTCGAGCTGGTACTACGACCAGGTCTTCTACGGCCTCGGCGTCGAGCTGCCGTTCCCCTTCGTCACCGCCTACACCGAGCTCTGGGGGCAGATGGCCCTCGGCCTCGTCGAGGACGCGGGCCCGGGCGGCGGCCCTTATGGCTTCCTCGACTCGCACCTCGTGGCGACGCCCGGCGTGCGCTTCACCCTCGTGCGCGGCCTGCACGTCGACGTGGGGGCCGACTTCGGCGTGTTCGGCACCGGCGGCTACTTCAGCCCCGGCCTCGACAAGCTCACCGATGGTCAGCCCTTGAACCCCGCCTACGCGGTGCACGCGGCGCTGAGCTGGACCTTCAGCCCCTTCGAGGGCGGCGCCGCTTCGTCGTCGTCAGGAGGCGGGGCGCAGGCGGCCGCCCGCAGCGGTGACGTCGAGGGCTGCGTGACCAACGTGCGCGCGCAGACGCCCATCGAGGAGGCCTACGTGGACCTCGGCAACGGCGTCGTCGTCGTCTCTGACGTGCGCGGCTGCTTCAAGGCGCCCGCGCTGCCCCCCGGCCTACAGACGATCACCGTCAGCCACCCCGACTACAAGACCGCGACCGCCACCGTCGACGTGCAGGCCGGCGTGGAGACGCGCGCCGACGTGTCGCTCGTGCCGACGCCGCGCCCGGCCGGCTTGTTCCGCGGCCGGGTGAGCAACGCGCGCAACCAGCCCATCGACGGGCGCGTCATCGTGCGCGGCGGCACCGTGGGGGAGATGAGCGTGCAGGTGAAGGCCGGCGTGTTCGAGGCCGAGCTGCCGGCTGGCCGCTACCACGCCGTCGTGGAGGCCCCCGGGCACTTCAAGCAGGGGACCGACTTCGGCGTCGAGGAGGGCGGGCGCACCGTGCGCGCGTTCTCGCTCAAGCCCGAGCCGAAAAAGCGCATCGCGCGCCTCAAGCGCAACCAGGTGACCTTGTCGACCAAGGTGCCCTTCGAGCTCGGGCAGCCGCGCATGCTGGCCGCCGCGGAGTTCATCCTCGACGACGTCGTGGACCTCTTGCTCGACAAGCCCGAGCTCGGCCGCGTGCGCGTGCAGGGCGTCCCCGGCAGCGGCAACGAGGGCGGCGACGAGCTGGCCCGCGCGCGCGCCGAGGTCGTCGTGGACTTCCTCATCTCGCACGGCGTGCCGAGCGAGCGGCTCGAGGCCGGCGTCGCGCCCGGCGGCAAGGCGAAGAAGGGCGACGTGGAGCTCGTCGTCCTCGAGGGGGGCGCGCCGTGAGCGGCGAGGAGCGGACCGTCCTCTTTCAGCTCCCGACCATGATCTCGGGGCAGCTCATCTGCACGCAGGGCACGCTCGCGGGGCGCTCGTGGAACCTGAGCGCCGGCACCTTCGTCATCGGCCGCGCGCCGGGCTCCGATCTGACGCTGGCCACCGAGCCCGGCGTCTCGAAGCTGCACGCCAAGATCCTCGCCGAGGGTGGCACCTACGCCATCGTCGACAACGAGAGCCGCAACGGCACCATCGTGAATGGCCGGCCCGTCCAGAAGGCGCAGCTCAAGACGGGCGATCAGATCCGTATCTGCAACTGCGTGCTGCGCTTCACGCAGACCGGCGGCGGCTTTGGGCTCTCCTCCATGGAGGCGCCGCCGACGTCGGCTGGAGAGCCTGACTTCGACGGGGCGGCGGGCACGTCCCCGGAGCTTTCGGAGATGACCGCCGCCGGCGGACCGCCGCCGTCCATGGAGCCGCCGCCCTCGTTCGCCGCGCCGCCTCCGACACCGGCTGGGCCCGCCGGCGCGAGCTTCGTAGCGCCCACCCCGTCGCTGCCCGCGACGCCGGGATACCCGACGTCCGGCGTGGAGCTGCCGCGCCCGGCGCCGGAGGTGCGCGTCCAGAGCGCGCTGCCCTGGTTCGCGATCGGCCTCCTCGCCGTCGTCGTCGTCGGCGCCGGCGGCTGGGGCGGCCTGCGCTTCTTCGGCGACGCCCTGCTCGGCCCCATGCCGAGCGCGCTCGCGGCGGACGCGGACGACGTCACCGCCGACCCGAACGATGCCATCGCGCGGGAGCGCGCCGCCGAGGCCAAAGCCGCCAGAGCCGCCGCGGGCGACGCCGGGGCGGCCGCCGCCGACGACGTGAAGCTCGCCAGCGCGGGCGACCCCGTGGCCGACGACGGCGCCGCGAAGACGGACCCGCTCGCGGACGACGCGGCCGCGGACGACGGCGCGGCAGCGGGAGACCCCGCCGCCGATGACCCCGCCGCCGACGACCCCGCCGCCGACGACACCGTGGCCGCCGCCGATCCGGCCGCGGACAGCGCCCTCGACGACGACAGCGAGCCGCGGCTCGACGACACGGACAGCAAGGCGAGCGCCGCCACGGGACGCCGGCCGCCGCGCGCCAAGACGACAGAGGACGACGACGACGGCGCCAAGCCGGCGAGCGGCTCGACCGGGCCCTCGTCGTGGTACGCCGTCGTCATCGAGCGGGAGGGTCCCATCGCGGTGAAGGCGCGCGCCGGTGGCACCGTGGCGGACGTCGCGGCCAGCGACGGCCAGAGCGTCCGGCGCGGCGCGCTCTTGTTCTCCTTCGAGGACGCGGGCAGCGACGAGATCTCGAACCTGCGCGCGAACATCGAGGCGCTCGAGGCGGTGGCCGAGAGCCAACCCTCGGCGCAGGAGATGCTCGACCGCGAGAAGGACAAGCTGAAGCGCCTGCTCGCGAAGAGCGGCGATGTGAACGTCACGGCGCCCGCCAGCGGCACCCTCACCGGCTTCGCGGTGAAGGTCGGCGACACGCTCAAGGGCGGCGACAGCGTCGGCACCATCGAGCGCGGCGGCGTGACGCTGCTCGTGAACGTCTCGGGCAGCGACGGGCGGCGCATCCGGCGTGGCGGCAGCGTCGAGCTGAAGACGAAGTCCGGCAGCGCCAGCGGCCGCGTCAGCAGCGTGAGGCGACGTGGCGGCGGCTATCAGGTGACGATCAGCACCGACGCCGCGCCCGACGACCTCAGCGAAGCTCGCTTTCCTTGATCTTTGAAGGCCGCGCCCCTCCGCCGCACGCCCGCACGGGCAGATTTCCTCCGAGCCTTGCTCCCTCCGGTCACGTGAGCCTGTAGCGGTAGGCGGCGCCGTGGGGAGCGAGCGCGAGCCGTCCGCCGGCTGCGCGCACGAAGGGCTCGATGTCCGACGGAGACAGGGGCGTCATGCCGAGCGCTCGCACGAGGCTGTCGTCGAGGGAGCTGACGAGCCCGACCTCGAAGCGCGCGATCAGCGAGCGCAGCGACCACGCCGTCTGCTCGCCGATGACGAAGTGCTTCAGGAGCTCTCGGAGCTGAAGCTCGGGCGTCCCCGTCGTCATCCACGCTCGCATGCGATCGTGGCCGAGCGCGCGCGGGAGCTCGGCGAGCCACGCTACGCGCGCGCCCTCTCGCAAGAGGTCGGCGATGGCGAACAGCGCCTTATGTGCCTGCACGAGGTCGACGTCGTAGGGAGCGCCCCCGCACGAGAGCACGACGCCGTCATAGGGAGCCTCGCGCGCGAGCGTGCGGGCTTCGGCGAAGCGCGCGGCCAGGCGGGCGTGATGCTCGAGCAGGCCGCCGCCCTCGGCGTCGACGACGGCGCCGCCCTCGACGACGACGCTCAGGCCGCTGCTGCGCGGCAGCAAGGAGGGCAGCCGCTCGAGGATGCGCTGGTGCAGCGGGTTCTCGTCGAGGACGCCGTGGGCCGCGAAGGGCGCGCGTCCCGGAGGATGGGAGACGAGACACGCGCGGTGCACGGCGGTGGCGGTCGCGCGATCGGACACGCCCGGCAGCAGCATCTTGCGGCCGCCACCGAAGCCGGCGAGGTAGTGCCAGGAGAGCGCCCCCACGACGACGATGGCGGCCGCCTGCGCCACCTCGGGGTGGACGCGCGCGCCGAGCCCTCCCTCGAGCTCGACGAGATCGGCCGCGTCGCAGTCGTGCGGCAGCGCGCGGACACGAGCCGCGACGTCGTCGCCGAGCGCGGCGCTCATCTCGGCCGGCGACATGGGCGCGTGCGTGCCGGAGGCGAACACACACGGCGGACGCCCGGCAGCGAGCAGGCCGCGCGCCCGCAGCTGGCGGAGGAGCACGGGGAGCACCTCCGGGAGGCGCGCGTCTCGCGTGCGATCCGGCACCACGAGGCACACCGAGCGCGCGCGCGCGGGCAGCGCCTCCACGGCGGCGCGGGCGGCGCGCTCGAGCTCGACCGCGGGCCTATCGGGGCTGGGTGCGGGTACGAGCAGGTCCGCGCGGTGCAAGCGCACCTGCACCGACCTGTCTCCCACGGGTAGCGCGCGCGCGCGCATGCGACGCTCCTCTCGTGTGCGGCGGCGCGCTCGCGGCGACGGGTTCGCCACGAGCGAAGGCACCCGGCTAGTATGGTGCGCCGACGTCCTCGTGACGACTCGAGCTGAACCGGGAGCGCATTCGATGGAGCTGAACGACATCCTCACCGTCGCCATCAAGGGCGGCGCCAGCGACATCCATCTGAAGGCCGGCCTGCCGCCGATGTTCCGCATCGATGGCTCTCTCGTCCCGCTGAAGGACGCGCAGCGCTTGCCGCCCGAAGAGGTCGGTCGCATGGCGTTCTCGATCATGAACAACTTCCAAAAGGAGCTGTTCAAGGACGACAACGAGCTCGACCTCGCCTACGGCGTGCCCGGCCTCGGCCGCTTTCGCGTCAACGTGTTCATGCAGCGCGGCACGGTCGGCATCGTCTTCCGCGTCATCCCATTCAAGATCCTGACCATCGATCAGCTGCACCTGCCGAAGGTGCTCGAGAACATCGCGCAGGAGGAGCGCGGCCTCATCCTCGTCACGGGCACCACGGGCTCGGGCAAGTCGACGACGCTGGCGGCGATGATCGACTACATCAACACGCACCGCACCGCGCACATCATCACGATCGAGGACCCCATCGAGTTCCTCATCCGCGACAAGCGCTCCATCGTG
>CAYLZW010000373.1:0-5396 GCA_964388085.1 uncultured Myxococcales bacterium | reverse complement strand
CGGGCTCCACGGCGGCGGCCGAGGAGCGGGTCATGAGCGAGCTGAAGAACCACTTCCGGCCGGAGTTCTTGAACCGCGTCGACGACATCATCATGTTCCACAGCCTCGGGCGCGAGCAGCTCAAGCGCATCGTCGAGCTGCAGCTCGCGGACGTCGGCGAGCGACTGGCCAAGAAGGAGCTTCACCTCGAGGTCAGCGACGCCGTCAAGGCGAAGCTCGCCGACAAGGGCTACGACCCGGTCTACGGCGCCCGCCCGCTCAAGCGCGTCATCCAGAAGAACGTCGCCGACAAGATCGCCCGCGCGGTGCTCGGCGGGTTGTTCAGCAAGGGCGACACGGTGAGGGTGACGCTCGAGAACGACGACATCGCCATCGAGCCGGTGCACGCCGAGGCGACGCAGAAGGGCGCGGAGGCCTGAGGCGGCAAACTGCGAAACACAGGTCTCGCGCCAAGCCGCCAAGCCGCCAAGGAATCGCTATCTCAGTCGATCTTCGGCCGCTGCATCTCGAAGCGCTCACCGAGCTTCGCGTAGTGGACACCGCCGAGCCGCGACACGGGCGCGATCTTGCGCGGATCGATCGTGAAGCCGCAGTCCTCGAGGATCTCCTCGGCGAAGCTCGCGTGCAGCACCTCTCCGACGACGATGTTCGTCTTCGCCTTGCGGCCGTAGGTGTGCACGCCCGCCAGGCGGCACTCGACGCTGGCGCGGGCCTCGCTCACGCGCACGCCGTCGATGACGCGACAAGGCTCGGAGGCGAGCCCGAGCAGCTCGAGCTCGCTGATCTCGGCGGGATAGTCACCGCTCGCGAGGACCACGCGCGCCGCCAGCGGCTCCTCGACGAGATTCACGCAGAAGGAGCCCGACTCGCGCGCGATGCGCAGCGTGTCCTTCTCGCTGCCGTCGCGCCGGTTCGAGATGGCGAGCATCAGCATGGGCGGATCGGAGCCGAGCCCGGTGAAGAACGAGAACGGCGCCACGTTGGTGTGGCCGCGCGCGTCCTTCGTCGACACGAACGCGATGGCGCGCGGGACGATGAAGCTCGTCAGCAGCGCGTAGGCCTCGCTGCGCCGGAGGGCAGAGGGATCGATCTCCTTCACGAGAGACCTCACACCTCCATGATCTCGCCTTCCTTCTTGCCGAGCAGATCGTCCACGCGCTTCACGTAGTCGTCGGTCAGGTCCTGCACCAGCTTGAGGCCGCGCTTCTCGTCGTCCTCGCTGATCTCGCTGCCCTTGGTCGCCTCTTTGAGCATCTCGTTGGCGTCGCGGCGCGCGTTGCGCACCGCCACCTTGGCGTCCTCGCAGCGCGCCTTGGCCTGCTTGACGTACTCCTTGCGGCGCTCCTCGGAGAGCGGCGGGATGGGCAGGCGCAGCACGTCACCGTCGTTGCCGGGCGTGAGGCCGACGTTCGAGTCGACGATGGCCTTCTCGATCTCCTTCAGCATCTGCTTCTCGTAGGGCTTCACGATGATGAGCCGCGCGTCCGGCGTCGTGACGTTCGCGACCTGGTTCAGCGGCGTCGGCGTGCCGTAATACTCGACCCGGATACCGTCGAGCATGCTGACGTTGGCGCGGCCGGTACGGATGCTGGCGAGCTGCTTTTTCAAGGCGTCGAGCGCCTTCTCCATGTTGTCGCGCGCTTCGTTCTGAATCTCGTTGAGCATGGCGCTCCTCCACGGGCTGTGCGTTACATCAAGCGATCGACCAGGAAAAGATCAGCGGGAGCCCAGGCGCACGACGCTCAGGCCGACTCGAAGCCGTCCGCGAGGTCACTCGCGTCGCGGTCTTTGCTCGCGTCGACGCGCGTACCGACGCGCTCCCCGGTCGCCACGCGCTTGATGTTGCCGGACTCGTTCATGTTGAAGACGACGATGGGCAGCTTGTTGTCCATGCACAGCGAGATGGCGGTGGCGTCCATGACCTTCAGCCCCTGCTGCAGCACGTCGAGGTACGACAGGTGCCGGTACAGCTTCGCGTCCTTGTGCTTCTCGGGATCCTTGTCGAACACGCCGTCGACCTTGGTCGCCTTCAGGATGATGTCGGCGCCGATCTCCATGGCGCGCAGGGAAGCGGCCGTGTCCGTCGTGAAGTAGGGGTTCCCCGTGCCCGCGGCGAAGATGACCACGCGGCCCTTCTCGAGGTGACGGATGGCGCGACGCCGGATGTACGGCTCGGCGAGCTCCTGCATCTCGATGGCCGACTGCACGCGCGTGTTCACGCCGGCCCGCTCGAGCGCGTCCTGCAGCGCCAGCGAGTTCAACACCGTCGCCAGCATGCCCATGTAGTCGGCCGAGGCGCGGTCCATGCCGTGCGTCGACGCTGCCAGGCCGCGGAAGATGTTGCCGCCGCCGATGACGAGCGCGGTCTGCACGCCGAGCTCATGCACCTCGCGAACCTCGCGCGCGATCTTCTCGAGGATCTGCGGGTCGATGCCGCCCTTGCCCTCGCCCTGCAGCGCTTCGCCCGAGAGCTTCAGCAAGATGCGACCAAAATGGGCGCCGGCGGGTGGCTGTACGCGCCCGGGCCCGGGACCGTGAGACTTCTCGCTGAAGGGTTGCTCGGGCATGCGTCTCCTCGAAAGCTGGCGCTCGCCGGCGGATGCCGCTCGAGCGGGTGGTGCGCGCGGTAGCACAAGAGAGGTCCCTCGGGGACCGGGTTGCGCCGCGCTCGCAGCTTCCGCGCAGCGTCCATCGGCTGAACAGTTGTACGGCGGACGTATGTTCAGGTACCGTCGCTTCGAACGCTGAACGGACGTGCAGCGCGTGGGAGGCGACGATGGTCAAGGAAGCACACATCGACAACGAGCCGCAGCTCGAAGCCGGCGCCGACCTCACCGACAAGCAGCGGCAGGTGCTCGCCTTCGTCGAGCGTCAGATCCGCGAGGTAGGATACGCGCCTACCATTCGCGAGATCGGGCGCGCGTTCGGCATTCGCTCGACGAACGGCGTGAACGACCACCTGCTCGCCCTCGAGAAGAAGGGCTACCTGAAGCGGGAGGGCCAGAAGTCGCGCACCCTGCGCGTGGTGCGTCCGTCCGGGGACGACGAGCCGCTCGCCAACGGCGGTCCTCCGGCGAGGAGCCCGCGCGCGCGAGCGGCCGCGCCGAGGAGGGGCGGCGAGGTCATCACCCTGCCCTCGCCGTTTCGCCAGGATGACCTCGTCGAGATCCCGCTCGTCGGAAAGGTGGCCGCCGGTGCGCCCCTGCTCGCCAGCGAGAACATCGAGGACACCGTGCGCGTGTCGAGCTTCCTGCTCGGGCGCGGCGCGAGCGCACAGAAGGTGTTCGCGCTGCGGGTCGTCGGTGAGTCGATGATCGAGGACGGCATCTTCGACGGCGACTTCCTGTTCGTGAAGAAGCAGGCCAGCGCTCGTCCGGGCGAGATCGTGGTCGCGATGATCGAGGGCGAGGCGACCGTCAAGCGCTACTACCCCGAGGGCGATCGCATCCGCTTTCAGCCGGCGAACGCGCGCATGGACCCCATCTTCGTGCACAAGAGCGAGTTTCGGCAGACCGACATCCTCGGCATCGTCGTAGGCGTCTACCGGCGCATGTGAGCCGCCGAGCGACGGGCCCACCCGCCACTGCCTGCCGCGATGTGAGGTCGCGTTGACCGTGCTGTACGGGCGCGGATAGCTTCTGCTGGGCCGTCGACGAGGCGACCCAGGGGCGCTGAATGAACAAGTTCCTCCAGATCATCATGCAGGGCGACCTGGTCACGGTCCTGCGGCGCTACGCGGACCTCGTCCTCGCCTTCCTGGTGATGGCCGTCGTCGGCATGATGATCGTGCCGCTGCCGCCCTTCCTGCTCGATCTGCTGCTCGTGCTGAACATCTCCATCAGCATGATCATGCTCCTCATCGCGATGTACATCGCCGAGCCGCTGAAGCTCGCCTCGTTCCCGACCATCATCCTCGTCACCACCATGTTCCGCCTGGCGCTGAACGTCTCCTCGACGCGCCTCATCCTGCTCGAGGGATCCGCCGGCGAGGTCATCAAGTCGTTCGGCGACTTCGTGGTCCAGGGCAACTTCGTCGTCGGCGCCGTGATCTTCCTCGTGCTCGTGCTGATCAACTTCCTCGTCATCGCCAAGGGCTCCGAGCGCGTCGCCGAGGTGGCCGCGCGCTTCACGCTCGACGCCATGCCGGGCAAGCAGATGAGCATCGACGCCGACCTGCGCGCCGGCGCCTTCGACCTCGACGAGGCCCGCAAGAAGCGCAGCGACCTCGGGCGCGAGTCCCAGCTGTTCGGCTCCATGGACGGCGCCATGAAGTTCGTGAAGGGTGACTCCATCGCGGGCCTCATCATCACGGCCGTGAACGTCCTCGCCGGCATCATCATCGGCGTCACCCAGAAGGGCATGGCCGCCGGCGAGGCCGTGGAGACCTACTCCATCCTCACCATCGGTGACGGCCTCGTCTCCATCATCCCGGCGCTGCTCATGAGCGTGTGCGCCGGCCTCGTGGTCACGCGCGTGGCGTCGGAGGACGAGGGCGCGAACCTCGGCCAGGACGTCGCCGTACAGATCCTGGCGCAGCCGAAGGCGTTCATGATCGCCGCCGGCTTCGTGAGCGTCGTCGGCCTCATCCCAGGCCTTCCGACGGTGCCGTTCATGCTGATGGGCGCGATGATCGGCGCGCTCTCCTACGGCCTCAAGAAGGCCGGCGACAAGCGCGACGGCAAGCTCACCTTCACCGACGAGATCGTCGAGGAGCGCGAAGAGAAGGCCCAGGAGGAGAAGAAGCAGGCGATCCAGAAGGCGCGCGCGCAGGAGGGCCAGAGCGCGCAGATGATGCCCGTCGTGACGCCCATCGCGCTCGAGGTGGCCGCCGATCTGGTGCCGCTCGTCGACGACACCACGGGCTCGAACTTCTTGAACGAGCTCATCCCCATGATGCGCGACGGGCTCTTCTACGAGCTCGGCGTGCGCTACCCGGGCCTGCGCGTGCGCGGCAACGACGGCGACATGCCGCCGGGCAGCTACATCATCATGATCAACGAGATCCCGTTGGTCATGGGCACCGTCGACAAGAACAAGTGCCTGGTGAACGACACGCCCGACCGCCTGCGCCTGCTCGGCATCGACGCCGAGCCCGCGCAGAACCCGGCCAACGGCAACCAGTGCGGCTGGATCTCCATCGAGCAGCGCCAGCTCGCCGAGGACAGCGCCCTGACGACGTGGGACGCCCCCGGCTACATCGTCCTGCACCTCTCGGCCGTGCTGCGTAAGAACGCGAGCGAGTTCGTCGGCATCCAAGAGGTTCAGAACATGCTCGAGCAGCTCGAGCAGGCCTTCCCCGCCCTCGTGAAGGAGGTGGTGCCGAAGGCCGTCTCACCGTTCCAGCTCACCGACATCCTGCGTCGCCTCGTCGAGGAGGAGATCTCGATCCGCGACCT
>CAYLZW010000372.1:0-5418 GCA_964388085.1 uncultured Myxococcales bacterium | reverse complement strand
CACCCGCTGAAGCCGCGCTTCGACGCCATTCGCCGCGAGCTCGAGCAGAAGTTCCTCGCCAAGGAGGAGATCATCCGGCTGATGCTCGTCGCCGCCATCGCGGGCGAGCACATGGTGCTGATCGGTCCGCCCGGCACCGCCAAGAGCGCGCTCATCCGCGCCTTCGCGCGGCTCGTCGACGCCAAGTACTTCGAGTACCTGCTCACGCGCTTCTCCGAGCCGAACGAGCTCTTTGGCCCCGTCGATATCCAGAGCTTCCGCCAGGGCGTCTATCGTCGCGTGACGACGAACATGCTGCCCGAGGCCGAGATCGTCTTCCTCGACGAGGCCTTCAAGGCGAACAGCGCGATCCTGAACTCGCTGCTGACGCTCTTGAACGAGCGCCGCTTCAACAACGGCGCCGAGGTCGTGAAGGTGCCGCTCTTGTCGCTGTTCGCCGCCTCCAACGAGGTGCCGAGCGCCGAGGGGCTGTCGGCGATCTTCGACCGCTTCCTCCTGCGCGTGCACTCGGACAACCTCGACAGCTACCACTTCCACGAGCTCATGACGCGCGGTCTCGCGCTCGAGCGCGCGCAGGCTCGCGAGGACGAGAACGGTACCCGCGCGCCCGCGCCGCTCGCCGCCGCCGCGAAGGCTCCCGCGCCCCCGCCGCTGCCGACGCAGGAGCGCGGCGGCAAGGCGCTGCTCTCGGCCAAGGACCTGCACTCGCTGCGCCGCATGCTGCTCGAGCAGGTGGAATTCCCCGAGGAGTTCCTCGCCAACTACAAGGGCCTGTGCTTCCAGCTGCGCGGCGAGGGCATCTCGCTCTCGGACCGCCGCGTCGTTCGCCTCCTGAAGCTCTTCGCCGCGAGCGCCGTGCTCGACGGGCGCACGCGCTGCCACGACGGCGACCTCTTCATCCTGCGGCACTGCTGGAACAACCTCGACCAGCGCGAGATCCTCGACGACGTGGTCGAGCCCGTGGTGGCCCACTACTACGCCGAGCACCCTGACGATCGGCCGAGCCAGGCGACGGCGGACATCGATCGCCTGGTCAGCGAGCTGAACCTCGTGCACCGCACGCTCACGCAGGGCGGCGAGCTGAGCGACATCCAGCTGTTCACGCAGCTCCGCAACCTGAACGACCTGCGCTCGGCGTTCTCGGCGACGGGCGGCGACACGGCGCAGCGCATGGTGAAGCAGATCGACGGCCTGCTCGAGCAGATCTTCGAGGGCGGTCGCTTCGGCGCGGAGCAATAGCGTCGCTACAGATCGCCGCAGGTCGTCTCGGGCGCGACCTTCTCGAGCGTGAAGGTGCCTTGGCTCGCGTGCAGCGTCAGATCGCCGACGCCGCCCGGGAGCTCGGGCTCGCTGCCGAAGGCGCTCTGCGCGAAGTCGATGACCTGGACCTTGCCTTGGTAGCGCTCCTCGCCGGCGCGCTCACCGACGAGGCGCAGGTGGTAGTGCTGGGCGACGAACACCTTGAGCTCGCCGAGCTCGAACAGGCTGAGCTCGACGGTGACGCCCGGGTGACCGTCCTGGTCGGCGTCGACGACGCTGCTGTCGGAGGCGCTCTCGGGCGGTGGGCTGTCCGCCGCTTCCGGCTGATAGCCGAGGTGGATGCCGCCGAGCTCCGTCGTCAGGCGATCCCCTTGGACCTCGAGCGCTGAGGCCGGGATCGCGAGGGCATCGACGAAGGCGTCCGGCACCGAGACCTGCGCGACGCGGCCGCCGGTGGCGTCGAGCGAACAGGCGCTCGGCTGTTGGCGTGCCCGCCCGTCCCGCACGCGGATGTCGACGAGGGCGAGCAGGCGCACGGTGCGCTCGAAGACGCCGAAGACGGGCGCGCGTTGCACGACGGGCAGCTCGAGGGACAGGCGATAGCGCCCCTCGAGATCGCTCGGCGCTCCCGTCTGCGCGGCGCTCAAGCCGGCGGCGAGCAAGAGCGGGAAGATCATGCAGCTTCGTCCTTCCTCGAGGAGCGACGCGGGGGCGCCGCCGGGGCGCCCGGCTCTTGCAATACCGACCGGCGGCTCGCCAAAAGGCGCGTCCCGCGCGGGGCGCGTGCCGGGAGTACGCTGATGTCCGAGGCCACGAGGCAGGGAATGCGCGAGGCGGGCCAGCCGCCTTCGGACCGCTCGCGCTACGACGTCGCCGTGCTGGGCGCCGGTCCCGCGGGGCTCTTGCTCGCGCGGGAGATCGCCGCAAACGGCCTCAGCGTGATCGTGGTGAGCCCACGGACGCGCCGCGCGCTGAGCGCCAGCTATGGGCTGTGGCGCGACGAGGCGGAGGCGGGCGGCATCCTCGACTGCCTCGAGAGCATCTGGCCCACGGCCACCGTGCGCATCTCGGACGAGCGCGCGCACGTGCTGTCGCGACCCTACGCGCGCGTCGACGGCGCCAAGCTGCAGGAGAAGCTGCGCGCGCAGGCGCTCGCGCGGGGCGTGCGCTTTCTCGAGGACGCGGCCGACGAGCTCGGTCACGACGCCGAAGGCAGCACCGTGAAGCTCGAGACGGGTGGCGAGGTGAAGGCTCGCCTGGTGGTCGACTGCAGCGGCCACTCGACCCGCCTGCTCGCGCGGCGGCGCGACGAGCGGCCCGCGCTGCAGATGGCGTACGGCCTGTTCCTCGAGGACGCGGTGCTGCCCTTCGACGAGGAGAGCGCGATGCTGATGGACCTGCGCGCCGCGTCGCCGGGGGCGCACGAGGAGCAGCCCTCGTTCCTCTACGCCGTGCGGCGCCCGGACGGCTGCGCGCTCGCTCGGGAGACCTCCCTCGTCGGCACGCCGCCGGTGCCGGAGAAGGTGCTCGAGGAGCGCCTGCGGCGCCGCATGCGCAGCTTCGGCATCCGCGGCCGCGAGCGCGGCGTCGAGATCTCCTGCCTGCCGCTCGGGCGCCCGCTGCCCGACGACGATCAGCGCGTGCTCGGCTTCGGCGCGGCGGGCGGGCTCGTGCACCCCGTGACCGGCAACATGCTCGGGGGCATGCTGACGCGCGCCGCGCCGCTCGCGCGCGAGATCGCTCGCTTTTATCTCGACGGCGTGCCGGCCGAGCGGCTCGGGCGCTGCGCCTGGCGCGCGCTATGGCCCGAGCAGCGTCGAGCCGCGCGGGAGCAGCTGCTCTCGGTTATGGACCTTCTCCGCGGCCTCGACGGCCACGGCCTGCGCGAGCTCTTCGACGGCTACTTCACGGTCGCCGGTCCGGAGTGGCCCGCGCTGTTCGCCTTCGACCAGAGCGCGGACGAGCTCGCCGCCGTCCTCGGGCGCGTGCTCGAGACCTACCCCTTCTCGCTGAGGCTGCGCGCGTCGCTGCTGCGCGCGCTGCGCCACGGCAGGCCGCGCATCAGGCGAGGACGCGCGCCCCCGTCTTCGCCCGCACCTCGTCCAAGCTGACGCCGGGCGCGAGCTGCTGGACGCGGAAGCAGCCACCCTCGTCGTCACGGCCGGTGTCGAACACGCCGAGCTCCGTGATGACGCGGCTGACGCAGCCGGGCGCGGTCAGCGGCAGGCTGCAGGTCTCGACGAGCTTCGGCTTGCCGCTCTTGTCGGTGTGCGTGTTCAGGCAGAGGACCTCGCGCGCCCCCTTGGCGAGATCCATGGCGCCGCCCATGCCGGTGACCTTGCGGCCGGGCACCTGCCAGTTGGCGAGGTCGCCGTTGCACGCGACCTCCATGGCGCCGAGCATGGCGATGTCGACGTGGCCGCCGCGGATCATGCCGAAGGAGATGGAGCTGTCGAAGGTGGAGCCCCCCTTCTTGACGGTGACCGTCTGCTTGCCCGCGTTGATGAGCTGCGGGTCCACCTCGTCCTCGTAGGGGAACGGACCCATGCCGAGCAGCCCGTTCTCCGAGTGCAGCATGACGTCCTTGGCCTCGAGGTAGTTGGCGACCAGCGTCGGGATGCCGATGCCGAGGTTGACGGTCATGCCGTCCTTCACCTCGGCGGCGGCGCGCTTGGCGATGTCTTCACGGTCCCACGGCATGGGCCTCCTATAGCGCCGCGCACGACGTCGCTGAAGCGCTCGTTTCGGCGCGGCCGCGATCCGGCGCCGCGGCGGGCGGCCCGTGCTGGATCTGCGCTCGCTCCGCCACCCGGTGCCCGCGCTTCCCCATTGACACTGCCCCGCATGTCTTCGATCGAAGAGCCCGTCGAGAGCCCGCCGTGCACAAGATCGAAGCCATCATCAAGCCCTTTCGTCTCGACGAGGT
Source organism: uncultured Myxococcales bacterium (assembly GCA_964388085.1). Taxonomy (GTDB): domain Bacteria; phylum Myxococcota; class UBA727; order UBA727; family CAYLZW01; genus CAYLZW01. The sequence goes on along the minus strand of CAYLZW010000372.1, from coordinate 1,232 downwards.
CAAAGAGGCCCTCGACGAGGCCGGCGTGCTCGGCATGACGGTGAGCGAGGTGAAGGGCATCGGCCGCCAGAAGGGCAAGACCGAGCTCTACCGCGGCGCCGAGTACGTCGTGGACTTCATCCCGAAGCTGAAGCTCGAGGTGGTCGTGCCCGACGACATGGTCGATCGCGTCACCGACGCCATCGCGGCCTCCGCGCGCTCGGGGCGCATCGGCGACGGCAAGATCTTCATCACCCGCATCGACGACGCCGTACGCATCCGCACCGGCGAGCGCGGCGACGACGCCTTGCGCTGAGGCCGCCGCTCGTCACACTTCCGTTCGTGAGCCTTTGTCCACCTCCCTGACGAACCGTTCGAGACCGAACCTGAAAGCAAGGGGCGCCGCCAGATGACCAAGAACTTTTCCGACGTCATGAAGATGACCAAAGACAACGCCGTGCGCATGGTCGACTTCAAGTTCGTCGACATGATGGGCACCTGGCAGCACTTCTCGACGCCGGTCGATCAGCTGACCGAAGAGGTGTTCGAGGACGGGCTCGGCTTCGACGGCTCGTCGGTGCGCGGCTGGCGCACCATCAACACGAGCGACATGCTCATCATCCCCGAGGCAGGCTCGGCGCAGATGGATCCGTTCACCGAGCGACCCACGCTGAGCCTGCTCTGCAACATCTTCGACCCCATCACGCGCGAGCCCTACGAGCGCGACCCGCGCCAGATCGCGCTCAAGGCCGAGAGCTACCTGAAGTCGACGGGCATCGCCGACACCGCCTACTTCGGCCCCGAGCCCGAGTTCTTCGTGTTCGACGACGTGCGCTTCGCGTCCGACTCGAACTCGTCGTTCTTCAGCGTCGACAGCGTCGAGGGCAACTGGAACACCGGCCGCGAGGAGTACCCGAACCTCGGCTACAAGCCGCGCCAGAAGGGCGGCTACTTCCCGGTGCCGCCGACCGACAGCATGGTCGATATGCGGCACCAGATGTGCGACGTGCTGAAGGAGCTCGGCATCGAGGTCGAGCGCGAGCACCACGAGGTCGCCAGCGGCGGACAGGCTGAGATCGACTTCCGCTTCGACGCGCTGACGTCGTGCGCGGACAAGACCATGTGGCTCAAGTACGTCGTCAAGAACGTGGCGTTCCAGAACGGCAAGACGGCGACCTTCATGCCGAAGCCGCTCGCGGGCGACAACGGCTCGGGCATGCACGTGCACCAGTCGCTGTGGAAGGGCGAGAAGA
>CAYLZW010000371.1:0-5420 GCA_964388085.1 uncultured Myxococcales bacterium | reverse complement strand
CGCGCGAGGTAGATCCAGATGCGCTCGTTGCAGAAGCCCGGCGCCGTGAAGATGTAGCCGAGCTCGCTCCAGCCGGCCGCCACGACGCCGGCCTCCTCTTGCAGCTCGCGCTTCGCGCACACGTCGGGCGCCTCGCCGGCGTCGAGGGTGCCGGCCGGGATCTCCCACAGATAGCCGGACGCCGCGTGCCGGTATTGGCGGATGAGCACGACGTCACCGCGCTCGTCCAGGGCCACGATGGCGGACGCTCCGGGGTGGTCCATGAGGTCGAGCGTCGTCTCGACGCCGCTCGGCAGCAGCACGCGCTCCTGCCTCAGGTTCACCACTCGTCCGCGGTAGATCTCCTTCCCCTCGCCCATGGGCTCTCCTCGCGTCGTGCTCGGCCTTGTGCTCGGCCTGGTGCTCGGCCTCGTGCTCGGCGTCGTACCACGGCGCCGCGGCTCGCGTCGGCTGCCCCGATCGATCGCCGGCGCACCAAAGCGGCGGGCGAGCAGCTCCAGATCGAGGACCTCCCCGAGGAACGGCGCCTCGAGGTCGATGAGGCGCTGCAGATTCGGCGCCTCGCCCGCGGGCATGATGGGATCCCACGGCGGCGGCTCGTGCACGAAGCGCCCCTCGGGCGAGCGCATGTGCGCGCGGTCGCTGCAGAGCCGCGCGCGATACTCGTCGCCGGGGATGACGCGGAAGCGCGGCGACAGGTCCTCGGGCATCTCGCGCGCGACGTCGAAGGTCACCGACCGCCAGCGGCCGAAGGGCAGCGGGCAGCCGGCGGTGCAGTCGAGGTCCCAGACCTCGGAGCCGGACGCGCCGCGCGCGATGACGACGACATGGTAGTCCCAGACCACCGGCGTGCCCGGGAGGAGCGCCGCGCGCTGCGACCACATCGCGACCTGCCGCTCGGCGTTGCTGATGACGACGGCGTAGGTCTCACGGCGCGCGAGGCGCGCGTCGCCGAGGAGCTGCCATACGTTCTCCTCGCAGAAATAGGGCGCGTAACGCTCGAGGCCCGACACGGGCAGGAGTGTAGTCTTCCGGCCGTGAGCGCCGCGACGTTCCTGAAGCGCCTGCGCGCCGGGCGGCCCCTGCTGCTCGACGGCGGTCTCGCCAGCGAGCTCGAGCGGCGCGGCGCGAGCCTGACGACGGGGCTGTGGTCCGCCGAGCTGCTCGAGCGCGATCCGGCGCTCATCGCGGCGGTGCACGAGGACTATGTGGCGGCGGGCGCCGACATCGTCAGCACGGCGTCGTACCAGGCGTCGCTCGGCGCCTTCGCGGCCGCCGGCATCGAGGAAGCGCCGGCGCGCGCGCTGATCGAGCGCAGCGTCGAGCTGGCGCGCGCGTCCGGCGCGAGCTTCGTCGCCGGCTCCGTAGGGCCCTACGGCGCCACGCTGCAAGGTGGCGCGGAGTACACCGGCGGCTATGCGCTCTCCTCCGAGGAGTACGTGCGCTTTCACGCGCCGCGGCTCGAGGCGCTGATCGGCGCTGGCGTCGACGTCATCGCCGCCGAGACGCTGCCGGTGGTGGGCGAGGCGGTGGTGCTGGCCGCGCTCGCGCACGCGCTCGGCGCCAAGCTCTGGCTCGCGTTCAGCTGCGTCGACGAGCGCGCCCTCGCGGACGGCACGCCGGTCGAGATCGCCGCCGCGCTGGCCGAGAAGGCACCGGCGGTAGTCGCGGTAGGCGTGAACTGCGTGCGCCCGGAGCAGGTGGCGCCGCTGCTCGAGCGCATGCAGCGGACCACGAGCAAGCCGCTGGTCGCCTACCCAAACAGCGGCGAGCCCTGGCTGGCGGCCGAGCGGCGCTACGCGGCCTCGTCGACGACGGCGGCGCACGGATGGGCGGGCCGACTCGACGCCACGGTGCCGCGCTGGCTCGCGCTCGGCGCGCGGATCATCGGCGGCTGTTGCAGGACGACGCCGGACGACACCCGGCGCCTCGCGCGCGTCCTCAAGGAGGGGGGACGCACCCCGTCGCGGTGACGGCGAGCTCCACGCCGGCCTGCTGCAGCGTCTCGACGGGCGCCCCGGAGGGGGAGCGCACGACGGCGTCCTCCCCCGTCACGCCGAGGCTCGCGTCGTTGAACACGAGCTTGAACTGATAGGTGGCCGTGCTGCCGGCGGGCAGATCGGTGGCGATGGGCAGCCAAGGGATGCGTACCCAGCGCGTGAAGCCGCTCGCGGGCACGCCCGTCGCCCGCTCGACCACGCGACCGGCGAGCCCTCCGTTGGCGGGGTTCAGCGGGTGATCCGCTGGGGCGGTGGTGCTCGTGACGCGGATGGGCAGCAACGCGTTGGTAGCGAGCGGCTCTCCGTCCTCGTCGCGCGCGCCGACGTGCTCGGTCAGCTCGAGCCAGAGCTCCGCGCCGCTGTCCGCGGGGCAGAGCAGCGTCGTGAAGTCGGCGCCGCGCAGCGCGTTGTTCTGTCGCGCGGCGTCGAACGCGGCGATGCCGAGCCCCTGGGACGCCGGCGTGACGAAGAAGCCGGACGCTTGTACGAGCGGCACCGACCCCGTGGCCGCGCTCGCGCCGGCGGGTAGCGCCTCGAGGTAGAGGTACACCTCGTCGCCGTCGCCGACGCCGGTGATGTCGAGGGTGACGTCGGCGCCGTCGACGGTGGCGGCGGTGGCGAGCGCCTGGCCGCGGTTGTTCACGGCGGTGGCGAAGAAGCTCTCGGCCTCCACGGCGTCGCTGAACTCCACGGTCACCGCCGTGCCGGTGGGCAGCACGGTCGGGAAGCGCGCCTCGCTGTCCATCAGATCGCGCACGTTGCTCGACACGATCACGATGTCGTCCTCGACGAGCTCATCGGGGGTCACCAGATCGACGATGACGGTGCCCTGCGTGAGGGCGTCGCGAACGCTGAGCTCGGTCACGCGAGGGGCGTAGGCGGCGTCTTGCGGCACCACGACGACCCGCATGCGCGCGTCCGGCGCGACCGCCGCGAGGCGCAGGAAGTCGGGCAGGCCCGCCAGCGAGAAGCGCCCGGAGCCGTCGTCGGTGACGGTCGCGAACAGGCTGCCCCGCGGCTCCCCGTCGTCGAACCAGGCCACCTCGAGGTGCGCGGACACCGTGGCCGCGGCGGGGACGCCGGCCACGCGCACCAGCACGTCGGGCGTCACCGCGTCGGCCGCCGGCTTCGGCAACAGCCCAATGGGCCCGGAGAAGCCGACGCCGTTGTCCTGCGCGAGGTTGCCCGCCGAGGACGGAATGTTGACGGTATCCCAAGCGTCGAAGTGAGCCTCGTCGCGGTACTGCAGCGCCACCTGGTTGGACGCCGGGACCCCCTCGATGACGAAGGCGCCGTCCGCGTCGGTGCTCGCCTGCTTCGCGGCGTCGGCGGCGGGCACGCGCGCGACGACGCTGGTACCCTCGAGCGGGGCGCCCGTGAGCGCGTCGTAGACGAAGCCGCTCACGCTGCCCGTCGGCGACACGGGCGCGATGGCGCTCACGACGGGGGCGGGTGGATCTTCCTCCGCAGGCGCACAGGCGACAGCGAGCGACAAGAGGGCGGGCGCGAGCGCGCGAACAGAAGGCGAAGTCGCGTAGGGCTTGCCCGAGCGAACAGGAGAATTCCAAAGTGCGATCATGCGGGGATCATGGAAGGGGGACGGCTCGCGACGCAACCCACCCGCGGGTTCGCGAAAACCGGCGCCGCCCCGCCGAGGCGTCTGTCGACGTGCGCACCCGCCTCCCGCGACGCGTCGTGCTATCCCTTGGCCGCCGAGGTAGAGATCCATGACGGACAAGCGCGAGCCGAAGGGGGCTCCGATCCGAGTCGGGGAGGACTTCAACGACGAGGAGGCCACGCTCCTCGACGTGTCGCTCGACGCCGTACGAGCGGCGGTGCGGGCGCGCCGACCCGTCGAGCCGCCGGTACGCGCGGCTGGCGCCGAGAAGCGCGCGCCTCCCCCGAGCGTGGCCGACGACGACCTCGAGAAGACGGAGATGCTCGATCGGCCGGATCTCGACGACGTCCCCGCGCCTGCCCCGCCGCGGGGGGTGGTACCCCTCGGCGCCGACGCGGCGCGGCTGCTCGGGAAGACCGACCGCGGCGACCCCAACCCGCCGAGGACCGAGAGCTTCCCGGCGCTGCTCAGCGACGAGGCCGAGACGGTGATGCTCGCGCGCCCCCAGTGGTCGAGCGATGAGGTCGGCGCGCGCTCGGCCGAGCCAGACGCGGCACAGGTGCCGCCGGTGCGCCCGCTCGACGAGCTGGCCCACACCGCGACCTTCGACGACCCCTCGGACGACAAGACGCTGTCTCGCCCGAAGATCGCGCGCATGACCTTTCGCAAGGATCAGCCGCGCATCGACGACGAACCGGACGGCGCCGACGACGACACCCGAAAGCGAGCGCCCGCGGAGAGCGGCGCCACGGCGAAAGCCGCGGGGCCCCGTCCGCTGCCGGCCCCCGCGCCGCCGAGGATCCGGCCGGCTCCGACGAAGAGCCGCCCCGCGCGCGCCGTCGGCCCTGACGCGGACGATGACGCCGACTAGAGAGCACAGCAGCGAGCACGTTGCTATGCGCGCGAGCTGATCGGTGCTCCCGGGCGTCATTCGACGCCCTAAGGGCGCCGAAGACCGCGGCCCACGAGCGCCAGCTTCGGCGTGACGCCCGCCGCGGCGAGGATCGTCATCTCGTGCTCGGCTTGCGAGCGCGCCGCGTCGGCGCCGCGCTCATGATCGAAGCCGAGCAGGTGAAGCAGGCCATGCGCCACGAGCACGGCCACCTCGTCGAGCATCGCGTGACCGTGTTGGCGGGCCTGCGCGTGCGCCTTGTCGAGCGAGATGACGAGGTCACCAAGGAAGCGCTCCGCTCCCGGGATCTCCTCGCCCTCGAAGGCGGCGAAGCTCAGCACGTCGGTGCTGCGATCGATGCCGCGCCACTGGCGGTTCAACGCGCGCATTCGCGCGTCGTCCACGAAGCTCACGTTCACCTCGAGGTCGCCGAGCCGCGCCGCCGCGAGGACGCGCTGCGCGACGCGCTCGGCGTCCGGGCCTGGTGCCATCACGGCCCCTTCCCGGGTGCTGTCCCCCGCGACGGCGCCTTTGGATGGAGATCGCCGAGCGCGCGCGAGAAGGCGTGACGCACGCGATCGAGATCGCGCAACGAGAGCTCGCAGCGCACCAGCGCGTCCTCTACCAGCGCCCGATCGATCAGGTGGTCCACGAGGTCGCGGAGCTGATCCGCGCTCGGATCCTCGAGCGCCCGCGTGGCCGCCTCGATCTGATCCGCCAGCAGCACGAGCGCGCTCTCGCGCGAACGCGGGGAGACGCCGCCATAGCGGAAGGCGCCGTCGAGCTCGTCCTCCTCCTCGCCGCTGAGCGCGCGCCGCTCCGCCTGGATGCGCTCCGAGCGCGCGCGCTGCAGGAAGAACTCCATGCGGTTGTCGCCGTGGTGCTCCTCGATGACGTCGGCGACCACGCG
>CAYLZW010000370.1:0-5441 GCA_964388085.1 uncultured Myxococcales bacterium | reverse complement strand
GGGGGCGTTCTTCTTGCCCTGCTCGAACAGGTCGCGCACGCGGGAGGCGCCGACACCGACGAACATCTCGACGAAGTCGGAGCCGGAGATGCTGAAGAACGGCACGCCCGCCTCGCCCGCGATGGCGCGCGCGAGCAGCGTCTTGCCGGTGCCCGGAGGCCCCATGAGCATGACGCCCTTCGGGATGCGTCCGCCGAGGCGCGTGAACTTCTTCGGGTCCTTCAGGAAGTAGACGATCTCCTCGAGCTCGTTCTTGCACTCGTCGACGCCGGCGACGTCGGCGAAGGTCACCTTGTTCTGGTTCTCGTTCACGAGGCGCGCGCGGCTCTTGCCGAAGCTCATGGCCTTGCCGCCGCCGGCCTGGAGCTGCCGCATGAAGAACACGAACAGCACGATGATGAGCAACATCGGCAGCCACTGCAGCAGCACGATCCACATGCCGCCCTGCTCGCGGGGCTCGATCTCGTACGCCGTGCCGTGCTCCTTGAACGACGACTGCAGGCGCTCCTGCACCATGTCGTTCATGAGCCCGAGGCTGACGAACTTGCCTTTGTTGTCCTTGTATTCGCCCTTGTAGACCCAACCCTTCGAGGTCTCCTGGATCTCGACGGACTTCACCTCACCGCCCTCGACCTGGGCCATGAGCTGCGCGAACGTCCTCTCGCCCACCTTCTCGCCGGGGCGGGCCAGGGCGACCCAGATCGTGACGACGATGAGGATGAACACGAGCCAGACGATGAGGGTCTTATGCTGCTGCTTCACCTTGAGGGAGCTCCGCTGGTCGGCACCCGACGCGCACGAGGCGCGCGGGCGTCTACGTCACATCATGCGTCCCACCCCGAGGGGGGGCAACCCGAATTGTCGCTGCGCGACAAGGGCGCAAGGGAACACACCAAGGACGCAAGGATGATTTCGTTCGCCGTCGAAAAGGCCTCTGCGTGAGTCACGACGCGTGCCCGAGGACGAGCCTCCCCCGGGAGGACGGACGAGGCGCGATGACTCGGTAGGGCAGTCTACGACGCCGGGTCCTCGGGCGCTGGTCGAGAGGTGCGATCCCTGCGCCTGATCCGCAAGGCGGCTGTCTCGACGCGGGCGCTCACGCCGGGCAGATCGAAGCTCTTGCCCGCGCGACGCGGCGCCGGCGGCACGAGCCCGGCCGCCTCGAGCAGCCGGTCGAGCGTGCGGCCAGCGCGGCGCGGATCCGCCTCGGGAGCGAGCTGCCGGACCGCCTCCTGCAGGGCGCGACGAGCGACGGCGGCGGAGAGCCCCTCGAGCGCGATGACGAAGCTCCCCGCCTCAGCCGGCTCGAGGGCCCGCTCGGCGAGCTGCTGCAGCACCGCTTCGTCCTCCGCCCGGCGTCGCGCCTTCGCGGCGAAGCGCTCTCGGGCGTTCGGCTCCACGTCGAGCAGCACCGGCCAGACGCGCTGCCGGAGGCGCGCGCGCGCGTTCCCGCCGCGCTCGTCCTCGGGGTCTACGAAGGGCGCCGGCGCCTCCAGGCGCTCGAGCGCGAGCGCCAGTTGGGCGCGCGTGACGTCGAGAAACGGGCGCAAGAGCCAGCCGTCCGGGCCGCGGGTGGCGGGCGCCATGGCGGCGCCTTCCCGCCCGCCTCCTTGACCGAGGAGGTCGAGCAGGAGGCCTTCGGCGTCGTCGTCGGCGTGGTGCGCGGTGCACAGGGCGTGTAGGCCGCGATCGCGGGCGCACAGCCACAGCGCTCGATAGCGAGCGCGCCGGAGGGTGGCCTCGTCGGCGGACGCCGGCGTCGCTCGCAGCGCGTGCCCCTCGAAGCCGAGCGCCAGGGCCCGCGCGCGGACGGCCTCCACCTCGCGCGCAGCGTCCTTGCGGAGCCCATGATCGACCGCGGCCACCTCGAGCCTGCCGTCACTGCGCCGCCTCCAGCGCGCAGCGGCCTCGAGCAGCGCGCTCGAGTCCGGGCCGCCGCTGACCGCGAGCAGCACGCCGCCCTGGACAAACGGCCGCACCCGCTTATCGAGCGCGCTCCAAAGCGGCTGGATCGCGCGCCGACGCAAGGTGTCGGGTCTCGCCTTCGGCCTCATCGCGCGAGCGTAGCGGGTTTCGGCCGCCCGCATTCGGACCGCGTCGCAGGCCGCGATTCCACAAAGCCCGCTCGGCTTTACCGGCCGCTCGATGCTGGATCAGGCGCTGCCCGGAAACGGTGCACCCGCGCGCGCGTCGAACCCACCACCGGGATCTTTCATCAATCGTTTCAAGGCCATAGCCGCTGGCACGCGGCTTGGTTTGTCCGGCCTGCGCGCGGCACGACGCCGCCGCTCAGGAGGACGCCATGAGGGTTCGGTTCTACGGAGTGCGCGGCTCCATCGCGACCGCGGGAGAGGATACGCGCCGCTACGGCGGCAACACCTCGTGCGTCGCCATCGAGGCCGGGGACGAGGTGCTCATCTTCGACGCGGGCACCGGCATCCGGAAGCTCGGCTGTGATCTCGGGCCCACGGGCGTGCGCGCGTCGCTGTTCTTCAGCCACCTGCACTGGGACCACATCCAGGGCTTCCCGTTCTTCACGCCCGCGTTCGTGCCGGGGAACGCGCTCGACATCTACGGCGTGCGCTGCAGCGACGAGCGGAGCGCGGGCGTGCTCGAGGTGCTGCGGGATCAGATGAAGCCGCCGACCTTCCCGGTGCCCATCGACGTCATGCGCGCGGACCTCTCGTGGCTCGACGTCCCGCTCGGAGAGCGCGTGCGCGTGGGTGCCGCGGAGGTCCGACACACGGCCGTCGACCATCCGAACGGCTGCGTGGCGTGGCGCGTCGATCACCTCGGCAAGAGCGTCGTGTACGCCACCGACCTCGAGCACCAGGGCGCCACGCTCAACCACGAGCTCGTCGAGCTGAGCCGCGGCGCGGACGTCCTCATCTACGACGCCATGTACACGCCGGAGGAGTACGAGGGCGCCGGCGGCGGCATGTCACGCAAGGGGTGGGGCCACAGCACCTTCGACGCTGGGGCGCGCGTGGCGGAGGCCGCCGGCGTCCAGTCGCTGTGCTTGTTCCACCACGACCCGGCGCACGACGACGCCTTCATGGACGCGCTCGGCACGCGCGCGCGCCGGCGCTTCGCGGACAGCTGCGTCGCGCGCGAAGGCCTCGAGATCTCGCTGTGAGGGCCGCGACGACGACGTCACTCCACGCCGTCGAACACCACCAGACCGACGCCGCCGAGGAAGGTGGCGGCTCCGGCGCCCATGATGATGCCGGGCACGAGCGCGTCGTGCAGAGGGTCGGCCGACACCAGGGTGGCACCGACGGCGACCGCCCCGAGCCCGAGGCCCGCGATCGCGCTGCCGCCGACGCCGAGGAGGCTCCACGGGCTCGCGGCCTTCGACGAGACACCCCCGCGGTCGCCCTGCCCGACCTTCTTCTTCTTCATGGCGGCGAACTGATCCGATGGCGCGGCGTCGCCATAGGTGCTGAGCGCCCACACCGCCAGCCGATCGGCGAGGGAGTCGACGACGCTGAGCACGAGCGAGCCCGGCGCGCCGGCCTGCAAGCGTCGAGACATGGCCATCTCCATGGCGCCGTCCTTGATGTTGAACACCCGCACGCCCACCTCGGTGACGCCGCCGACCTGGTGGATGCGGCCGAACACCACGCGGTCGACGTCGAGGTAGCGGCCGAGATCCTCGAGCTGCCCGCTCTCTTCGCCGAGCAGCTGGTTCAGGGCCTGCTGGTCGAGCGTGGCCTTCACCTCGCCGAGGCTGCGGACGTCGAGCTTGTCGCGCAGGCGGCCGAAGCGCCCCGCGAGCGCGTCGCGCGCCGCCTCGCCCGAGATGCCGACGCCCTCCCCGACGACGATGTCCGTGACGAGGAAGACCGGCCGCTCGCTCGCGTCCTCGCCGGGCTGCTCGTTCGTGGGTCCGCCGTCTTCGGCGAGCGCGCTGCCGGGCGGCAGCGAGAGCAGCGCGGCGAGCACGAGGAGCGGCGTCAGCTCCCGCCGCGCGGTCGAATTCCGGCGCACGGTCAAATTCCGCCGCACGGTCGAATTCCGCCGCACGGTCAAACTCCGCCGCAGAGCGCGAGGTCCTCGCACGTGGACTCGATTCGGCATCGGTTCTCCTGGAAGGTCCCGACCACGTCCTGCTCGACGAGCGACTCGCAGGTGCCGGCGCACGAGGGGTCGGGTGACCCCGTGCACGCCTCGAGCGCGATGCACGAGTCGTCGCAGGTACAGAGGGCCACGTCCGCGCAGTTGTCGACGGCTCGCATGCACTCGTCGGCGCTGCCGTCCCCGAGGCGCACGCCCGCGTCGTCACAGCTCTCGGCCACGCAGGTGTCATACGCGCGCAGGCCGCATTCGTCCTCGATGTTGCAGAGCTCTTCGCACGACGCTGTCGGCGGGTTCCTGAGCCCATCGAGCAGCTCGCAGCCGGGCACGAGGACGATCACGGCGGCGACGGCGAGCGCACGCAGGGCTCCCAGGCAGCGCAGTGACGAGGAGGGGCGGCGTTGGGCCATCGCCGGGGAACGCTAGCACAGGCCAGGTCGCTTCGCCCCTCGTCGGACAGCCACGCCGACGACGGGCGTGACGGGCGGACCTTTTCGCGCTCGCCCGCCTGGGCCAATCTGCTCGCCATGAGCGACGACACACCGGCCGAGGATCGCGCGCGCAGCGTCGCCCTCGTGGCGGCGCCCTACCTCACCCGCGGCGTGGAGCTGAACGAGCTGCTCGAGGCGCTGGTCGGCACCATCATCCGCCAGCTCGAGGCCGATCGCGGCACCCTCTACCTCGTCGACGGCGCGCGCCGGACCTTGACGTCGATCATCGCGCACCTGCCCGAGATCGAGCAGATCCGCCTGGACCTCGGCCAGGGCGTCGCCGGCACGGTCGCCCTGCTCGGCGAGCCCCTGAACGTGCCCGATCCGCAGCGCGACCCGCGCTTCGACGCCACCGTGGATCGGCGCACGGGCTACCGGACCACGTCGCTGCTCGCCGTGCCGGTGAAAGACAGCGGCGGCGAGGTCATCGGCGTGCTGCAGCTCCTGAACGCCGCCGGCGGGCGCTTCTCCGACGAGGACGAGCGCGTGGCGAGCGAGCTCGGCGCGCAGGCCGGCAAGGTGCTCGAGGCCACCAGCCTGTACGCAAACCTGAAGGCGGGCGCCTTCACCGGCGGCCCGCGGCCGAGCCTTGCCTATCGCTTCAACCAGATCGTCGGCGAGTCCGACGTCATGAAGCGGGTCTACGAGCTCGTCGAGAAGGCCGCGCGCACCGACGCCACCGTGCTCATCCAGGGCGAGAGCGGCACCGGCAAGGAGCTCATCGCCCGCGCCGTGCACGTGAACAGCGCGCGCAAGGGCCAGCCGTTCGTGAAGGTCGACTGCACGACGCTGCCCGAGGCGCTCATCGAGAACGAGCTGTTCGGTCACGAGAAGGGCGCCTTCACCGGCGCCGATCGCACGGTGCCCGGCAAG
>CAYLZW010000369.1:0-5486 GCA_964388085.1 uncultured Myxococcales bacterium | reverse complement strand
AATGACGTCGTCGACGGTGTCGTCGGCTACGCCTACGCGCTCGGCTTGAACGTGACCGACGGCGACACCACGGACGCGGGCGACCTGACCGTCATCACGGCGGCGGAGGACCTGACGGCGTTCACCGTCGACTTCCCGGCCACCGTCCCGGTCACGCAGACCGACGTCAGCGCGCTCGCGCTCCTCGATCTCGGCGCCACGGGCCTCGTGCCGATCATCGCGCCCTTCACGCCCACGAGCGCGACCTGGTCGGTGCCGAAGCTGGCCGGTGACTTCGCGGACGCGAGCTATCTCGTGTTCGCGTCCGCGAAAGAGCCGGGGGGCCCCGCCGGCTCGACCGGCATCGCGCACGGCGTCACCGACACGAGCACGGACGCGCAATTGCAGGACTGGCAGCCGCCGCCCGAGGGCCTCGCGCGCGCGGGCCTCACCTTCTCGTTCGACGCCATCGCCGGCGCCGAGGCCTACACCGCTACCCTGCGGGATGACGCGGACGCCTCCCGCTGGTCCGTCGTGATCTTTGACGGCCGCACGAGCTTCGAGCTGCCGGCGCTGTCACCGGACCCGCTCCCGGCCGCCGGCGAGGACGTGACCTTCCAATTGTCCGCCCTCGACGGGGACTCCATCACGTCGGGCAGCTTCCGCCTCGACGACCTGCTCGACTCCATCGACCGCACGTCCGAGGACCGGCTTACGTTCCAACGCTGATCGGCATCTGGCTGATCGTCTGACTAACACCCCTGGCGGGCGCCGATCCTTCGTCGGCGCCCGCTCATTTTTCATTTAGAAATCAATCACTTACAATTTCGGTAGCGTGCGTGTTGCGTGGGGCCTGCTTCTTGCTCGGTACGCGGGCTGCGCTGTCGGGGAATGGATGTGTCTTGCACACCCCCGCCTACGCCGGCACTGTGCCGGGCGCACACGGCGCGATGCCGGGACGGAACAGGACGAGTGTTCATGAAGACCCACATGAGGAGCCGCATGATGAGCGGATGGAACCTTACCCGAGCGACCGGCGCCGCCCTCCTCGGGGCGACAACGCTGCTGGCCGTCGGTTGCTTCCAGGTAGCGGACGTCGATCGGACGCAGCCGAACAAGGTCGACAAGAGCATCTTCAATGACGGCGGCGAGTGGTTCTTCCGCCAGACCGTCATCGACGTGCCCGCCACCAGCGGCATCTCGTTTATCGGCGAGCAGGGCACCACCGAGCGCGTCGTGTGGGACATCCAGGAAGACTTCCTGTTCGCCTACCGCGCCTATCCGTTCCAGGAAGGCGGCGACGGGCACGTCCGCCCCGGCACCGGCCCGTACCTCGATAACCCGGTGGCCGCGTTCCCGATCGTGAGCCACTTCGACGTGCAGCGGCAGTATAACCCCGCCACCGGTGAGCAGACCAACGTCATCGAGGAGAACAGCTCCGACCGCCCCTGGTACGAGCGCCAGTACATGCGCGTGGACTGGTCGATGAACTCGATCAGCGACTTCCAGTTCAGCACCGCGGCCGTCGATCAGCAGCCGGTCACGTTCTACAACGGCGAGGATCCGACGCACGAGACGAAGGACGCCGCGCTGATCACCAGCACGTACATCGACTTGACGCACTCCATCACGGCGCAGCCGGAGGAGCTGAAGTGGGCGTCGGAGGCGTACGGCTTCCCGATCCTGACCTGCTACCTCTACACGAACGTCTACCAGGACTGCCTCGGCGGCCAGTTCAAGGTGCGCAGCTCGTTCATGCGCGCGCCTGATCAGAGCGACTACATGCCGCTCGAGTACGACGACAACCGCTTCGCCAAGTTCGGCTTCTTCCGCGCCGAGCGCTACGGCTACAACCCGAAGTACGGCGTCGTCGAGCCTGCCGCGCAGCGCCTCGCGTCGCGCTTCTCCGTCTGGGAGGACGCGGCGAGCTGCTACGACCCGACGATCGAGAAGCCCTACGCCAACTGCGAGGCCTCGCAGCTCAAGACGATCGTCTACTACCTGAACGAGGACTTCCCCGCGGAGTACAAGTCGTTCGCCATCGACAACGGCGAGGAGTGGAACCGGCTGTTCCGCGAAGCCGTGCTCGCCGGCACGGGCTGGAGCGAGAGCGATCTCGGCGACCACCGGATGTTCACCGTCTGCCCGAACAACCCCGTCGAGGCCGGCGATCCGGCGGAGTGCGGCAAGCCCGGGCTGAACGCCCGCATCGGCGACCTCCGCTACAACATGTACTACTACGTGCCCGACGCGCAGGACTCGTCGCCGCTCGGCTACGGCCCGTCCGCGCAGGACCCGCTCACGGGCGAGACCATCCAGGGCAACGCGTTCTATTACGGCGCCCCCGGCAAGTGGATCGCGGCGCGCACGCTCGACATCCTGAAGCTCGAGCTCGGCATCCTGACGCCGGACGACCTGAGCGGCGGCGTGCCGGCGCAGGAGGCGGTGCAGCGCGTCCGGGAGCGCGGCGATACGCGCTTCCGCGAGATCGCGCAGAACTTCGACAAGGACCGCATCCTGGCGCAGGTGGCGCGGCTCGACATCCGCGACAAGGCGGCCCGCCTGAACCACCAGATCCAGACCGGCGAGGCCTTCATGGACCTCCGTCCGGGACGCCTCGAGGCGCTGCGGAACACCGGCATCGACGAGGCGCTCATGACGCCCGACATGCAGGACATGCTGCGCGGCCTCATGGTGCAGGACGCGTCCTCGAACGGCAGCGAGAACGTCGGCTACATGGGCATCCACGACATGTCCAAGCTGCTGTCACCGGACCTGTTCAACTACTCCCGCTTCCGCCAGGAGCGCCTGCTGAGCCCGAAGGCCGGCGGCTGCATCCTCACCGGCGAGGAGTTCTTCGACACGGGCCTGACCGGTCTGCTCCAGACGGTGCGCCGCGAGTTCTACGACACCACGCAGAGCCCGCCGGTGCTAAAGGACGGCAAGACCGAGGACGACCTCTACAACTACCTCGTCGGCCGCACGATGGCGGACACGCAGTTGCACGAGCTCGGCCACACGGTCGGCCTGCGGCACAACTTCGCCGGCTCCACCGACGCGCTCAACTTCGGCCCCGAGTACTGGCGCCTGCGCGGCCCCGGCTACACCATGAGCGCCAGCGACAAGCGCCCGCGCGCGATGTGGAACCTGAGCGGCACGCTGCTCGCCGGTTACGAGCAGGCCCTGCGCGAGGGCATGGTCGACCTGCAGGACTCGTCGGTCATGGACTACGCGAGCACCTACGGCACGAACAACACGCTCGGTATGTATGACCTGGCGGCGATCAAGTACGCCTACTTCGACGTCGTCGAGGTGTTCAACTCGCCCGACATCACGAAGGAGCGCGCGACGCTGCTGCGCCCCGGCGAGCTGCACTACACGTACTACCCCGAGGTGGTCTCGAACGGCGCCAGCTACGACGAGCGCGTGGCGGCCATGTACGATCGCAGCTCGATCAACTGGCGCATGACGAGCCCGAACAGCGACCTGTACGACGCCTCCAAGGTGGAGGTGCCCTACGTGTTCTGCTCGGACGAGTACCGTGACGCGTCCGCCATCTGCGCGACCTGGGACAGCGGGCTCGACAACTACGAGCGCACCATCAAGAAGGCGCAGGACTACCGCAACTATCACATCCTCGACGGCTTCAAGCGCGAGCGGGTGACCTTCGGTGTCGACGTCTTCTCGTACATCTCCCGCACCTACAACCGCTCGTTCATGTACATCCTGAACCAGTACAAGAACTGGGTGAACGACGAGCTCATCATCCGTCGCGACCGCCCCTGCGTCTGGTACGAGGACGGAGAGCGCCAGGTCGAGGCCGACCGCTTCGTCGCCGACGCTTGCGGGCTCGCCGGTTACCTCGGCGCGGCCGAAGGTCTGAACCTCTTCAGCGAGATCATCCAGACCCCGGACCTCGGCTGCTACGTCCGCCTCGAGAACGGCTGCTACTACACGCAGGCCGGTAACGAGGACGGCATCGACGGGACGCCCGTGCTCCTCGTCGACACCAACCCGGCCGCCTGCGACACGCTCGCGCCCATCCCCGACGACCCGACGACCAGCGATGACGAGGGCCGCGTGCCGCTGCAGATCACGACGACCAACGAGTACGTCCACGTGCCGGACAGCAGCGGCTGTGCGGGCTGGGAGGACATCGTGGACGCGACGCCGGCCCCGCTGCTCGGCAACGGAGATCCTGACCCCGACTACGTGCCGGTCGTCATCTCGGTGCCGGCGCTCGAGATCCCCTACGGCGTCGGTCGCTCGAGCATCACGCTCTACGACCGCGAGAAGTACGGCTACTACTTCTACTGGAAGCCCGTGGTCATGGGCTCGTGGTGGGACAAGTGGTTGGCGGTCAAGGCCGTCGGCGACCCCTACACCGACTTCATCGGCGTCGACGCGAGCTCCGACACGCGCAGCTACCTCATCAGCTTCAACACGCTGTTCGCCAACGAGATCAACAACATGATCGGTGGCGTGGTGTCCGACCGACCGGCCGTCTACGGCCCGCGCGTGGACGCCTCCGGCGAGAAGGTCGAGTTCCTCGACGTGCTGTCGCTGACCGGCGCTTCCCCGCGTGACAGCAACACGAACCCGTTCGTCGATCCCGACCAGCAGTACACGTTCCGCTTGCTGGCGATGTTCAACGCGGCGTTCCAGAACCAGATGACCGACGACCTCGAGTTCAGCGAGTCCATCATGGTGGACCGCCGGTACGCGAACACGGACGCGGACATCCCGGCCGACATCAAGAGCGACCCGGCGCGGTACGCGGAGTTCCGCGATCCCGAGACGGGCTACATCTTCTACGCGATCCGCCAGGTTCGCGATGGCGACCCGGACAACGTCTACAGCATCGCCTACGAGTTCGTGCGGGACATCAAGGACCGCTACTTCGTCGGCGGCGCGGACGGCCCTGGCGAGGTGCCTCTCGATGGCTTCATGGGGTGGCAGCTGCAGAGCGACATCCGCATCCTCGAGATCATGAAGGAGACGCGGAACGTCTTCGGCCGCTCGGATGTGTGGGAAGGCGACTTCTAGTCGTTCGCCCACGACCACTGCTGAGCTAAGAGCGGGGCGCCTTCGGGCGCCTCTCTCTTTGCCGGGCACCCCTCCGCGAGATGGCGCCAAAGGCGGCTCTCAGCCGATAATCTCCTTGAAACCGTTCTCTCCGGCGCGCGCGAGGCGCCGGCCGAAGGCGAGAGCCCATGAAGACCATTCGCAAGACGGCAAGCCCCTCCGCGTCCGCCGCTTCGACGCCGAAGTCCGGCGGCATCCGTCAGGCGGACAGCGCGCGCACGAACGAGACCGCGCGCGTGGCGCCGGAGATCACGAACGACGCGGTGGCGCGCGCGATCCTCGACGCCGCCGACGCCGAGCAGCGCCAGCACGGCAAGATCTCCGGACGCGCCTTCGACGCCATGCTGAAGCGGGCCATGCAGTCGGGGCCCGGGCAGATGAGCGAGGCGGCGTCGGCCGCCATCAACCACGTCATCGAGCAC
>CAYLZW010000368.1:0-5531 GCA_964388085.1 uncultured Myxococcales bacterium | reverse complement strand
TTCTCGTACTACGGCATGCGCGCCCTCCTCGTGTTCTACATGATGAAGGGCTTCCTCGATTACAACGACGCGGCCGCCTACGCCGTGTACGGCGCCTACACCGCGCTCGTGTACGCGACGCCGTTCATCGGCGGCATGCTCGCGGACAGGCTGCTCGGCGCGCGCAAGGCGGTCGTCATCGGCGGCCTGCTCATGGCCGCGGGCCACCTGCTCATGACCGTCGAGGTGGGCTTCGCCTTCTACCTCGCGCTCGGGCTCATCATCTGCGGCAACGGCTTCTTCAAGCCCAACATCTCGACGCTGGTCGGCAGCCTCTATCCCGACAAGCCCGAGAAGCGCGACAGCGGCTTCACGCTCTTTTACATGGGCATCAACCTCGGCGGCGCCATGGCGCCGCTCCTGTGCGGCTACATCGGCGAGACCTACGGCTGGCACTACGGCTTCGGCCTCGCCACCATCGGCATGCTCATCGGCCTCGCGGTGTTCGTCGCGCCCGCGCGCGTCACGCAGCTCCTCATCGGGCTCGGCGCGCTCTCGGCGGCCGGCCTCATGCTCTACAGCGTGCGCGGCAACACGCTGCTGCTCGTCATCAACATCGCCATCTCGGCCGCGCTCTTCGTCGCGGCGGGCGTCGCGACCTACGCGGTCGGACACGGCTCGCTGCCGGACGACATCGGACGCCCGCCCTCGAAGGAGAAGCTCAAGCAGAAGCTCTTCGCCGGCTTGTCCGTGCAGAGCGTCGTGTACCTCGGCATCGCCATCACGGTGCCGCTGATGGCGCTGCTCGTGCGCCGCGACGAGCTCGCGGGCTACCTTTTGAGCCTGTTCGGCCTCGTCGCGCTCGTCATCATCATCCGCGAGGCGCTGCGCTCGACGCTGGTGGAGCGCCAGCGCCTCTACGTCGTGCTCATCCTGATGTTCTTCTCGATGCTGTTCTGGGCCTTCTTCGAGCAGGCCGGCAGCTCGATGAACAACTTCACCGACCGAAACGTGGACCGCGTGTTCGAGGACCGCGTGGTCTCGGCCGAGGACGTCGGCAAGACGCTCGAGCTCGTGCCCACGCAGGAGATGCTCGGCCGCACGGCGCCGGCCGGCCTCGTGCCGGGTGAGTCAGGGGCGGCAGAGTCCGTGCTCACGCTCGACGAGCTCGCGGCCGTGAGCAAGGCGGCGGGCGACGGCAAGGTCTCGTGGCAGGTCAGCGAGGACGACGTCGGCATGGGCATCGCCAATTCCGCCGCCGCCGAGGTGCCGGCCTCGACGTTCCAGTCGGCGAACCCCATCTTCATCCTCATCTTCGGGCTCTTGTTCTCGGCGCTGTGGGCGTTCTTGTCCAAGCGCAAGCTCGAGCCCTCGACGCCGGTGAAGTTCAGCCTCGGGCTCTTGCAGCTCGGCCTCGGCTTCGCGTCGCTCTGGTACGGCACGCAGACCGCGAGCGAGCAGGGCATGGTGTGGCTCGGCTGGCTCTTGCTCGGCTACATGCTGCACACGACGGGCGAGCTGTGCCTCTCTCCCGTTGGGCTCTCCATGGTCACGAAGCTGTCTCCGACGCGCATCGTCAGCACGGTGATGGGCGCGTGGTTCCTCGCGACCGCGTTCTCGAACTACCTCGCGGGGCTCATCGCGCTGCTCACCGGCGTCGGCGGGCATGGTGGCGAAGACAGCAACGGCGTGCCGCCTCCCATCGAGACGGTGCACATCTACGGCACCGTGTTCGGACAGATCGCGATCGCGGCCGCCATCTCGGCGCTGCTCTTGTTCGTGCTCTCCCCGCTGCTGCGCAAGTGGATGCACGCGGACAAGCCCTTGGGAGAGGGAGCTTCCCACTGAGCCCTTGAGGGCAACGCCGCGCGCGTGTGCCGCTCGCGGGAGGTCAGAACGCCATGGCCTCCGCCACGCGCGTGCCTCGCGGCAGGTGCCGGGCCTCTTCCGGCGCGTCCTCTGCCTCGGCCCCGTCGGCGACGGCGTCCGGGAGGTTCGGCGAGCACAGGCCGGGGAAGCGGAAGTCGCTGTCGCTCGGCTCCTTGGTCGTCGACGTCCAGCCGTAGACGAGCGCTGAGCCGGTGACCATCAGCAGGCCACCGACGAGGAGGACGGCGCCCGCGGCCGCGAAGGGGATGAGCAGCGCCCCGAACGCGGCGGCGATGGCGACGCTCGGATCCGTGGCCGAGCCGATGTTCTGGAACAGCTCAGGTCCGCCCGCGCCGATGGCGGCCGCGGTCCCGATGAGCGCGCCGGCGCTGCCGAGCAAGGTGACCGTCTCGATGGCGTAGGCGGTGAGGAGCGGCCACACGAGGGTCCCGCGCCCTGCGCCGAAGGTCTCGGCGATGGTCACGTGCGTCGTCGTCACGATGGCCGGCCCAAGGCACGCCACGGCCGGCGCGCCGACCCAGGGGATGGCGCAGCACGCGCCCGACAGCGCGGTGAGACCACAGCCCGCGCCGATCTGCAGGACGCGCGTCATGAACGGGCCCATCCCGGGAGGCTCGGTGCTGACCGGATCGCCTTCGGGCGTGACCACCCGGGGAGGGGCCACCTCCGCGACGGGAGGAGGAGCCGGGGGCATCGGTGGGGCGGCCGCCTCGGCGGGCGGAGAGGTCTCGGAGGGGACCTCCGCCTCTGGCGCCTCCCGAGGCGCTTCCTCACCCGGGCCTTCGGGCGGCGCGTTCAACAGCGGAGACGCCTCCTCGTCGCCGGCGGGCGCTATCGCCTCGCTGGGCTCGACGGCGGTGTCCGCCGGTGCCTGGGACGCGGTGACGAGCGTGGCGAACAAGACGAGCGGCAGCATGCGTTCGACCTCCCTATGGATGCGCTCCACGAGCATCCGGCCGGGCCTGGCGGGCGGTCAATCGAGAGCTGCAAAAGCTGCGTGAGCTGTCTGGCGCCGGACGCGTCCGCGGGAGCTTCAGCGCGGCGAGGGGGGCAGCCGCCAGCCCCGACGGCGCGGGACGATGCGCGGCCGCTCGGCGTCGTGCGGATCGCTCGCGGGCAGCGGCGGCAGCGACCGCGCGTCGTGCGGGTCGTCCTCGAGGGGGCGCTCGTCCGTGCGATCGCGGTGAGGCTTCACGACGGGAAGAACCTCCTGAGCTCGACGGGCAACATGCCGTCGGGCGTCATGCGGCGCACCTGCTCGGCCATGAGGGCGAACACCTCGACCTCGCCCTCGACACACAGGCGCTCTTCGCCGTCGAGGACGCGGCAGCCGATGACGTGCAGGCCGCCGGACTCGCGCAGCAGATGACCGTCGGCGCGCAGGCCGTCCTTCGTGTACAGCGGCTTCAGGAAGCGGACGCGCGCCTCCCGCGTGACCCCGACGCGCTTGCGCAAGGCGGCGACGGTGGCGTGCGCGAGGTCGTCGAGGATGTTTGCCAACGAGCCGGGCGAGACCACGCGCGAGCTGCCCGTCTGCAGGCGCTTGGTGTCCGCGTGGCAGAACACCCGGCTGCCGTCGAGCTCGAAGGGCAGGTTCAAGCCCGACGGATCGAGCGAGCCCGTCAAGATGCGACGCGCGATGCGGTACTCGCCGGAGATGGGACGACCCATACGGGGGTATACATAGCGGAGGCGGGGCTCCGCTTCCAGGTTTCGGCGTGGCTCCGCGGAGCCGAGACGTCAGCCGAGGAGCGCGCGGGCCGCCTGCAGCGTCCGCTCGAGGCCCGCGTCGTCGACGTCGAGGTGCAGGCAGGCGCGCACGCGGGTCGCGCTGACGGGGCCCATGCGTACGCCGCGCTCGAGCATCCGTGCGCAGAAGTCGGCGGCGCCCATGCGCGCGCTCGGCACGTGAAAGAACACCAGGTTCGTGTCCGCGGGCTCGACGACGACACCGTCGAGCGCTGCCAGGCCCGCGGCGAGGCGCGCGGCGCGCTCGTGATCGTCTGCAAGGCGCTCCACGTGGTGATCGAGCGCGTACAGCATGGCGCCGGTGACGACGCCGGACTGGCGCAGCGCGCCGCCGAGCCGCTGCTTCCAGCGCCGGGCTTCGCTCCACAGCGAGGCCGGCATGCCGAGCACCGAGCCGAACGGGCAGCCGAGGCCCTTCGAGAAGCAGAGCTGCACCGTGCGCGCGCGCTTGCCCCACCTCGACGGCGGTACGCCCGCGCGGACGGACGCGTTCAAAAGGCGCGCGCCGTCGATGTGCAGCGCGATGCCGCGCTCGTCGCAGAGGTCGGCGACGCCGTCGAAGAGCGCGTCCGGCCAGACGCTGCCGCCGCCGCCGTTGGAGGTGTTCTCGACGACGACCACGCGCGTACGCGGGAAGTGCGGATCGTCGACGCGCGCCACGCGCTCCACGTCGGCGGCCGTGAAGAAGCCGCGCTCGCCCTCGAGCGGGACGATCTGCGCGCGCGCGGTGACCGCGGTGCCGCCGGTCTCGTAGTTGTAGACGTGGGCCGTCCGGTGGCACACGACCTCGTCACCGGCGCCGCAGTGCAGGGCGAGCGCGATCTGGTTCGCCATCGTCGCCGACGGCAGAAAGAGCGCCGCCTCGGTGCCGATCAGCTCAGCCGCGCGCTGCTCGAGGAGCTTCGTGGTCGGATCCTCGCCCTTCTGCTCATCGCCGAGGGGCGCGCGCATCATGGCCTCGAGCATGCCGGGCACGGGGCGGGTGGCGGTGTCGCTGACGAGGTCGACGAAGGTGCGGTCGGGCTTCATACTTCCTCCTGCACCATGAGCGCCGTTCTTTGAATCACCCTTTCGTCCTGCTGGCTTCGTTCGCCCTTGGGAGCGTGCTGATGGCGTCTTCTCTGTCCCGGGCCGCTGACACCGAGACCGCTTGGGAGGCGCACCCTGGCGTGCGCGCCGTCGACGCGAGCGTAGCGCCGGCGTTCCCCTTGGACGAGGACCCGACCCTGCCCGGTGTCGTCGACGTGGGCGCGCGGCTGCCCGCCGCGGTCGTCGACCTCAAGTACCGCGGCACCGACAACTTCATGAAGCGCGACGTCTACGGCGGGCTGCGCCGCTGCTTCCTCGTCGAGAAGGCCGCCGACATGCTGGTCGAGGCGCACGCGCTCTTGCAGCGGCGGGCGCCGCACCTGACCTTCGTGCTCTGGGACTGCGCCCGCCCGCGCCGCGTGCAGAAGATCATGTGGGACGCCGTCCGCGGCACGCCCTCGGAGAGCTACATCGCGAACCCGAACACGCCGACGGGCTCCATCCACAGCTATGGCTGTGCGGTGGATATGAGCCTGTACGACGTCGAGAAGAAGGCGCCCCTCGACATGGGCACGCCCTACGACTTCTTCGGCCGCCTCGCCGAGCCCCGCCACGAGCTCGACTTCTGGAGCGAGGGCAAGCTCTCGAACGAGCAGCTCGCGAACCGCTATCGGTTACGCGAGGTCATGCTGCGCGCGGGCTTCCTCATCATCAGGAACGAGTGGTGGCACTTCAATTGTGCGCCGAATGACGTCGTGCGGAAGTCGTACCCGGTGATCGAGTAGAACGAGAAGATAGACTTCCCGTTTCGAGCCAGTTACTTTCGAGGCATGGTGCGTCGTGACGAAGACGGCTTGGATCGCCGGCCTGCCGGGGCCGAGTCG
>CAYLZW010000367.1:0-5549 GCA_964388085.1 uncultured Myxococcales bacterium | reverse complement strand
GCTCGCTCGTGCTCGGCGGCAACATCCGCGTCGGCCTCGAGGACAACTTCTACCTACCGAGCGGAGAGATGGCGACGGGCAACGGCCCCCTCGTCGAGCAGGCGGTCAACCTCACGCGCGCGGTCGGCCGCGAGGTCGCTGGTCTCGACAAGGCCCGGGAGCTGTTGTCGTTGCCGCCGCGCGCCTGAGCCTCAGGGCGTCGGCGCCGGCGCGTTGCGCGAGAGCACCTCGGTCGCCGCGAAGCGGAACTTCGTGAAGCCCGCCTGCCCGCACGTGCGCATCAGCTTCGACACCGTGTGGTACGGCAGGCGTTTGTCTGCTTGCACGAGCACCACGGGCAGCCCGTCGTCCTCGCCGCCCTTCTTGCCCGGCTGCGCGCCTGCCTTCACGAGGTCCTGAAAACGTGTAGTCAGCTCTTCGTAGAGCGGCTTGATGCGGTTCTTCTTGGAGGTGTCGAGGTCCTTCTCGAAGAAGGCGCCGCCGTTCAGCTTCATGATCTCGATCTCGTTCACGCTCACATGATCCAGCCCGACCACGAGAGAGATGAGATCGCCGGCCTCCGCGGTCTTAACGGTGGACTCGGGGAGCTCGACCTCCTTGCCGGCGTCGAGGCGGTCCTCCTGCACGGAGGCGTTGATCATCAAGAAGAACAGCAGGTTCGCGTTGATGTCGATGAGGGGCGTGATGTTCAGCGCTTGGCTGACGCCCGAACGCTTGCGCTTCTTCTTCAGGAAGAACGACATCGACGGTCCTGCGTCCTACTTGATGAGCTCGGAGAGCACCGGCCGCGTGAACAGCGGGACGCGCTTCGAGTTGTCGATGATGGAGGGCATCTCGCGGGTCGCGTCCATGGCGAGCACGACGGTGTCGAAGGGGACGTCCGGCTCGGGGAAGATCATGACGGTCTTCACCTCGGGCGCGATCTTCTTCACCTTCCAGCACTCCTCCGTGAGCGCCTTCGCGTCCCAGCGCGGCTCGCCGCCGAGCAGGCCCTTCGTGCGAGGGATCTCGACGTTCACCGAGAGCTCCTTTTGCGAGGTGTCCGCCGGCTGACCCGAGGCCTGAAAGACGTAGCCCTCTTCGGTGACGCGCACGGAGACGTTGACGCCGTCGTCGGTGTCGACCGCACCCTTCGAGAGGGCCGGCACCGCCGCGTTCAGCGTCTTGAGGCTCATGAAGCTCACCGTCGTCATCAGGAAAAACAGCATGGTGCTGAAGATGTCGATGAGGGCGGCGAGGTTGAGCTCCTCGGGCTCCGAGCTGCGCCTGCGCACGTGTTCTCCTTGGCCGCTCGCTCAGCCGCGCTGGCGACGAGCGGCTTCGCGGTTCGCGGCGGCGATGTGCGAGCTGACGCTGAGCGCGATCTCCTCGACCTGGTCGAGGATGCGCTCTTGCCGGCTATTGAACACGGTCGCGAGGAAGGTCGCGGGGATGGCGACGACGAGGCCGAGCGCCGTCGACTGCATCGCGATGGCGATACCGCGTGCAAGGACCTCTTGCTTGGCGCCCGAGTCGCTGATGCCGAGGCCCTCGAACGCCTCGATCATGCCGAACACGGTGCCGATGAGGCCGAGCAGCGTGCCGACGTTGCCGAGCATGGAGAGGTAGCTCGTGAAGCCCTGGATGCGCGGCATCGACTCGAGCGCGGTCGATTCCATGGCGCGCACGAGCTCGCGATCGCCGGCGTTGGCCTTGAGCAAGCCCGCCCGCGCCGCCTTGCAGACGGGGTGGTGCTCGTTCAAGGACACGATGCGCAGCGCCTTGTTCAGGTCCATCTCGCCGAGCGCCTGCTCGAGCGCCTTCTTGAAGGGCGCGATCCTGAGTCGGTAGCGGAAATACAGCGTGTACGTGCGCTCGAGGGAGATGGCCAGCACGACGACGAAGGCGATCGTCGTGAGGAACACGTACTCGTTCATGTTCTGAAAAATGCTGCTCATCGCTGCTGTCGTTCTCCCGAAGGGCGTTCGCCCGTGTGCTTCCAAGGGCGCGACCTGAAGGAGCCTACGCCTCTCCTGGGCGTGACGCCAAGCCGCCGGACCCTCGCTGCGGAGGCGGTACGAGCCGGTGCACATGGCCCGCCGGCCGCGGCGCCGCGACGTCCCGTGGGACAGCGAACAGGCGTGGGAACCTCGGGCGCCAGGGGCACACGCGCGCAACGCGAGAGCGCCCGGAGGCGCGCTGCTCACCCACGGCCGAGGCCGTGCGCCGGTTGTCGGCCCATCGTCAGACCACGCCGCGGGCCTTGTCCTCCCGCGAGAGCCCGGACTTCCTCTTCGCCAGGCCGCTCGTGGGCGTGCTCGGCGAGTGGAAGTTCCGGCGCAGGAAGAAGTAGGTCGCGGGCGCGATCATGATGGTCGACCAGGCGCCGAGCAGGATGCCGACGGTCAACACGATGGCGAAGGTCTGCACCGCGCCGGTCGCGAAGATGGCCAGCGACAGCGTCGCGAGCAACGTCGTCAGACCGGTGATGATGGTGCGGCTGAAGGTGTCGTTGATGCCCTGGTTGACGTAGTGCTTCAGCTCGCTCTCGCTCAGCGTGTCGCGCTTCTCGGCGGGCACGATCTCGCGCACGCGGTCGTAGGTCACGATGGTGTCGTTGATGGAGTAGCCGACGACCGTGAGGATGGCGGCGATGGAGGGCAGGTCGAACTCGCGCCAGGTGAGCGGGAAGATGGCGAGCGCGATGATGCTGTCGTGGATGAGCGCGACGACGGCGCCCGGCGCGAAGTAGATGTCGAAGCGGATGGCGATGTAGATGAGGATGCCGAGCAGCGCGAGCACGATGGCGAGCACGCCGTCGGTGCGCAGCTGCTCCGCGACCTTGGAGTCGACGTAGTCGACGCGGCGGATCTCGACCTGGCCGAACTCGGTCGAGAGCGCCTTCTCGATCTCCGACGAGATGCCCTGGAAGTACACGAGGTACTTCACGCGGCCCTGGTAGGCGTCCTCGGCGATGATGGCGTCCTCGGTGGTGGACTCGGCCTCGCCGGCCTTCTTCGTGCGGCGCAGCTTGTAGCCGCTCTTCTCGTCGATGAGCCGGGCGAGCTCGGCCTCTTGCTTGTCGATCCGCTTGGCCTGCGCGGTGGCCGTGTCCGCGGCGGGCGCCTCCGTGGCCGGCGGCTCGGCGGCCGGCGTCTCGGTCGCGCTCGCGGTGTCGCTCGGTCCGGCGTCGTTCGCCGCGACGGGCGCGGGCGGCGGCGTCGGCGCGGCGGTGTCCTGCTGCGGCGGCGGCAGCGGCAAGGAGATGGCAACGCGGTCACCCTCACCCTCGGAGAAGAGCACCGTGACCTCGCCTTCGCCGCCCGGGGAGAGCGTCGCGAGGTTGTCTTGCAACAGCCCTCTCAGCTTCTCGACCTCATCCTGCTTGAGCGTCGTGACGCGCTCAACGCCGATCAACATCTCGTGCTGTTCGGGCGTGCCGTAGCTCTGCACTTGCTTCTTGTCGAAGCCGGCGTCATCGAGCACCTGGCGGATGTCCTCGGTGCTGACCTCCTTCTGGAACTTGACCTGCATCTCGGTGCCGCCGACGAAGTCGACGCCCCAGTTGATGCCGCGCACGAGCAGCAGGATGACGGTCAGGGCGAACAAGGTGCCGGACACCTTGAGGCCGAGCCCCTGCCTGCCGATGAAGTCGATGGGAGTCTTGGGATCAAATAGGCGGAACATCGAAGACCCCGTTAGATGGACAGCTTCTCCGGCCCCTTGGCCGTGGCGATGTCGAAGAAGACGCGCGTGATGAAGACCGCGCTCACGACGGACGTAATGACGCCGATGAGCAGCGTGGTCGCGAAGTTCTGCACGGGGCCGGTGCCGAACTGCCACAGCACCATGCCGGCGATGAACGTGGTCACGTTGCCGTCGAGGATGGCGCTGAAGGCGTTCTCGAAGCCGGACCCGACGGCCGATCTGGGTGTCTTGCCGGCCCGCAGCTCGTCTCGAATGCGTTCGTTGATGATGACGTTGGCGTCGATGGCCATACCGACCGTGAGCACGAGGCCGGCGATGCCCGGCAAGGTGAGCGTGGCGCCGAGCCAGGACAGGATGCCGAGCAGGAAGGCCATGTTGAACACGAGGCCGAGCACGCTCAGCAACCCCGAGAAGCGGTAGTAGAAGCACATGAACAGCACGATCAGGACGCCGGCGAGACCCGACGCCAGGGCGCCGGAGCGCACGGTCTCCGCGCCGAGGGACGGACCGACGGTGCGCTCTTCGCGGAAGGTGACGGGCGCGGGCAGGGCGCCGGCCTTCAAGACGAGCGCGAGCTGATTGGCGTCGCGGATCATCTCGTCGCGCGTGCGGTTGCCGCCCATGGTGATCTGCGCCGAGCCGCCGGTGATGGGCTCGTTGATGACCGGCGCCGAGTCGACGATGTCCTCGAGCACGATGGCCATGCGCTTGCCGACGCTCTTGGTGGTGAGCTCGCCGAAGCGGCGTCCACCGGCGACGGAGAAGTCGAGGGAGACGAAGGGCCGCGGGTTCTCGGGGGAGCCGAGCGCCACGCGCGCGTCGACGAGCTCGTCGCCGGTGAGCTCCACCTGACGGTTCAGCGTGTAGCTGCGCATCATGTCCTGGCCGGCGTCGTTCTTACGACCGAGGGTGCCGTACTTGACGACGTAGTCGAGCGGCACCTTGCCCGTGAGGTACGTCTTCAGCTCGTCGAGCTGGTTCTCGGAGAACTCGAGGTAGATGTCGTTGCCGTAGCCGCCGTCCGGGCGCTGGAAGACGCTCTGCTGCAGGGTGACGCCGGCGGGGAGGTCCGTGAGCTTGGTGAGGAAGTCGGCCTCGTCGTTGGCCATCATGAACTCGAGCTGCGCCGTGCGGCCGATGAGCGACTTCGCCTCTTGCGGGTTGTTGTAGCCGGGCAGCTGGATCTGGATCTGGTCGTCGCCGCGCTTGGCGATGGACGGCTCCGTCACGCCCATGGAGTCGATGCGGTTGCGGATGGTCTTGATGGTCTGGTCGACGGCGTCGTTGCTGATCTGGTCGATGACCTCGGGCGGTACGCGCAGGGCGAGCTCGGTGCTCGACTGCGAGACGATCTCGAGGTCACCGAAGAACTGCGCGATGTCCTTCTCGTAGGTGTCGGCCGCCTCGGGCGTCTTGAACACCACCTCGATGCGCGTGCCGTAGCCGGTCTCGGGATCGACGATGTGCTCGACGCGCTCGAAGGCGACGCCCTTGTCCTCGAGCTCGGTCTTGAGGCGCTGCGCGGCGCGCGAGGCGCGGTCGGTGACCGCCTTCTCGAGGTTCACGCCGAGCACCATGTGCACGCCGCCCTGCAGATCGAGGCCGGGCACGATGTGCGAGCTCGGCGCCCACGCAGGGACGTGTTTCTCCCACGCCGCTTTGTCCTGGCGGACCTCGCGGGTCTCCTCGGGGGTGAGCGAGAAGTAGATCCCGGTGGGGACGAGGAAATAGAGGGCTGCTCCGAGCATGCCGAGCGAGATGAGCAGCCTGACAAACCACGTGTTCTGCATGGGGACTCCCACGCCTGGCGGCGGGTGGGCTGCTTAGCAGCCCTTCGGGCAAAGCAATAGAACAGGAACGGA
>CAYLZW010000366.1:0-5589 GCA_964388085.1 uncultured Myxococcales bacterium | reverse complement strand
GTACATCGGATAGATGCACCACTTGTCCCCGGTGCGGTGGTGGTGCGCCTTCTTGACGCGGTACATGGCCGGGTCGCGCAGGTTGATGTTGGGCGAGGCCATGTCGATCTTGGCGCGCAGCGTCGCCTTGCCCTCCTCGAAGCCGCCGCTCCTCATCTTCTCGAACAGCGCGAGGTTCTCCTCGGGGCCGCGCTCGCGGTAGGGGCTCGGCCTGCCCGGCTCGGTCAGCGTGCCGCGGTGCTCGCGCACCTCGTCAGCGGACAGCTCGCACACGTAGGCCTTGCCGTCGGTGATGAGCTTCTTGGCCCAGACGTAGAGCTGTTCGAAATAATCGGACGCGAAATAGAGGTGCTCGCCCCAATCGAAGCCGAGCCATTTCACGTCCTCCTGGATCGAGCTCACGAACTCATCCTCTTCCTTGGCCGGGTTCGTGTCGTCGAAGCGCAGGTGGCAGCGGCCGCGGTAGTCCGCGGCGAGGCCGAAGTTCAGGCAGATGCTCTTGGCGTGCCCGATGTGCAGGTAGCCGTTCGGCTCCGGCGGAAAGCGCGTGACCACCCGGCCATCGTGCTTCTGCGTGCGCTGGTCCTCGTCGATGATGTCGTGCAGGAAATTCGGCTGCTCGCTCGCGCGGGCGCTCCCTGCCTTGTCCCGTTCGCTCGACGTCGTGGCCTTCGGCTCTTCCATGACAGAACGCGCCCTTCTCTCGTGCGAGCCATCGGCTCGTGCGCCGGCATCTTGATGTCCCTTTGCGCCCCCCGCAAGCCGGACGCGCCTCGCGGCAAGCGCGCAGCCCTTTCACGGCCGTCCTTTCACGCGCAGCCCTCTCGCGCGGCCCGTTCGCGTGCTGCCCCGCCGCGGCCCTGCACAGGAGTGCTTTGGTCAGGGTGGCGACGGCTCCCTATACCGGCAGGAGCGGAGCGTGACCGGGAGAGAGGAGGGTGTGCGTGGAGAGCCCGCCGGTCGTTCGCATCTTCGCGCACGCGCAGTTCCCGGACTACGACAGCCCGTGGCAGTCACAGCCGCCCACCTCGTGCACCGGCTCCGGCGTCATCATCGGCAAGCGCCGCATCCTGACCGGCGCGCACGTCGTCGCCAACGCCACCTTCCTGCAGGTGCAGCGGCTCGAGGATCCGGACAAGGTCATCGCGCGCGTGCGCGCCATCAGCCACGACTGTGATCTCGCGCTGCTCGAGGTCGAGGGCGGCAGCCTCTCGCGTGGCGTGCGCCGCACCGTCATCGGCGCGCTGCCGGATCTGCGCGACAAGGTCTCGGTGGTGGGCTTCCCCGTCGGCGGCGACGAGATCTCCATCACCGAGGGCGTGGTCTCGCGCGTGGAGGTGCAGCGCTACCAGCACTCGCAGCGCGGCCTGCTCGCGGCCACCGTCGACGCGGCCATCAACGAGGGCAATTCCGGCGGCCCGGTCTTCAAGGACGGCGACGTCATCGGTATCGCCTTTCAGAAGCTCTCCGGCGCCGAGAGCATCGGCGAGATGGTGCCGGCGCCCATCATCAAGCGCTTCCTCGCCGCGGCCGAGCGGGAGGCGCTGGTGTCGTTCCCTTCGCTCGGCATCGACACGCAGAACCTCGAGAACCCGACGCTGCGCGAGGCTCTCGGGCTCGCGCGCGGCCAGAGCGGCGTGCTGGTCACCCGCGTCGACTACGGCAACTCGGCCTCCGGTGTGCTGCTCCCGCGCGACGCGCTGCTCAGCATCGACGGGCACCGCATCGCGAACAACGGCACCGTGCGCTACCGCGGGAAGTACCGCACGATGTTCCCGGTCATCCTCGGCGAGCGCGCGGTGGGCGACCGCGTCGGCGTCACGGTGCTGCGCGAGGGCCAGCGCGTCGCGCTCGAGCTCGAGCTGATGCCGCTCCTGCGCCTCGTGCCGCACAGCCAGTACGACGTCAGGCCGAGCTACCTCATCTGGGGCGGCCTCGTTTTGCAAACGCTCACGCGCGACTTCCTCGAGACCTGGGACGAGTGGAGCACGGAGGCGCCGAAGGAGCTCTTGAACCTCTACTACCAAGGCGCGCCGACGGAGGAGCGCCGGCAGGCCATCCTGGTCACGCGCGTGCTCGCCGACGACATCAACATCGGCTACGGCTTCGCCGACTACGAGCTCGTCGAGCACGTCGCCGGCCGGCGCCCGCGTGACCTGGCGCAGATGGCCGCCTGGCTCGACGCCGCGCGCGGCCTCGTCGAGATCGGCACCAGCCGGGGCAGCGTGCTCGTGTTCGACGCCGAGGACGTCCGCCGCGCCAGCGCGCGCATCCTCGAGCGCTACCGCATCCCCGCCGACCGCTCCGACGACCTCAGGCCGGGCGGCGCCCCGCGCGAGGCGCCACGCACGATGGTCGAGGAGGAGCGACCGCTCGGAAACGGCACCTCCTCCGCGGGGCCTTCGCCGGACGGGCCCCGCTAAAGCACCGATTCGCTCGCGCGAAGGGCGCGCTGTTCGTGCTCTGAAAGCGCAGCGACCGAGGCTCTCTAAAGGACAAGGGTCGCGGGACACTTGACGCGCACGCGGCCGCTGGGCGAATCCGGTAGCGGAACGCCGCCGCACCCGGCGCGCGCGGGAGGCTCGATGCCGTGCCGATCCATGACGGGGCTCACCGCGAGCCTCGCCCTGCTGCTGTCCCTGCCCGCTTGTGAGAGCGACGTCGACGTACGCATCGCCGCGGCGCTCAAGGGCACGGCGGACACGGTGACCATCGGCGACACGCACGTCGTGGCGGCCTGCACGGGCGGCGCGCCGGTCAAGGTGCCGGTGACGGCGCTCGACCTCGACATCTTCGGCATGGCCGACATCGAGAAG
This sequence comes from uncultured Myxococcales bacterium, assembly GCA_964388085.1. Lineage (GTDB taxonomy): Bacteria > Myxococcota > UBA727 > UBA727 > CAYLZW01 > CAYLZW01. Next base: position 2,773 of record CAYLZW010000366.1, on the reverse strand, counting down.
CAGACCGCCGTGGCGCAGAGCCTTCAGGAGCAGTGCGACGCGCAGAAGCAGAAGCGCAAGCAGGCCGAGCGCAAGGAGAGCGCCCTCGAGAAGGCGGCAAAGCAGCTCGCCATCACCGTCGACGGCAAAGAGCAAGCAGCGCTGCAGGCCGAGGTGTGCGCGGCGCTCGCGCAGCAGCTACCGAAGAAGGCCGAGGAGCGCGCGCAACGGATCGCGGAGCACACGCGCGACTTCGGCTGTGCGGACCCGGGCCCCGCCGAGCTCGGACCCGAGCGGCTGTGGACCATCGAGGAGAAGGGCAAGGGGAAGAAGAGGGCCGTGTACCTGCGGCTCGACAGCGAAGGCGCCGCCGGCGAGGCGCGCGATCAGCTCACCGTCAAGTGCGGCGCGAACAAGCTCGACGCCTACATCGCGACGACGACGCGGCTCAAGAAGGGGCCGCTCACGGTCAGCGTCGACGGCGAGCGGGCGCGCTGGCAGACGAAGTTGTCGAAGAGCCGGAAGGCCGTGTTCCTGAAGAACGCGAAGAAGGACCTGAAGGCGCTGCTCGGCAAGGACGAGCTCGTCATCACGCTGCCGGCGAAGGGCAAGCCGAAGCGCGTGTTTCCCATCGACGGCATCGAGGCGGCGCTCGAGAGCCACAAGAAGCGCTGCGGCCTGTAGTCACGAGATCTGCTACGCTCGTCGTCGTGCAGCGCGCTGTCCTCGCCGGATTGATGGTCGTCGCGTGCTGTGCGCCAGCGTTCGCACAAGAGCCGCTGCCGCCTCCGCTACCCTTGCCGCCCGTGCTCACCGACGACGTCGCGCCGGACCCGGTGCCTCCCGACGACGCTCCGCCTGACGACGCTGCGCCCGACGACGCTGCGCTCGACGACGCTGCGCTCGACGACGCCGCGCTCGACGACGCCGCGCTCGACGACGCTGCGCTCGACGCCGCCGCGCCCGACGACCCCGCGCCCGACGAGGGGCCTCTCGGCGGCATGCTGCTCAAGGAGGCGCCGCCGGCGCAGGGCGATCCGCTGCCGGCGCCTTCGGGCGAGGCCGGGCCCGACGAGGAGCCCGCCGGCGTCGACGACGAGCTGCCGCCGTGGGATCCGGCGGTGCCGCTCTGGAGCGGTGCCGGCTGCCTCGTCGGCGGGCTGCTCGGGCCGGTGCTGCCCCTCGGGCTCGCCATCCCGGCGGCGTTCTTCGTCGTCGACAACCCGAGCGTGGTCCCGGTGGACGAGCCGGGCTGCGCGTCGATCCTCACCGTGTTCACCTGCGCCGGACTTGGCCTCGCCATGATGGCGCCTTGCAGCGCCCTCGGCGCCACGCTGGCGGCCTTCCTCGCGGCGTCGCCACAGGGCTGTGCCTGGCGGGCGCTGCTCGGGGGCGCGCCGGGGGTCTTGTGCGCCGTGCTGTCGCCGCTCGCTTGCCTGTGCTTCCCGATCCCCGGCGGCAGCGTCCTCACGGTCATCGGGCTCGCGCTCGGCATCCTGGGCGGCCCGCTGTCGGTCGCGGGCGCCTCGCTGTTCGACGCGCGGCTCTTCGAGCGCGCGGGCGCCTTCCTGTTGGATGACGACGACGAGGGCGCCGACGCCGATGACGTCGCGCTCCGTGGGCGACGCGTGGACCAGATGCATTATTGAGGGGCCGCTCGCTGCCGTGGGCGTGTGTTTGCGCGACATAGGGCATAGGGCATTGGGCATAGGGCAGGGGAGGGCTCGTCCCTTGGGGACTCGCCCTAGCGGAGGCCGAGCCGCGTCAGCAGGATGCCCGTGTACTTGTTCAGCGGGTGCGCGCGCGCGAGGCCCTTGAACGGCGGCGGCTTGCGGATGCCGAGGGAGACGAGCGCGCCGCGCAGCTGTTCGTCCTCGGGATGCGCGCGCATGCCGTCGCGCAGCACGTCGATGGCCGTCATCTTGTCGCCGCCGCGCAGGTGCACCTTGGCGCAGTGGTAGAAGTGCGTCGGGCAGGAGCTGTCCCGCTCGAGCGCCGTGGCGCACAGCTCGAGCCCGCGCTTGGTCTGGCCGCGCTCCTGCGCGAGCAGCACGCCGAGCCAGGAGCAGATGTTCGCGTCCTCGGGGGCGGCCTTGTGGGCGCGCTCGAGCAGCGCCAGCGCCTCGAGGGTGTCGCCGGCCTCGAGGCGATGCTGCGCGCGCTCGTAGCACGCCACCGGGTCCACCACCTCGGGCGCGGAGGCGCGCGCTGCTGCGAGGTCGTCCACCTCGAGCAGGCGGGCGCCCTCGCCCTCGTCGGTGGCGCCGGGGGCGGCGCCTTCGGAGATCTCTTCCTCGGCCATACGCAAGACTCGCGATCTCTGACGGTAGCAGCCAGCGCCGGCGGGATCGAAGGATCGGCCGGATCAGGGGGTCCCCTTGACGCGGGGGCGCGTCACGGGGAACGTCCGCCCCCCGAGAGGGAGGGGTGCCATGAACGACGAAGAACGCGCCGAGCTCGAGCGCTTGCGGGAAGAGAACAAGCGCTTGAAGGAGACCGGCAGCAAGGGCCGCGCCTTCAGCCTCAAGGTCAGCCAGAAGGGAGCGCTGTCCGTCTACGGGCTCGGGCGCTTCCCCGTCACGCTCTACAAGGAGCAGTGGAACACGCTGCTCGAGCGCAAGGACGAGATCCTGCGCTTCCTGCAGGAGCACGACGCGGAGCTCAAGACCAAGGAGTGACGGCGTCCTGGCGGCTCGGCCAGGGCGCCTCCCCAAAGGGGACACACGCCCTAGAGCTCTTGCTCGTACATGCCGTAGCGGCACGGCTTCATGCCGAGGCGCTCGTAGGTCGCGCG
>CAYLZW010000365.1:0-5590 GCA_964388085.1 uncultured Myxococcales bacterium | reverse complement strand
GCGAACGCTAAAGGTGCTCTGACACTACTTCCGGTTGTGCCTCGCCATGGGCGCCAGTATGAGGGCGCCTCGTCGAGCCAATGGGAGTGTCCACGTACCCCTGGGTCAACCTGTCCGCGCGCCTCTCGGTGTGCGTCGCCGTCGCCGTGATGAGCGCCTCCCCCGCACAGGCGCAGTTTGGTGCCGGCGAGCCCGGCCCGCCCGAGATGCAGCCCCCCGAGGAGGAGCCCGAGGCTGAGCCGCTGCCTCCGCCGACGCCGCTGCCCGAGCCGCTGCGCCCCGAGATGGAGGCCGCTCGCGAGCGCGCCAAAGAGGCCGGCGTCTTGCGCGGATCGACGCCGCTCGCGGGCCGCATCTACGAGATTCGCATCGCGGGCTCGCGCAAGGTGGAGCCCGACGCCGTGCTCGTGAACGTGCAGTCGCGCGTGGATCGTGCGCCGGACCAACGCGTCATCCAGGCCGACGTGCGCCGCATCTACCAGATGGGCCTGTTCGCCGACGTCGTCGTGCGCAGCTCGCCGGGCCCCGAGGGCAGCATCGTGCTGGTCTACGACCTGCAAGAGAAGCCCGCCGTCGTCAACGTCGTGCTCGAGGGCAACGAGGAGGTCTCCGAGGACGACATCCGCGAGGTGCTCGACATCAAGCCCTTTCAGGTGCTGGACATCCCGCGCGTGCGCGCCAACGTCGAGAAGATCGAGAAGCTCTACGTCGACAAAGGCTACTTCCTGGCGGACGTGCGCTACGAGCTGCGCCCGTCCACCGGCAAGCTCGAGGAGGTCGACGACAGCCAGATCGGCGGCCTCTTCGATCAGTTCGACGACGTGTTCGGCAGCGACGCGCCCGTCGAGACCGGCACCGCGCCGCCCACCGCCGCCGACGTCGAGGGCGAGTTCGTGGACGTCGCGTTCATCGTCACGGAGCAGGCCAAGGTTCGCGTCGAGAGCATCCGCTTCGTCGGCAATGACAACATCTCCGAGGACGTCCTCAAGAACGCGCTGCGCACGCGCGAGGCGCACCCGCTCGGCATCCTGACGGAGTGGGGCACCTACAAAGAGGAGCTGGCAGAGATCGATCTGCTCGCCATCGAGGCCGTCTATCAGGACCGCGGCTACATCAACGTGCGCGTGAACCAGCCGCGCGTGAAGCTCTCCGCCGACAAGACGCGCATCGCCATCACCATCCCCATCGTCGAGGGCGAGCAGTTCACGCTCAGCGGCTTCGACATCGCGGGCGAGCTGCTCATCGAGGACCCGGCCGAATACGAGCGCATCCAGGCCGAGGAGCCCGAGCGCATCGTGTTCTCAAAGCAGGACCTCGTGGAGCGCACGAACGTCCGCGCGGGCGACATCTTCGCGCGCTCGGCCGTCGCCCAGGACGTGCTCGCCATCGCCGACCGCTACCGCAACGAGGGCTACGCCTACGTCAACATCTCGCCCGAGACGCGCGTCGACGAAGAGAAGCGCACCATCGATCTGACGCTGCAGATCGCCGCCGGCCCGCGCGTGCGCATCGAGCGCATCGAGGTCACCGGCAACACCAAGACGCAGGACCGCGTCATCCGCCGCGAGCTGCGCATCTACGAGGGCGAGTACTACTCGGCGTCCCAGCTGCGCCTCTCGGAGCAGCGCACCACCGCGCTCGGCTTCTTCGAGAAGGTCGACGTCACGACGAGGCAGGGCAGCGAGCCCGACCGCATGGTGGTCATCTTCGACGTGAAGGAGAAGGCCACCGGCACCTTCCAGCTCGGCGCGGGCTTCTCGAACGCCGAGAGCTTCATCTTCCAGGGGCAGATCGCGCAGAACAACTTCCTCGGCCGCGGGCTCACGCTGTCGGGCTCCATCCAGTGGAGCGCGTTCCGCAACATCATCGACCTGCGCTACGTCGACCCTTACTTCTGGTTCATCGGGCAGGAGCCGCTCACCTTCGCGTTCACGGCGTTCAACACGCAGCGCGACTTCATCGAGTACCTGCGCAACTCGACCGGCGGCGAGCTCACGCTCGGCTACCCGGTCGGGCGCCCGTTCCGCTTCCTGACCGAGAGCTGGATCGCCGACGCGCCCGCCGAGCTGCGCGCGTACGTGCCCGACTTCGAGAACTTTCAGCTCTTCTTCACCTACGGCGCCGAGCGCGTCGTCATCGACGAGTCCCGCATCCAGGCGCGCCTGCTCGGCCTCACCGCCGGCATCCCGCGCTACACGACGAGCTTCCGCACGAGCCTCATCTTCGACCAACGCAACAATCGGTTGTTCCCGTCACAGGGGTACTACGCCTCGGTGCAGGCCGAGATCGCGAGCCCCTACCTCGGCTCGGCGCTGCTGCCGAGCGCCGAGAGCGTCTCGAAGAACAGCCTGCAGCAGGCCCTCTCGCTGCGGAACGGCCTCGGCTTCCTCAGCAACAGCGGCTCGGCCAACGAGTTCATGCGCTTCGGCACGACGCTGCGCGCCTACTACCGCTTCGATCCCATCTCTCCCGTCGACGGCATCGTGCTGAAGGGCAACCTCGAGGTGGGCTGGCTGTTCACCCAGGACCCGAGCCTCATCTTCGAGCGCTATTACCTCGGCGGCTTCAACACCATCCGCGGCTACTACCTGCGCAGCATCGGCCCGGTGGAGCGCGTGGGCGGCATCGATCCGAGCGACCCGCTGCAGGAGTTCCGCGTAGGTGGCGACAAGCAGCTCATCACGAACATCGAGCTCGAGTTCCCGATCTTCGAGCAGGTCGGCATCCGCGGCGTGCTCTTCTACGACGCCGGCAACGCGTACGGGCCGGACGAGAACTTCTTCTACATCAACAACGAGCGCACGCCGTTCCTCGAGAACGCGCGTTGCGGGGTGCAAGGAGCCGAGTGCTTCGACCCGCGCAAGGACCTGTTCCTCGGCCTCTACCACTCGGTCGGCTTCGGCGTTCGCTGGTTCTCGCCCATCGGGCCGCTGCGCTTCGAGTGGGGCGTCCCGCTGACGAGGCGGCCCGAGGGGACGTTTGGACTCGCGCGAGGAGATGACCCGATCTCGTTCGAGTTTAATATCGGCAACTCGTTCTAAGTATCGGATAGAAGCTGGGAATCAGCCGTCCGTCTCGTTCCACAGCGACGCCGCGTCCGACACGTCGATGCCGGCGTAGCGGCACACGACGATCCAGCGCCGCCGGCAGCCCGCGAGCAGGGCGGGGTGGTCCGCGAGCGAGTCGCGCGCGCGCTTGAGGGTCGTCTTGCCCTCTTTGCGCAGCCACGCGCCGGCGTCGGCGACGCCCTCGCGCTCCCAGATGCTTCGCCAGCCGCCCTCGTCGTACCAGCTGTCGCCCGCCAAGAACTCCGAGAGCTCTTTCTCGCCGGCCGGCCCCTCGTGCACCGTCGTGGGCCTACCCGGCGCGCCCTCGTCGCTCTCGGCCCCTGGCGCCGCGCTGGTGCCGCTCGAGGAGGCGCTGGAGGTGCCGGACGCTCCGCCGCCGCGAGCTGACGAGCCCTCGCGCTCGCGCTCCTGCTCCTTGAGCGCGTCGAGGCGATGACGAACGAACAGATAGGCGCCGGCACCGATGGCTCCGGCGGCGACCCAGAAGATGCGGCGGTTGATCACGAAGGGGGACATCGGCACCTCGACGGTTCAGCGCACCCAGACAGCAGGACCGGGCGGAACGGTACCACTTACCTTGGTGCTTCCTACCCGTGAAGCAAGGCGGGAGCGCGCGGAGCTGGGCGGAGAAGCGCGTCCGTGCGTGCATCCACCCTTGCGAAGCGTGGTGCAATGCGGCTACATGGGCGGGCACGGCGAGATAGCTCAGGTGGTTAGAGCGGCGGTCTCATAATCCGCAGGTCGAGGGTTCGAGTCCCTCTCTCGCTACCAAGACTGTGAGGTTCAGCGCGGGCTCCCGGTCGCGGCCGCTCTCCGGCTGCGAACGGGCCCTCCCGTCGTCGATGGAAGCGGACGTCGCAGCGCGCAGTGCGGCGTGAACTGGCGCCGGGCGCTGCGTGTAGGCAGGATCGCGAGCATGCCGATGGTCCGGTGTCCCGAGTGTGGTCGAGTGGCGGATGGGACGGCCTGCTTCGCGTGCGGGTACGAGTGGCCGAACGCAGGTGCTGCGCCCGCCGGCTCGTCGGCGACGTCCGCGGCGAAGGCGCCGTCACCGGCCGCAGCGCCCGCGCCGCCGGCGCCACGTGCGCCCCCGCCGCCGGCGGCGCCCGACATCGAGGACATCGACCTCGGGCTCGACGCCGATCCGGGGCCGTCGCTGTCCCTGCTGGGTGGCGGCGACTCGCCGTTCGTGACGCCAACACCGCCAACGCCGCCGCCGTCCTCACCGTCGACGTCGAACCCGTTCGCGATCCCCCGGCCGGTCACGGGCACGTTCCCAAACCCCGGGCTCGCGCCGGACCTGTCGAACCTCGCGGCCGAGGTGGAGGCCTCGCCGCCGGATCGCCTCGACGACGATCTGCTCGCGGGCGCGTTCCTGTCGGGGGCGAGCGGACCCGCGGCGCCGCCCGCGCCTGCACCCGGTCGTGCGCCGGCGCCGCCGAACCCCTTCGCCACCCCGGCTCCGGGCGCGCGCCCCGAAAGCTCCTTCGCGAGCGCGCCGGGCTCGTCGAGCTTCGCGCCGGCCAAGAGCGACGGGTTCAACCCGTTCGACAGCGAGCCGGCGCCCGCGACGGTGCCGCCTCCGCCGCCGCTCGAGCTCGAGGCCGAGGTCCCCGCGATCGAGGACGTGAGCTGGGAGGATCTCGACCAGCCGTCGGCCGCCCCCCACGGCAACGGTCTGCTCGCGGACGGCGACACCTCCTTCGACGACATCGAGCTCGACGACGAGGCCGACGAGCCCACCGTCGACACCGCGCACTCGCCCGCGTACCTCGCGAAGAAGGCCAACCAGGAGCCGCTGTCCGAGCGGCTGATCCTCCTCGCTGCCGAGCTCGACGCGGACGGCCGCTACGACGACGCGGCCCTCCTGCACGAGGCTGCGCGCGCGTTGGCCGGACACAAGGGCTGAACCCGCGCCGTCCTGCCAGGACGGCACTGGCGCTTTCTGGCGATGGTCCTATAGCTCCCGCATGCGATACGACCCGTCCGTCATCGAGCCCAGGTGGCAGAAGGCCTGGGAAGAGCAGCGAGTCTTCGAGGCCCCCCGCGACGTGGAGGCGCTCGGTGGCAAGCCGAAGTTCTACGTGCTCGACATGTTCCCGTACCCGTCCGGCGCCGGCCTCCACGTCGGTCACCCCGAGGGCTACACGGCGACGGACATCCTCGCGCGCCTGAAGCGCATGCGCGGCTTCAACGTGCTGCACCCCATGGGCTGGGACGCGTTCGGGCTGCCCGCCGAGCGCGCGGCCATGCGCGAGAACATCCACCCGGCGGTGATCACCAAGCGCAACGTCGACAACTTCCGTCGCCAGCTGCAGCGCATCGGCTTCTCGTACGACTGGAGCCGCGAGGTCTCGACGACGGACGAGAAGTACTACCGCTGGACGCAGTGGATCTTCCTGAAGCTCCACGAGAAGGGCCTCGCCTACATGGCCGAGGTGCCGGTGAATTGGTGCCCGGCGCTCGGCACCGTGCTCGCGAACGAGGAGGTGAAGGACGGCAAGTACGTCGAGACCGGCGAC
>CAYLZW010000364.1:0-5630 GCA_964388085.1 uncultured Myxococcales bacterium | reverse complement strand
CCACCTTCGACGGCAAGGTGAAGGTCATCGACTTCGGCGTGGCGAAGGCGGACGACTCGGAGATCAAGACGAGCACCGGCATCCTGAAGGGCAAGCTCGGCTACATGTCGCCCGAGCACGCCAAGGGCGAGACGCTCGATCCGCGCTCGGACCTGTGGTCTCTCGGCGTGGTGTTCTGGGAGATGCTCGTCGCGGACCGGCTGTTCGGCGGCCAGAACCCCGCGATGACGCTGTACCAGATCACGCAAGGGCAGGTGGACGGCCCCTCGAAGCGCCGTCCGGACATCCCGCCCGAGGTCGAGCGGCTGTGCCTCCGGCTGCTCACCAAGGACCGCGACGCGCGCATCTCGTCCGGCGCTGAGCTCGCGCGTGAGATCGAGCGCCTGCCCGCGGCGCTGTGGCGGAGCGCCGACGTCGGCGGCTGTCTCGCGGAGCGCTTCCCGGCCGAGGCTGAGATCGGCCAGCGTGAGGTGGCGGACGTCGCGCGCCTCCTGCACGCGCAGCCGCTCCCGCACGGCATCGCGTCGGAGGGCGCGGCGACGGGCAGCGTCGATCCCGGCGAGCTGGCTACGCTGGTCGTCGACGGCCCGTCGCTGCTACAGCAGGCCGCGGCCTTTGGCGGTGTGAGCGCCGGCGACCTGGCCCGCCGCGCCGGGAGCGAGGTCTCGGGCGCTCGCGCCAGCGCTCCCGAGAGCGCCGCCCCCGGCGCCCATCGGCCGGTGAGCCCGTTCTCGGCGCCGCCGCCCTCCAGCCATTCGGCCGCCCCGCCGCCAAGCCCGACGGGGCCGCCCGCGGGAGCGGCGTCGCTGTCGTCCGCGGCGACCCCGGCCGAGGCGCTGTTCCGACCGTCCGGCGCCGAGCAGACGCAGTCGGCGCGGGGGCCCGGCCTGACGGCGCGGCCGGACGGCACGGCGGCCCGACCGCAGAGCGGCCCTCTATCGCAGCCGATCCCACAAGCGCCCGGCTACGAGCACCCGCCGGCGCCCGTGCGCCCGCCCTCGTCCCCGTCGCTGCCCGCGGTCACGACAGCGCGACCTGTGAGCTCGCCCCCTGCTCCCGTGTCCGCGCGGGCCTCGAGCCCGACGCTCCCGCGCGTCGTCGAGCCGAGCGCCGCCCGCTCCGGGGGCGACCTGAAGACGCGCTCGCGTCGCCGTGCGCCGAGCGCGATCGCGGTGGCGCTCTCCACCTTCGGCGCGCTCGCGCTCGTGATGGGCATCTTGTTCGCGGTCGTCGCGGGGCAGCGCGACGCGGCGCCCCTCTTCGTCGGTTACGCCACCGCCCGCGGCACGGACGTCATCGTGGCGCGCGTGGACGACGTCCCCGTCGACGCCCCGCCGCCGTTCCAGGTGGACGTCGCCGCCGCGCACCTGGCGCTGCAGGGACACGCGGGGCCCACGGCCGAAGGCGCCGCGCCCGTCGCGGGCCGGGAGCGCGTCGACGCCGCCGCGCTCGAGCGCGAGCTGAAGAAGACGGGCGTGTGGCAGCGGGCGCTGCTGCCGAAGACCTCCAAGCAGCGGGTGGCCGCGGTCTTGCCGGCCGCGATTACGTTGCTCGGCCTGCTCTCCCTCGCGTTCGCCCTGCCGGGGCTGCTGCTCTCGGCGGGGAACCAGCAGCTCGCGGTGCGCGCCGCCGGTGTGTTCGCGGTCATCGCGGCCGGCGGGCTGCTGCTGCAGGCGGGGGGCCTTGGCTGGCCAGGGCTGACGGCGCTCGAGGAGCCGCCGCAGGTGCCCCGCCTGGTGCTCGGGCAGGCGCCCGTGGACCTCACGAACGCCGGGCTCTCCCCGGAGCCGCGGCAGGCCGTCGAGCAGGCGCTGGTGGCCGGCCGGGCGGCGCTGCTGCGCGGCCACCCCCAGGCCGCCATCGACGTGGTCGCGCCCGCGGTGGCGCTCAAGGGCGACCTGGCCGAGCTCTACGGTCTGCTCGGGGAGGCGCACCAGGACCTGCACAAGCCGAACCTCGCGGAGGGTCACTTCCTCCGCTACCTGGAGCTGAAGCCGGACGCGCCCGATCGCGAGGCGATCGACGCCTATCTGCGCGCGATCCAGCAGGGTCGTTGAGGGCCTCGGCTCAGGGGGCGTACAGCACGCGCACCTCGTCGATGCCGCTCGAGGTGCCGCCGACGCTCAGATCGAAGCGGAAGCTGCGGCCGTCGTCCGAGAGCCAGACCTCGTTGCTGCCGAGCTCGACGATGCGGCCGTCGTCGTCCGGGTACTCGGTGTCCGACGCGCCGAACAGCGCGTCGCTCGCCGCCAGCGACGCGCTGTGCACGAGGAGGCCGAGCACGGGCGCCGGCAGCGTGCCGCTGACGACGAGCGCGTTGACGCCGCCGTCCGTCGTCGGCGGATCGAAGTGCACGAGGGCGCTCTTTACCGCGGTGCCGGCGCTCAAGGTCCCGGACGGCAGCTGGCCGGGATCGGTGAAGCGGCCGGGGGCGGCGATGTCGACGTCGAGCGGCGCTTCGAGCGTCAGCGTCTGCTCGGGCACGAACAGGGCCTGCGTCGCCGACTCGAGCGCGCCTCCGAGCAGGCTCGCCGGTGCGCTGACGACCTGCAGCGTCGTCGAGAGCACCCGCGCTGGGGCCTCGCCGTCGGCGAGCACGATGACGCGCAGCTCGTCCACGTTGGTCGGCGCGAGGGTGAAGCTCAGCGTGCGCCGATCCGCCGCGAGCGTGAGCGCGTCCGAGGAGCCGATGCCGTAATCGCGCGACTCCGGGTCGTCGTAGCTGACGCCCGGCAGGCCGAGCGCGACGTCGCCGGCCGCGAGGGTGTCCGAGCGCCACTGCAGCGCCACGATCTCGCGGCTGAGCTCGACGCTGCCCACGAGCGTCGCGGGCGCGCTCGCTCCCGGGATCGCGCGCAGCAGAAAGCTGTCGACGCGCGTCCCGGCCGGCACCGTGCAAGCGGGCTCGGCGCTGCCGAAGTCGTCGCCGTAGCTGCCCGGATAGTGCAGGTCGCAGGGCAGCTCGCCGTCGAGCTCCTGGCCTGCCCGCTCGCGGACGAGCCACGCGCGCGTGTCGTCGCTCAGCTCGGCGAAGCTCGTGATGGCCGGCGCAAGGGCGACGGCGCCGCTCAGCACGACGTCAGGGCCTCCGTCCGCCCCGCCGTCTCCTCCGTCCGCCGCGCCGGCGTCCGAGAGGCCGGCGTCGCCGCCGAAGACGCTGACCGTCACCTCTTCGGACGCGCTCGCGCCGCCGCCTGTGCAGGTGAGTGTCCACGTCGTCGCTTGCGCGACCGTCACGTCGACGCTGCCGCTGCGGGGGACCGCGCCGAAGCCGGGCGCGAGCTCGCAGCCGCTGGCGTTGCGCGAACGCCAGGAGAGGGTGACGGGGGTGCCCGCGGGCACCTCCGAGCGGGACAGCGTCAACGCGAGGATGGCGACGTCGCCGTCACCGCCGGCCACGCCGCCGTCGAGCGCGGGCGCGCCCGGGGAGCAGCCGAGCGGGAGCCCGCACAGCACGGCGGCTGCCAGCGCGGCGAGCGCGCGCGGCCGGACGAGGACGAAGGGGGCGGGCTTTACGGTCATGGCTCGGTCAACACGCGCACCTGGTCGATACCACCGGCGGCCGGGACACGGAACGTCAAGCGCAAGCTCCTGCCGTCCTCGGACCACCAGACGCCCTCGCTCGCGCCGAGCTCGAGCCCGCGGTTGTCGTTGATGCTCGGATAGACGACGTCGTCGCCGCCCAGGGCAGAGTCGGTGAATGACAGCGCGCCCCCCTCCGTGAGGATGCCGAGGAGGGGCCGCTCGAAGGTGACGCTCACGGTGAGCAGGTTCTCCGCGGCGGCGCTCGACGGATTGAAATGAAAGATCCAGCTCCGCACCACGGTCCCCGGGTCGAGGGCGCCGGCGAAGACGCTCGAGTCGTGGTAGCGCCCGGCGGCGCCGATGTTGACCGGCATCGCCCCGCCCAGCGTCGTCACGCCCTCGTCGAGCAGCAGCGCGTGGTCCTGGTTCTGCCACGCGCCGCCGCGCAGATCGGTCACGCTCTCGCTGGTGACGGTCCACGTCTGCACGCGCGGCCGCGTCTCGGGGTTTTTGTCCACCAGCACGCGCATCTCGTCGGGGCCCGCGCCGCTGGCCGTGAACGTCAGCGTGCGCCGGTCATCGCTGAGGGTGAAGCGGTCATCGCCCGCGAGCTCGAAGCCGCGGCTCGCCGGCGCGCCGTAGTCCACGTCGGGGGCGGCGAAGATCGCCTGCGTCTCGCTGAGCGTGCCGGCGCGCCAGCTGACGGCGACGATCTCGCGCGCGAACGTGACCGAGCCCGCGCGGGCCTCGGCGGTCGGGCTGAACGAGCGCAACAGCCAGGCGTCGAGCACCTGGCCGGGGACGAGCTGCACCCGCGGCTCGCCGTCGCCGAGGTCGCCGGCCGCTCCCCAGCGCGCCGGGTAGCTGCTGTCCGCCATGTACCAGGCCTCGAGCGTGACGGCCGCTCGCTCGCGAAACAGCAGCGTGTGCGCGGCCGCGTCGCCGTCATCGAGCGCGCCCGGCGCCTGCGCCATCACATCGACACCTTCAGAAGCGACGATATCAGACGAGAGCGCGCCGCCGTCGCCGAGAGCGTGCGCGTCGTCCGGAACGGAAGCGTCGTCGAAGGGCCCGCCGTCGAGCGCCCCGCCGTCGAGCGTCCCGCCGTCGAGCGCCCCGCCGTCCGCAAGACCACCGTCGAGCCCGCCGAGCACGCTCACCTCGGCGGCGGCCTCGGCCGGTCCGCCGGCGCCCTCGCAGCGGAGCGTGTACGTGGTGCTCGTCGCCGGCTGCACGACGGCGCTGCCCGAGCGCGGCACCGCGCCGAAGGAGGGCGAGAGCAGACACGTGGCCGCGTTCTTGGTCGCCCAGGTGAGCGTCGCCGGTCCGCCCGCGCTCACGCGCGAAGGCGTCGCCGTAAAGCGCTCCACGCTGACGAGCGCCGGCGGAGCGGCGGGCGCGCAGGCGCCCTCCCGGCACCGCTCGTCGTCGTCACAGGCAGGTCCGTCGCCGCACGGCTCGCCCGCGGGGCAGCCGGAGCTACCGGCCAGACCGGCCAACAAGGCGGCGCACAGGAGCGTTCCCCGCAGCATGACGGCAGGATAGCCCGAACGGGCGCAGCACGGAGGCCGCCTCCGCGCTATAGAGACGTGTGGTCTCGGTCAGCACTACCACCGTCTTCGAGGTCGACCCGCACACGGTCGAGCGCGAGCTCGGCAGCTTGACCTTCTCGCGCGTGCTCTCGGACAACGCCATGGTGCTGGTGCGGGCCGCGCACTGGCACAACCTCCTCGACGGGCTCGGGCTCGGGCTGCCGTTCTTCCTCGTGCACGACATCGGCCTCCTGCTGACGCAGCAGATCGGCTCGCAGATCGTCGTCAAGGCGCGCGAGCGCTCGCTGCGGGCGGCGCAGGAGCGGGGGGCGCTGCGGCCGGACGCGGAGCTCGAGCGCCTGCTCGAGTCCTATCGTGAGCTGCTCACGGACCTCGCGCGCAGCGAGCTGTGTCAGAAGGCGGCCGCCGGGCACATGGCCGACGAGCTGCTCGCCGCCGTGATCGCGAAGGTGGTCGAGCCGGTGCAGAGCGCGCTCATCCGAAAGAGCCACAACCGCAAGCTGCCGCTCACCATCGCCACCTACGAGAACCTCGAGCCCGCGCACTTCGTCA
>CAYLZW010000363.1:0-5657 GCA_964388085.1 uncultured Myxococcales bacterium | reverse complement strand
TGGCGCGGCACGAGGGAGACGTCGTCGAACGTGAGGGCCTCGGGAAACCTGTCAGACGCCTCGCTCATGGACCCTCTCCTAGCGTGATGGTCAGCGGGAAAGCACGGCTCAGGGCGCCTTCGCCGGCGTCGCCGCCTTCTTCACCTCGGCGGCGGGCGCCGCGGCCTCCGCCCCTGCCGTCACCGCCGCCACGGGCGCGAGCAGCGTCGGCATGGCGCTCGTCAGAAGCAAGCTCTCGTCGGCGACGTAGGCCTTGATGCGCTTGTCGAGCTCGGGCCACAGGTCGGCCACCGCCGGGTTGTTCTCGAGCGGAGAGCTCGTGCACGTCGATCCGCTCGCGACCGTGCGCAGCAGGCTGCAGGCGACGAGCTCCGTGGTGAAGCCCTTGGCGTCCACGAGCGCCTTCTTGGAGGCGGCGTCGAGCTTGCCGAAGCGGTCCGCGATCGTGCCGGCCTTGGCGTGCTTCTCGACGTCACGGCTGACGAGCGTGCGCGCGAAGGCGAGCGCGGCGGCGTTGACCGCGGCCTGGTTCTCCTTCTTGTCGGCGCGCGGGCCGGCGACGACGTAGGTGACGTCGCCGAGCGTGATGCGCTGCAGGCCGCCGTGCGCGTCGAGCTGGTTCAGCACCACCACGACTCGGCCGCTCGGGCCGGCGTCCTCCTCGAGCAGGAGCGCGTCCTCGTCCGAGCCGAGGCGGACAGCCTTCTTGAGCTTCTGCCCGACGGCGTCGATGGGATCGAGCAGGCGCTTCTGCTCGTCGGTGAGCTCGCCCGCGACCTGACGGTAGATGGCGACGCCGCCCTCCTCGTTGAACCAGTCGCCCGCGAGCTTGGCCATCTGCTGGGTGAGCTTCGGCGCGCCCTTCGGCACCTCGAAGCGCGGCGCCGGCCCCATGTGCAGGGCGGCGGCGACGTAGGCGGAGGGCTCGCCCGGGTTCGCCTTCACGACGTCGGCGAACGAGCGCACGGCGGTGCCGGGCCGCCCCATACGGTTTCGGGCGCTCTTGCGGGCGTCGGAGAACTCCGGCAGGCGCAGCGGCGGCGGGCCGTGGATGGCCTCGACGTCGTAGCCCACGCCGTTCAGCAGCGCGAACACGGTGAACACGCGCGCATCGACGGAGATCTCGACGCCGTCCTGCGTGAAGAGGCTGGCGCCTTTGCTCCACTGGGCGTGCGCGCTGGTGGCGACGAGCGTGCTCACCGAAACGAGCGCGAGCGCGAGCCCGACGAGGGTGGCCTTGGCAAAGGTGCGCTTCTGCATGCGATGTCTCATAGGGGTGGTGGGCCTCATGGTGGGACGGCGTACCAGAGCGCCGGTGCGCGATCAACGTCGCCACGAGCGGGTGCGCGGCAGCAGGGTCTAGGAACCCGACGTCGAGGAATCACGCCCGCGGGCGGCGCCGAGCGGCCGGACGGCGGTTGTACCCGGAGGCTCGCTGTGGGAGCCGTCAGCCGGGCGGCTCGGACGCGCTCGAGCCCCAAAGCCCCCGGAGGTCCCATGCGCCTGGCCGCCCTGCTCGTGCTCTCGCTCACCGTGCTGCTCGGCTGTGAGCCGCCGAAGCCGGCGAAGCTGCACATGGATCCGTCCGGCCCCTTCAAGCTCGGCTCCGCCGGGGCTCGCGAGCAGGTGAAGGTCGCCGCCCGCGACGACATGAACCGCCCGTGGACGAAGCCGCTCGACGTCAGCTACGCGTCCTCCGACGAGACCGTGGCCAAGGTCGCCCAAGACGGCACCATCACCGCCACGGGGAGCGGTGACGCCACCATCACCGCGTCGTCGGCCGGCCTCGAGACCCGCGCCGCGGTGAACGTGCGCATCGTCGGCTCCATCGAGATCGAGCCGGGCACGCCAACGAAGTGGAGCCTGCGCAAGGGCGGCCAGCACAAGCTCAAGGTCGTCGTGAAGGATGACAAGGGCGCCGTCATGGACCCGCCGCCGAACGTGGCGTTCTCGACGAGCAACTGGTGCATCGACATCGATCCGGACGGCACCTTCCGGCCGGTCTCGCTCGGCAAGTGCGCGGCGGTGGCGACGGTGGCGGGCAAGACGGCCAAGGTCAACGTCGAGGTGACGAACTAGGGCGGGTCAGCGGCGGCGAAGCTCCGGCTCGATGCGCGCCGCCCGCATGCCCTTGAGCGTCACGGTGCCGGTCCACGGCAGATGTCCGCGGTGGTGCACGCGCACGACGAATTGCTCGAAGAGATCCACGCTGTCGAGCACCGTGCGGCCGCGGCCGCGCTGATCGCCGTTGACGAACACGACCGCGCCTTCCGGGACGTCGATGACGAGGAGGCCGAGCTCGAGGTCCTCGGGCAGCACCTCATCGAGCGTCGGCGGGTGTTCCTCGTCCGCGGGCTCGCCGGCGGCCGCTCCTCGCGCCTCCAGGATCTCGCGCACGTCGTGGACGGGCAGGAGCGCGGTCTCTTGCGGGCTGCTCGGCAGGCCCTCGCCGGCGAGCGGCTGCCCCCAGGAGGCGGAGCCCTCGTCGGCGCCGCGAGGGGGCTCGGGGGTCTGCCGTCGCGCGAGGTCTCGAGGGGAGAGCTTCAGCGCCTCGCGGATGAGATCCTCCGAGAGCCGCTCGGTGGGTTGGTCATCGTCGTCGACGGCGATCGACACCGGCGCCGCCCGGGCGCGCGCGGCGTGCTCGGCGCCGTCGCGCGCGGCGAGCCTCTCGAGGCCGCTCCTGAACGCCGCCGCGGGGTCGTCGAGGAAGGCGGTCTTGTCGGGGTCGAGCGTGCCCCCGCCCGCCGGCGGGTCCGCCGGCTCGGCGCTGAGGCTCCGCGATCGCGAGCGGATGAGCCTGGTCGAGGACGACGAGGCGAGCTCGGGGAACAGGTCCGCGGGGCGCACGGTCGCCGTGAACACGTCGCCGCCGTCGTTCGGGTCGTCCGCCTCGTCGCCGCGGATGCGGCGGGGGCTCGACGGCGCGGGGCGGCGCTGCCCCGGCCGCGTGCCCTCGGAAGAGCGCGGGGCCGCGGAGCGGAACACGTCGCCGTCCTCGTGCTGCGAGGGCGGCAGCGGCGCCGGGCGCTCGACGATGGCGGTGCCCGCGACGGCCAGCGACGACACGGCGCCGGACGCCTGCGCCGGGGGCTCCTCGCCAGGGAGGTCCGCGCCCTCGAGGCTCGAGCGCGCGATGGCGTCGAGGTCCATGTCGCTGCCCGCGTCCCTATCGAGATCGACGTCGAGCGCGAGCGGCACGTCGAGGGACGCCGCCGTCGGCACCTCGTCGAGGGACAGCTCATCCTCGTGCGCGAGGCTCACCCGCGGGCCGCGTGCGCCGGACGCCGTCAGCGCGTCGCCGTCGTCGCTGACCTGCGCGATGGCGGCCTCCGCCTCCTGCAGCACCCGGCCGAACAGGGAGCTGTCCTGTCCCCCGCCGAGCGCCACGTCCGGTGGCGGACCGACCTGCGTGGCGACGTGCGCGGGCCTCCCCGCCGGCTCGTGCCCGCCGGTCGCCGGAAACAGCACCTCGCCCGCGGGGCCGGGATCGACGGCCACGCGCTCGAGGTCCTCGTAGCGGAGGGGCTCGTCGTCGCTCGGCAGGGCGCCGCCCGCCTGCTCCTCGAGCAGCTCGACGACGAGGCGCGTGGGGCTGTCCGCGGTGTCGAGCAGCACGTCGAGCAAGCGGCGCTCGAGCGCCGGCAGCGACATGCGCGCGTGCGGCTCGCGGGCGAGCGCGCCCGAAAGGATCGGCCCGAGCGAGTCCTTGTAGAGCGTGCTGACCTTCGGGGTCTTGCGGCCCTCCGGATCGGTCGCGAGCGCGGCCCGTAGCACGCGGGCCACGGTCCAGGCGTCGGCGCTCGGCCCCGGCGCCGCGCCGCGCGCGATCTCCGGCGCCAGAAAAGGATCGCGCTCGGCCGCCGATGCCGGCCGCTCGACGGGTCGCTCGAAGCGACCGCGGGCCCTGATGCGCACGCGCCCGTCAAAGCCGAGCCGGACGTCCCTCGGCCAAAAGGACCCGAGCCGCTCGACGCCGCCGGAGTCCTCGTGCACCTGCCGGCCGATGCGCGCGAGCTGGGCGCCGATGGCGAGCGACGCCAACACCGAAGGACCGGCTCCATGCTCGCGCGACCAGGTCAGCACGGCGTCGAGGTCCTTGCCCTCGACGAGCTCGGACACGGCGTACAGCGCGCCCTCCTGCCGGCCCACCTCGAGCACGCGCGCGACGCCCGGATGCGTCACCCGCGCGCCCCACGCCGCCGCCGCGACGAGGGCGTCGGCCGTCTCGGCGGGGGCGTCCTGGAACACCTCGAGCAGCAGCGGCGCCGAGAGATGACCCGTCGCGATCACACGCCTGGCCCGATAGGCCTCGACGTCGTGGCCGTCGAGCCTCGCGCAGAGAAGGAACGGGCCAAGCCGCGCCGGAGGCACAGCCGTCAGCTTGCTTCGGGCCGCGTGCGCGCCTCGCGCTCGTCGACGAGCCGCTGCAGCGTCTCGAGCTGCGCCGCGTCGACGCCCTTGCCGCGCGCGGCCTCGAGGACCTCGTTCAGCTCGCGCGCCTCGCGCTCGTCGCGATCGCGGAACATCTGCAGCGTCTCGGAGAAGGCGTCGAAGGTGGCCTTGAACTCGTCGCTCTCGCGCAGCGGACGCAGCGTCGGGTACTTGCCCTCCGCCAGCGTCGCGAGGTGGCGGTGCAACACGAAGACGGGGCCCACCACGCGGTGCGTGATGAGCAGCCCCGCGACCCCGAGCAGCACGACCTCGCCGACCAGGAAGCCGATCACCAGCACGAACACCCGCTGCGCGTCGTCGCTGTTGAGCCGATCGCCGATGGCCTCGCTGACCTCGATCATCGAGTTCAGCTGCATGTACGCGTCGAGGAGGAAGTACCCGAGGGCCGTCGAGACGATGGCGGCCACGAGGCAGATGAGCCCCGTGTACTTGAACTGAAACCGCCGATCGACGATGGGGATGAGCCTGCGCTTGTTCGTCGCCATGGAAACTCTCCCGCTCGGCCGCCGAAGACCGCAGCGGTCAACCTCCGGCGGAGGTTACTTGCGGCGTCGTCGCCGCGGCAAGGCCGCGCCTCGCACCGCCTCTCGCCCGCCAATCGCCGCCGCGTGACCGCACCTTGGCGCGCGGCGTATCGTGCCCTCGCGGGAGGTCGGGATGCGAGCGCTCCACGGTGTCTGGCTCACGGCGGCGCTGCTGCTGAGCGGCGCGATCGCCTCCGCGGCCTCGCCCGAGCGCGAGCAGGGCACGCCGGCCGACGCGGAGACGCCCCCTCCGGTCCCCGATGAGCGCCTGCCGGCCGCCGACCCGTGCGAAGGCGAGCCGCCGGGCGAGGGCTGCGAGGGGCCGCCCGAGCGGGCTTCGGGCACGCCTCCCGCGCCCGACGAGCGCGCGAGGGCCGAGCCCGAGGAGAGCGCGCGGCCCGCCGAGCCCGCGCCCGCCGGGACCGACGCCGTGCCGGCGCCCGCACCCGAGCCCACCCTCGGGACCGCTGCCGCGGCGCTCGACGCGACCGAGGCGAGCGTCGAGAGACGAGCCGCCGCCGCCGATCCACGCGTCCCCGATGACGTCGACGAGGGGCGCCTGGCCGCGGCGCCTGCCGCGCCGGCGGTGCACGAGCGGGAGGGGCTCGGCTTCGGCGGCGTGCCGGCGCTCAACTACGACGCCGACAACGGCTTCGGCTTCGGCGTCGTCGGCAGCGT
>CAYLZW010000362.1:0-5677 GCA_964388085.1 uncultured Myxococcales bacterium | reverse complement strand
GCATGGTCTTCGGGTTGTGGTGCGCGCGCAGCGCCTTGTACCCGCAGAGCCCCACCGCGACGGACTTGTGGCCGCCGTCCATGGGCACGAAGTTCACGTTCACGTAGATGACGAGATCGCTCTCGGCCGCGCGCTTGTTGACGTCGACGACCTCGTCGCGATCCGTCATGCCGACCTGCACCATGTTGTCGGCGTCCTCGGCGTCGTGGTTGTAGAGCCGGTCCGGGTGGTACTCGCGGAAGATGCGCTCCCCGACCGCGTGCTTCAGCTCCGTCTCGGTCATGCGCCGGTGCACCGCGAGCGCCGCGATCAAGTGAATGTCATCGACGCCGTGGTCGGCCAGGATCTCGAGCACGATCTCGAGCATGCGCTGGCGTACGTCCGGCTTCTTCATCGGCGGCAAGGGCACGCTGACGTCGTCGAAGGCGATGGTCACCTTCATGCCCGGGAACAACAGCGCGTGCAGCGGCTCGCTGTTCTCCGGGTGGTTCAGCGCGTAGCGGATGGCCGCGTCGGGATCTTTCAGCCCCTGCATGGGCGGCTTCGGATAGATGCAGCGCGTCCCCGCGGGCAGGTGCTCGATGAGGAACTGGTCCCCCGAGAACAAGATGCGCGGGGGGCTGTCGGAGTCCAGGTAATGGATGCTCGGGTGGGTCATCGCGGGGAGGCATCTTGCAGCCGTTCCCCGTCGTCAACCGGGCCGGTCCGAAAAGCGTTGCCTGCGTACGGGCTTACGCACCTGTGTCGGCGCGGTTCGCCGGCGACCGCCTCCGCCGCGGGGGAGCTTGCGCACCACCCGCTGCGCCGCGAGCTTTGTTTCGGCCGGCCGGGCTGTAGGCTTCACGTCGGACGTATCTGCCCTGGACCACTCACCCAGCGCACCCCACAGAGCCGTGCAGCGATGAGCCGAAAGCGCGAGAAGACCAAGGAGCAGAAGGCGGAGCTGGCGCGACAGCTCGGCGTGAAGGCCCGTGAGCTGCAAGCCATCGGTGACACCCTGCGTGCGCAGGAGCGGGTCTGCTCGCCGACGATGAAGGCGTCGCTGACGGTAACGAAGGCAGGCCTCGGCCTGCTGCGACGACGGGGGACGCTGGCGCTGCACCTCGCGCTCTATCTCGTCGACAAGAGCGGCGTATGGCTGGTGCGCCGGCAACTGCGCACCGGGACGGCGGCGAAGGTCCCCGGGCCAGCGCTGCTCACTCCGACGACCGCCGCGGACGACGAGGAGCGCATCCGCTATGCGCGCCCGGCAAGCTCACGTCGCCTGACGAGCGCTTGCGCGCGACGGCGTCAATCGACCTGCGGCTCTAACAGGCTGACGAGCGCTTGTTCGTCGCATCGATCGGATCGACTCGCGAGCGTTTCTCGACGACAGTTGCCGGATCGCCGGACTCGAAGCAGCGCTCGTATCATGGGGCTTCGCACCGCGCGGCGAGCGAGGCAGCGTTTTTCAGCACCCTGCTAACGCCCGCTGACGATCAAGGATCGAAGCCGACCGCCGTAGCGCCGATGCAGCAGAAGAACGCCTCGACGGAGTCGTCGGTGCAGCCGTCGAGGCTGTTGATGCTCTCGCTGCCGCTGCCAAGGGGGTCGTAGCAGAGCAGGTGGTCGAACATGTACGAGCCATACCCGTCGTGCCCGACGATGGGGACGGGATAGCCGGACGAGTACGAGTAGAACGGATCCGCCTGCGTCGACGTCAACAAGCGCGCGGGAGCCTCTTCATCGGTCGCGTCGCCGCAGCTCGTCACGGCGTCGCCGTAGCTCTGGTTCGTGTTCAGCTGATCGCACGCGACGTAGGCCTCGATCGGGCAGAGGCCGAGGCCCGCGTTGTGGCACGTGCTCATCGCTGCGGTCCATGCCTGTGGCTGGCGCATGTTGTCGTCGATGCACCACAAGCCCGCGCGGTCCATCCCCGTCGGGCAGCCGTTCGAGAGCGCGGCGAGCGAGAGCTGACCCGACACGCTCACGTTGCCAGACACCGCGGCGTTGCCAGACACCGCGGCGTTGCCGGACACCGCGGCGTTGCCGACCACGGAGAGGCCCTTCTCGAACACGCCGCGGCCGCCGCTCTCGATGACGAGGCCGGTACCGCCGTTCAGGAGTGTGAGCTCATCCGAGCCTTCGTCGTAGGCGATCTCGCCGAGGCCACCGCCGAGCAGCAGCGCCCCCGACACGTTCATGTCATTACCGCCCACGGAGCCGAGCGCGAAGGGCACGCTCAGGAGCTGCTGCCGACCGGCGAGCACGGTGCCCTCAACGGCGATCTGCAGAAAGAGGTCAGCCTCGGCGAAGGCGCTCGCGGGCACTGGCGCCAGCACCGTCGAGAAGGCGCCATTCACGACGTTCACCGTGCGCACCACGTCGCTGCCGATCTTGCTGCCGCCGACGGGCGCGTCCCAGAACGAGAAGGTCAGCGGATACATGCCGGTCACGGGGTCGCCGCTGAGCTCGAGGTGGCCCTGGTAGGGGACGGCGCTCGTCGACGGCACGCTCGTCTGGGCGAAGAGCAGCCAGGAGCCACCGAGCAGCACCAACGTGGCGACGAGCAGAGAGGACAATCGTTGTCGCATGGGACGGACCTATGAGAAGGGGAGCGTCTGAAGAAGGCGAACAGACGCTTACACGAGAGCCGTTCGTGAGCCAGGCGGGTCGTGCTCCATTCGCGGGCCGCCGCAGGTCCCTTCCGCAACGCGCTCAGTCCGCTATCGCTCGTCCATGATCGTGCCGTCCGACAAGGTGCCTCCGTACGCAGACATTGACGCCCTGCTCGCGCGCTACGACGCGCTCCTCTTCGACGCCTACGGCGTGCTGGTGTCCGCCAGCGGTGCGCTCCCCGGTGCCCGCGAGGTGATCGAGCGCCTGCACGAGGACGGACGCGAGTATCTCGTCGTCAGCAACGACTCCTCGCGCACGGTGTCGACGTGCGCCGCGCATTACGCGTCCTTCGGGCTCGAGATCCCGGAGGCCCGCATCGTCACCTCCGGCAGTCTCATTGGGCGCTTCTTCGAGGAGCGCGCGCTGAGAGGAGCGCGCGCCGCCGTGCTCGGGCCCGATGACTCCGTGCGCATGGTGCGCGACGCCGGCGCGACGCTCGTCGAGGTAAACGACGGCTTCGACGTGCTCGTCGTCGGAGACGAGTCCGGCTTCCCGTTCCTCGAGACGGTGGATGACGTCATCACGCAGCTGTTCCGGGCCTACGGCGACGGGCGCGAGGTCACGCTGCTGCTGCCGAACCCGGACTTGCTCTATCCAAGCGGCGAAGACGCGTTCGGCATCGCCGCCGGCGGCGTCGCGCTCCTCATCGAGGCCGCCTTGGCGCGCCGCTTCCCCGGACGCGCGCTCGCCTTCCATCGGCTGGGCAAGCCTTCGCGGCCGATCTTCGACGAAGCCCAAAGGCGCCTCCCCGGCCGGTCGCTGCTGATGCTGGGAGACCAGATCGAGACCGACGTGCGCGGCGCGCTCGACGCCGGCATCGACGTCGCGCTCGTGGAGACCGGCATCGACCGCTGGAGCGAGGCCTCGGCCGCCCGGCCCACCTGGCGGCTCTCGTCGCTGAGATCCGCCGGCGGATCCGAGGGGTGAAGCATTTGCCCGCGTGGCACGTTCTTCTGACAGGCCCCTTCTCCACGGGGCAGGAAGGAGGTGCGACATGCAGTTTCGGTCCGACAGGAAGATCCGTGTGGGCGCCCTTCACCTCGTGGAGATGGCCGACCGTGTGCTCGGCTCCGACGCCTCGCCACGCACGAAGTACGTCTACCTGAGCGGCCTCCTCTCGCGGCTTGGCTCCGCGATGGGACCGGCCGAGACGTCAAATCTGCGCCTCGAGTGCTATCGGACGCTGTTCGCCGCGGCGCCAGGCGACGACGACGGCGACGGGCGGCTCGCGATCCACTGATCGCGGGCCGCCTGATTGCTTTTGCGCCAGTCCCCCTCTAGCCCGTCCGCTTCGCACTCAAGAGAGCGCGCTCGCTCGAGCAGCTCGACGACGACCTGAAGGCGGCCAAGCGGGAGCTGCCGGCCGCAGCCATGGCGCAGCTCGACGAGCGCCCTCGATCTGGGTCATCCGTACGACTTCATGGGCAAGGTCGGCCGCGGGCGCGGGTAGCGGTCGCCCGGAGGCCGACGCCCCGTAGGACAACGCCGGCAGACCTGGCATAAAGATGGAAGCGCCCGCGTTCGGTTCCGCGCCAGACGCGGGCGTTCTCCCTCCGGAGGTGAGTCATGTGCGGCATCGTCGGGTACCTCGGTAAGCGAGAGGCAGAGCCCATCCTCCTCGAGGGGCTCTCGCGCCTCGAGTACCGCGGCTACGACTCCGCGGGCGTCGCCACCCTCGACGTGAACGGCGAGACGCACCTGTGCCGCGCCGCCGGCAAGCTCGTGAACCTGCGCGGGCGCCTGGCCGACAGCCCCTGCCCCGGCAGCGTCGGCGTCGGACACACGCGCTGGGCGACGCACGGGCGTCCCAACGAGCAGAACGCGCACCCGCACCACTCCGACGGCGTCACCGTCGTGCACAACGGCATCATCGAGAACCACAACGAGCTGCGGGAGGAGCTGCGCGCGCGCGGCCGCACCTTCAGCTCGGACACCGACACCGAGCTGTTCGCGCACCTCATCGCCCTCGCGCGCAAGGATCACGACGACCTGCTCGGCGCGCTGCGGGCGGCGCTGCAGCGCGTGCGCGGCGCCTATGCGCTCGCCGTGCTCGACGTCAGCCGGCCGGACGAGATCGTGTTCGCGAAGCTCAGCTCCCCGCTCGTGGTGGCGCTCGGCGAAGGCGAGAACTTCCTCGCCTCCGACGTGCCGGCGGTGCTCTCGCACACGCGCCGCTTCATGTTCCTCGACGACGGCGACTGCGGCGTGCTGCGCGCGGACGGCGTCGAGGTCTACTCGCTCGCCACCGGCGAGCCCGCCCTCCGCGCCGTGAAGACCATCGACTGGTCGCCCGTCATGGCGGAGAAGGGCGGCCACAAGCACTTCATGCACAAGGAGATCTTCGAGCAGCCGCGCGCGATCATCGACACGCTGCGCGGCCGGCTCGCCTTCGAGGAGGGCCACGTCGTCCTCGACGGCGTCGACAAGGCGAAGCTCTCTCGCGCCGAGCGCATCGTCATCACGGCGTGCGGCACGTCCTTCCACGCCGGGCTCGTCGGCAAGTACCTCATCGAGCAGCTCGCGCGCCTGCCCTGTGACGTCGAGCTCGCCAGCGAATTCCGCTACCGCGAGCCGGTCATCGACGAGCGCACCGTCGTCATCGCCATCTCCCAGTCGGGGGAGACGGCCGACACGCTCGCGGCGCTGAAGGAGGCCGAGGCCCGCGGCGCGCACCGGCTCGCCATCTGTAACGTCATCGATTCGGCCATCGCGCGCGCGTGCGAGGGCAGCGCGGGCACGCTGTACACGCGCGCGGGCCCGGAGATCGGGGTCGCCAGCACGAAGGCCTTCGTCACCCAGCTCGTCGGGCTGCACCTCGTGGCGCTCGCCCTCGGACAGGCGCGCGGCACGATCACCAAGGAGAAGAGCCTCGAGGAGATGCAGGCGCTCGCGAGCCTGCCGCGTCACATCGAGGACATGCTCGACCAGGCGGAGCACGTGCGCAGCATCGCGCAGTCGTTCCTCGGCGCCGAGCACATGCTCTACCTTGGGCGCGGCCTGCTCTACCCCATCGCCCTCG
>CAYLZW010000361.1:0-5699 GCA_964388085.1 uncultured Myxococcales bacterium | reverse complement strand
GCTGCGAGGTGCAGCTCGCCTACGCCATCGGCGTCGCCGAGCCGGTCAGCGTCTACGTCGAGACCTTCGGCACCGCCACCGTCGACCACCAGCGCATCGAGAAGGCCGTACGCGAGCTCTTCCCGCTCAAGCCGCGCGAGCTCATCTCGCATTTGCAGCTGCTGCGCCCGATCTACGAGGAGACGGCGGCCTACGGTCACTTCGGCCGCACGGGCGCCGGCTTCACCTGGGAGAAGACCGACATGGTCGAGCCTCTGAAGGACCTCGTCGGGCGCGCGCTGAAGAACGGCAGCCACGGCAGCAACGGCAGCCATGGCGTCAAGCGCGGCAAGGGCGCGCAGGCGAGCGCGCTGGCGTAGTCGCTCGCGGGGCTGACGACGTCGTCGGGCTCAGACGCCCAGCGCGAGCCCGACGACGCCCACGATCGCGCAGTAGGCCGCGAACCAGTACAGGCTGCGCGTCCGCAAAAAGCCCAGGAACCAGCGGATGACGAGGTAGCCGCTCACCGCCGAGGTCAGAAAGCCCACGGCGATGCCGGCGCCGTGCTCGGCGATGAGCTCGGGATGGGACAGCAGCTGCCCGCTCGCGAGCACGCCGGCGCCGACCATGACGGGGATGCTCATCAGGAACGAGAAGCGCGCGGCGCCGCTCCGGTCGAGGCCGAGCAGCATGCCGGCGGCGATGGTGCTGCCCGAGCGGCTGACGCCGGGGAAGAGCGCGCAGGCCTGCGCCACGCCGATGACGATGGCGTCCTTCAGCGTGACCTCGTCGCCGCCGCGCTTTTGCGTTCCGAAGCGCTCTCCGAGGACGAGCAGGAGCGCCGTCACCAGCAAAAAGCCCATGGTGATGCGCGCGGAGGAGAACACCTCCTCGACGAGATCCGCCACGAGCACGCCGGCCACGCCGGCCGGAATGGTCGCCACGACGACCAGCCAGCCATAGCGCGCCTCGGCCTCGGCGAAGGGGGTGCGCGCCGCGACGCCCTTCAGCATCGAGCGCGCGACGCTGAGCAGGTCGCTGCGGTAGTAGACGAGCACGCCGAGCAGGGTGCCCATCTGCACCAGCACGTCGAACACGAAGGGCGCCTTCTGCCAGCCGAGCGCGTGCGGCACCAACACGAGGTGACCGCTCGAGGACACGGGCAGGTATTCGGTGGCGCCCTGCACGACGCCCAGGATGGCGGCTTCGACGAGGTTCATGCAGGGCGTTGTAGCGGCTCCGGCGGCCGCCTTGTAGGGGAGACCACCCTGCACGGTGCATCATTCCGCGCGGAACGTTATGCGTGTTCGCAGCACGGACCCAGGCATGAGCTCTTTGCGATCTTCTCCTGACGCGCCGGTACCGGCGTCCTTCGACGACGAAGCGCTCGCGCGTTTGCGTGCGCGCCTCACGTCGCTGTCGCGCCACGCGCTCGCCGAGAACGCACCGCGTGCGTCCGTGCTCGTGCCGCTGTGTCACGTCGAGGGGCGCGCCAGCGTGCTGTTCACGCGCCGGAGCGAGACCGTGGGCACGCACAAGGGCCACGTCAGCTTCCCGGGCGGCATGGTGGACGACAGTGACGACGACGCGGTCGCGTGCGCGCTGCGCGAGCTCGAGGAGGAGGTCGGCCTACCGCCGTCGCGCGTCAGGGTGCTCGGCCGCTATCACGACGCGCGCGCCATCACCGGCGTGCAGGTGACGCCGGTGGTGGGCTTCCTCGGGGAGCTCTCGCTCGACGAGCTGACGCCGAGCCCGCAGGAGATCGACGGGGTGTTCACGCTCGCGCTGCCGGAGCTCGTAGACCCCGCCCGTCGCTATCAGCAGGACTTCGGTCCCCGCGGGCGCCTGCAGGTGTTCGACGCCGGGCCGTGGCCGGTCTGGGGCCTCACCGCGTACATCCTCGAGGGCGTGCTGCGCGACGTGCTCGACGTCAGCTTGCCCGCCGTCGAGCTGCGACCCGGCCGCCTGCCGCGGTGAGCGCGCGCTCGGCGAGCGTGATCCGACGCGCGACCCGCGCGCTCGCCGCTTCGGCCCTATACTCGCCCGCATGCGCGGCGCCGCCATTCTTGCGCTCCTCGTCGTCCTCGGGGCGGGGCCCGCGCGCGCCCAGCGGCCGGTGCCGCTCATGGTGCTGCCCTTCGCGCCCGAGGGACCCGCTCGTCAGCTCTCCGACGAGCTCGAGCTCGAGCTCGAGCTGAGCGAAGGGGTCGTGCTGTCGTCGCCGCAGGCGCTCTACCGGGAGGTGGACGACGCGTACCTCGACGACGGCAGGCTGCTCGGCGCGCGCGTCGGCGGCGCTCGCGAGCGCATCGCCGACGCGCTCGCGCTGCTCGAGCAGCAAGCCATGGTCTACGGCGTCGTCCAGGGGGATGACGTGGTGCTGGCGCTGTTTCGCACCAACGACGCGGCCGTCGTGTGGGCCGAACGCAGCGCCATCGAGGCCGCGGCGGGGGACACCGGCGCCCTCGCCCGCCGGGTCATCGCCGCGCTCGCCGCGCTTCATGAGCGAAGGCGCCTGCCCGACGACGAGCTGGTCGCGCTCGGGCTGCTGCCGCCGGCGCCGGTGGCGCCGCCCCCGAGCGCCGCCGCGAGCACGACGGACGGCGACGCGGACGCCGCGGGCGCGCGCCTCGGCGACGACGAGGAGGACGACGAGGACGGCCGCGGCGATGAGCTGCCGCTGCCCGCCGGGCTCGACCGCGTCGGACGGCTGTCCGTGAGCTACGCCCCGTCGCTCTTGTATTACCGCGCCTGCCAACCGGCGGACCCGGCGGCCTATGTGCCGTTCTCGTGCGCGGAGAAGCCGGGCGTGCCCTCCACCGAGGTCGTCGTGAGCCCCTTCGGCGCGCCGCTCGCCGGCAGCGCGCAGCTCGAGCTGTTCCCGCTGCCGTTCGTCGGCGTGGAGCTCGGCGCCTCGCTGCTGAACGCCACGCTGGCCGCCACGCTCGGCGGCGGCGACGACGTGACCAGCCTCAGCCCCGACACTTTCCAAACTGTCGCGGGGGACCTCAGCAGCGCGCTGGTGCTGCGCCTGCCCTTCGGCGACGCGGCCATCGGCGGCGCGACCTCGCTGCGCGCGGGCTATCACCTCGGCTTCGCCGTCACGGACGAGGTCACGCTCGACACCGGCCGGCGCAAGATCCGGTTCCCGCTGCTGCCGACGTACTTCAGCCACCACGGGCTGCTCGGCGCCGGGGCCGAGGTGGGCTTCGGCGCGCTCGTGCGCCTGTTGCTGGACGTCGACGCGCTCTTCGGCCCGCACCTCGAGGGGCCGGTGCAGGTCGGCAACGACGCCTTCGCCGTCGGCGCGCGCGGGCGCCTGCAGCTCGACGTGGAGCTCGGCGCCGGCTTCCTCGTGACGGCCACCCTCGAGGGCAGCGGCGTCAGCGTCGGCTCCTCCGGCACCGTGCCCGACGTGCATCGCTACACCCTGGCGCTCGAGCCCTACGAGTCCGGACAGCTGGTGCTGGCGGACGGGCGCTTCGGCATCGGAGTCGGCTATCGCTACTGACGCCCTCCTGATGACGATGCGCGCGGACGGCTGGGACGCGCGCGAGCGGCTGCGCTGGCTCGGCCTGTTACGCTGGTGGGCCATGGTCGGCGCCATGGGCGGCACCGTCGTCGCGCTCGCGCTCGACTGGAGCTTCGTGTCGCCGCCGGGCCTCGCCGCGGGCGTCGTCGCGGGCGTGTGTATCAACGCGCTCTTGCTCTGGCGCACGCGCCTCGTCACCGACGTCGGCAGCGGCGAGCTCGCGCTGCACGCGACCTGCGATCTGCTGCTCTTGACCTGGCTGCTCGCGTTCTCGGGCGGCGTCGCGAACCCGCTCAGCGTCTTCTACACCTTCCACGTCGTGCTGGGCGCCCTCTTGTCGGGTCGACGCGGCGCGCTGATGGCGACGGCGGTGTCGTCCTTGTGCATCTTTGCCCTCGTGGTCCTCGAGCGCGCGGACTGGCTGCCGACGACGCCCATGGAGCGCGCGCCGCGCCTGCTCGGCCTCACGTCGCTGGCGCTGGGCCTGCTCGGCCTCACCTACTTCGCGCTCGTGCTCGCCCAGCGGCTGCGCGCGGAGCGGGAGCTCGCGCTCGCGAACCAGGACGAGGCGGTGCGGAACCTCCGCCTGCTGCTCGGCTCCCTCGACGCGCTCAAGGTCGGCGTCGAGCTGTTCGAGGCGGGCGGCGAGATGGTGGTGCGTAACCACTACGCCGAGACCGTGCGCGCGCTGCCCGTCACCGGGGACGCGCGCGCCGCGAGCTCCGCCGATCCGAAGCTGCCGCTCGGCGAGGGCGTGCTGCGCTTCGCGGTCAAGGGCGACGACGACAAGCGCATCATCGATCGCCTCTCGCTGGCGCCCGAGCGCGGCGGGCTCGGCGCCTATCTCTACGTCGACCGCACCGACGAGCTCGTCGTGGAGCAGCGGCACGTCATGCTCGAGCGCCTCGCCACCCTCGGCCGCGCGCTGCAGGGCGTGGCGCACGAGCTGAACACGCCGCTCATGACCATGCAGACGCTCGCCAAGGACCTCGAGGCAGCGCTGCGCGAGCTGCCGCTCGAAGACACCCAGCGCAAGGATCTCGAGGAGAGCGTGCAGCTCATCGTCGAGGAGTCGCGGCGCTGCAAGGGCCTGACGCAGAGCCTGCTGTCGACGGCGCACACGCGCGCCTGGCCCGAGGACGGCGCCGGGCTGACCTTGCTCGCCATCGCCCGCCGCGCGGTGCAGCTCGTGGGCGCGCGCGTCGACAACGGCCCCGTGCAGCTCGACACCGAGAGCCTCGACGTGCCGTCCCCCCGCGATCCCGACCGCGTGCTGCAGGTGCTGATGAACCTCGTGCAAAACGCCCTGCGCGCCACCGACGGCGTCCGCGGCGACGGGCCGCCCGCCGTGCGCGTGTTCGCGCGGCAAGAAGAGGCCCGCGTCGTCATCGTCGTCTGTGACCGCGGCCCCGGCCTCCCGGAGGAGGTGCGCGCGCGCCTGTTCGAGCCCTTCGTGACGACGCGGCCCGCCGGCGAAGGCACCGGCCTCGGCCTGTACGTGAGCCAGACGCTCGCGCGTGAGCTCGGCGGTGAGCTGACGATGGCGGACAACCCGGAAGGCGGCACCTCGGCGAGGCTGCTGTTGCCGACCCGAGGTCCCTCGACGAGAGCGGCGCGAGCGGCTAGCGCCGCCGAGGCACAGCCAGAGGAGGTCGAGCCGTGACGCGCGTGCTCGTGGTCGACGACGATCGCGCTCTGCGCCTGGCGCTCAAGAAGGCGCTCGGCCGCAAGGGCGTCGAGGTGTGCGAGGCCGAGAGCGGCGAGGTCGCGCTCGAGCCGCTGCGCAGCGGTCAAGTCCGAGAGGGCGCCGTCGACGCCTGCGTGCTCGACCTGCGCATGCCCGGCCTCAGCGGCATCGAGGTGCTGCGGCGCACGCTCGGGCGCAAGGTCCCCGTCGTCGTGCTCACCGGCCACGGCACCATCCCGGAGGCCGTCGAGGCCATGCGCCTTGGCGCGAGCAACTTCGTGCAGAAGCCCGTCGACGCCGACGAGCTGTGGCCCATCCTGGCGCAGACCCTCGGCGAGGAGGATCGCGGCGGCGCGGCGCCCATCCTCGGAGACAGCCCCGCGCTCAAGGCCTTCCTCGAGCAGCTCGATCGCGCCGCCAAGAGCGAAGAGGCGGTGCTGCTGCTCGGCGAGACCGGCAGCGGCAAGGAGCTCGCCGCCCGCCGCTTGCACGACGTGAGCA
>CAYLZW010000360.1:0-5719 GCA_964388085.1 uncultured Myxococcales bacterium | reverse complement strand
GAGTCCTTCTTGCTGCGCAGGATGTCGCCGAAGATGTGGTCGCCGACGTAGAGGACCTCTTCGCCCGAGCACTGGCTCATGCGCTCGAAGGCCTCGATGTTGCCGCCCTGGTAGACGCGGCCGCGCTCGAAGCGATCGGTGGTGGCCTCGCCACCGATGCCGTGCTCGCCCTTGTCGTCGTGCAGCTCGATCTCGAGGAAGGGCTCGCGCTCGGTGAAGAAGCGCGGCTTGCGGGCGCCGACGAGGACGATGTCGAAGTACTGCCGCCAGGAGGAGTACTCCTTGAGCTTCCCGTCGAGGAGAAACTTCATGACGCAGTCGGTGTAGGTCCAGTAGCTGTTGGTCAGCACGAACAGCCGCTTGCCCGCCGAGCGCAGCTTGTGGAGCGAGAGCGCGAGCCCCTCGTCCTGCTCGATGTAGGTCTCGGGCGACGCCATGATGATGCTCTTGAGCGTGCCGTCTCGGTGGATGTCGTCGATGGCGTTCCTGACGTCGTCGAACAGCTTCCAGGTGTCGAAGGGGCCGAGGTTCGGCGTCTGGTGGTGCTCCTGCAGCTCGAGCGGGGCCGTGCTCTCGCCGCGCTCGTGACGCTGCAGGAAGTGCTCGACGAGGTTCGCGTACAGGCAGGCCTCGGGCAGCGCGAACAGCGTGTCCACCGAGGCGAAGGTCGCGGTCTGCAGCCGGATCTTGGCGTTGCGATAGAGCTTCTGGATCTCTTCGTCGGGCACCCGTCGGCGGCCGCGGTAGCAGACGCCGACGCCGCCGTGCGTGTCCGTCTTGATCAGATGACCGCTGCGCTTGTCGACGGTGAGGCCGCGCACGATGAAGGTGGGATCGTACTCGAGCTGCCGGATCTCCGGCGGGTAGCCCTTGTTGGCGACGAGGCGCTGCAGCGTGAGGTCGTACTGCAGCTGCTCCATGGGCAGCTTCTTATAGATGGCGAGCGTGTAATCCATGTCGAAGCCGACGAGACGGATGCTCGCGAGGTCCGTGTCGCGGTTCGTGTAGACGGCGCGCGCGGGGTTCAGCAGCGGGTAGTCGACGCCGACCAGCTTGCGCAGGTCCGGGTCGAGCGGCGTGAAGGGGATGGGCGACTTCATGGACGTACCACCCTACCCACAAAGGCTCGCGCGCGGCACATGCTCGCTGCACCGGTGCCGCGAGCTACGCCGCGAGCGCAGCGCTGCTGTACCGGCCTTGCCGCGCACGCCGCGCGCGTGACAGCGTGGCGCCACCAAGATGCACTGCCCGGCCTGTAGCACCGAGCTCCCCGACGACGCACGGTTCTGTGGCGCGTGCGGACATCGCTTCGCGAGCGCGCCCAGCCAGAGCTCCACGGCGCCCTCCGCCGCGACGGCGATGGAGCCGCGCGCGCCGAGCTTCGAGCTCGTGCCGGCCGACTTCGCGCGAGCCCTCGAGAAGGCGTGCGACAAAGCGGGGGTCGCTCGCCCTCCGCTCGCCGCCCCCACGGATCACGCGTCGCTGTTCAAGGCAGCCAGCGAAGCAGGCCTGACCAAGCTCGACGTCGAGAAAGCGCTGCACCACGTCTCGTTCGAGAAGCTGCCCGCCAGCGCGCGCAAGGCCATGGGCGTCGTGCTCGAGGACGATGTGCCGCAGCAGGGGCGCCCGCTCTGGCTTCCGCTCGTGCTCGGCATCAACGCCGTCGCGCTGCTCGTCGGCTTCGGCGCGTTCGTGCTGTACGACCCCACGCCCATGCGCCCGCCGGCCTTGCTGAAACCCCAGCGCGGCGAGATCGACATGACGGCGCTCGGCGCCGCGCTCGACGCCTTCGCGGAGCAGGCAGAGGGCTGCTACAAGGACGCGCTCGCCAAGAACGACCAGCTCGCCGGTGATGTCACGGTCACCTTGCGCATCGACCTCGACGGCAAGGCCGCCAACGTCGCGCTGACCAAAGACGAGCTGGGGGACGAGGCAGCGACCACCTGCATCGTCGCGGCCGCGCAGGCGAGCGCGTACCCGAAGGCACGGAAGGCGGCCGTCGACGTCGATGTCCCGCTGCTCTTCTCCGCGCGCGAGCAGTGACGCAGGGCGCATGGGCGTGGGCCCGCCTCAGGGCGGCAGCGGACGACAACGGGGCTTCTCGTTCGTCGTCGGCCGCTCTCCGAAGCCTGGCAGACGCGAAGGCCTCCCCTGCGCCACGCTCCACAGCGGCGCGCAGCGAAGCACCACGCGCGTCAGGTCGGGACGTGACGGATAGACCTCGAGCATGACCTGCACGGTGTCGGCGTCGGCCGACAGGAAGCGCACGCGACCCTCCTGATGCGCCCTTAGCGGCCCGGCCCACGCCTCGAGGCTCGTCGCCAGCGAGCGCGCGCAGGCGGCGTCACAGCGCTCGGCGAAGGTGAGCTCGAGGGTGTGCACGCGACCCTTCCAGGCGGTGAACCGGAGCCGCGTCTCGCGTCCCCCGAGGCGCGGGGGCGCGCTCGCGTAGGCACGCGTCACCTCGAAGGCGGGCCGCTCGACGCCGACGTCGTCAT
Organism: uncultured Myxococcales bacterium; assembly: GCA_964388085.1. Lineage (GTDB taxonomy): Bacteria > Myxococcota > UBA727 > UBA727 > CAYLZW01 > CAYLZW01. Next base: position 3,221 of record CAYLZW010000360.1, on the reverse strand, counting down.
CCTTCGCGGGCGAGGGCAGGGGGCCGCCGAGCAGCGCCGAGATCTCGGACAGCGTGTTGCGGTCGCGTCGATCGGGGGAGATGTGCGCCGAGCCCGTCCGGGCCGCGCCCTCGTCGGGCGGCGCGGGCTGATGGGCACACGAGAGCGTGCTGAACGCGATCAGCGCGCACACGAGGAGACGTTCCGGGAGCGCGCGGGTCAGGCGCCCCACATCCACGAGATCTGCGCGGCGCCGAAGAGCATCGCCAAGAGCGAGACGCAGAGCAGCTGGAAGAACAGGTGCCAGAACATGAACACGATGGTGCCGGCGGTGTCCGTCCCGTGCACGACCTTCACGACCTGGTACCAGGCGGCGAGCGCGCCCATGATGCCGATGATGCCGCCGAGCGGACCGGCGTGCTGCGCGATCATGCCGACGATCTGAATGACGCCGAGGGTCACGAAGCCGACGAGCGCGCCTTTGCCGACGCCACCCTTCAGGCCCATCACCTTCGACGCGAGGAAGGGCGAGAAGACGATGGTCGCGAGCGAACCGACGATGGCGATGATTGGCTCCACTTGGCCTCCAGTACGACGACGGGGATCCGGCGATCGGTAGATCTTTACCATCGCCGTCGGGCGCGAGCATGTTTCCGGCGCTAGACTGCCGGCGATGAACGACGGGCCGGCGGCCGACAGGTGGGGCGTTGTAGGCAGCTCACCGCAAATGCAGGACGTATTGCGCCTGGTGGAGGCCGTGGCGCCGACGCGCGCGCCCGTGCTGCTCGTCGGGGAGACGGGCTCGGGCAAGGGGCTGCTCGCGAAGGTGCTGCACGAGCGCTCCGGCCGCGTCGCGGGACCGCTCGTGATCGTGAATTGTGCATCGCTGAGCGGCGAGCGGCTGAAGGCGGAGATCCTGGGCGACGGTGATCGGACCGGCGCGGTCACGCGAGCGAAGGGCGGCACGCTCCTCCTCGACGCCGTCGGTGATCTCCCGCTCGAGACGCAGGCCGAGCTCGCCGTCGCGCTGCAGCCGTTCGGCGCCCAGGGCGGAAACCTCCCACGTGACGAGGACGTTCGTCTGGTCGCCGCCATGAGCGAGCACCCCATCGCCGCCGCGAGCGAAGGGCGCTTCTCGCGCGCGCTCTTGAACCTCCTCGACGGCGTGCGCATCAGCATCCCGGCGCTGCGCGATCGAGCGGGGGACGTGCTGCTATTGGCGGGCTGGTTCCTCGCGCGCGCGTCGACGCTGCACGGCCGGACACCGCCGTCTCTCTCCGCGGAGGCCCAGGCGCTCCTCGAGGGACACCGCTGGGACGGCAACGTGCGGGAGCTCGAGAACGCCATGGAGCGCGCGGCGGTGGTCGCGCAGGGCGGCTCCGTGGGCGTGCACGACCTGCCGTCGCACCTGCTCACCCACCTCGAGGCCCGCCGCAAGGACGACGAGCAAGACGTGTACGAGCTGCCCTTTCGCGACGCCAAGGAGCGCGCGCTGGAGCTGTTCGAGCGCCGCTACGTCGAGTCCCTCTTGCGCCGAGCGAGCGGCAACGTCTCGGAGGCCGCTCGACGGGCAGGGCTCGATCGCAGCAACTTCCGCCGGCTGATGGCTCGCTACGGCGTACGCCCGGAGGAGTTCCGCTAGGCGCCTTCAGAGGGCGCTCGACGAGCCTGCCACTCGGCGCGCGTGATCGTGAGCTGCTGGACGTGCCAGAACTGCCCGTCCGCCCAGTGCCAGCCGTAGGTGCCGACGTAGGCGAAGCCGAGGCGCCGGTAGAGCGCGCGGGCCGGGTGGTTGAACTCGAAGACGCCGAGCGTCACCTCGTTCATGCCGAGCTGCAGGAAGGCGTGCTCGAGGAGCAGCTCCATGGCGCGCGTCCCGACGCCGTGGCCGCGCACGTCCGGTTCACCGATCTCGATGAAGCACTCGCCATGGCCCTTGCCGAGGTCGAGCTCCTTGAGGCCGACGTTGCCCACATGCCGGTCATCGACGAGGATGGCGAAGGAGCGCCGCGTGCGCTCGGCGATGAGCGTCTTCAGGTAGCGATCGGCGGCGGCGGGGGCGTAGGGCCTGACCGGCGAGTACTCCGAGCTCGGCACGAGGACGGTGAAGCGGATGACGTCGGGATCGGCCATCCAGCGGCGGATGGCCGGCTGGTCCGCGTGCTCGAGGGCCCTCAGCCGCACGCGCGCTTGGGCGCTGGCGCGCGCGCCGTCCTCGGGCGGTTCGTCTCGGTGCACGGTGCTCGTCATCGGAGGCCTCTGACGAGATCGTAGCTCGCCGCGAGCGCCCGCCAAGTTACATTCGGGTATGCGTTTCAGGTTGGACCCCGGCCTCGAGCAGCCGTCCTTCGAGCCACCAGGCGCCCTCGCGCTCGGCAAGGACGGCCGCTGGACGCACGACGGAGATCCCGTCCGGCACGCGCGTTTGAGCGCGCTGCTCGACAGGAGCGTCGCGCGCGACGAGGCGGGGCACCTGATGGTCACGACGGGGCGCGATCGCCTGCCGTTCACGAGCGAGGACGCGCCGCTGCGGATCAAGACCGCCCGCGTCCACGACGACGGGCTCGTCCAGGTGCACCGGGACGGCCGCGAAGAGCCGCTGACAGAGGCGAGCGCCCTCTGCATCGACGACGAGGGCCGCCTGCGCAGCCGCGTCAGCGGACCGCGCGGCGGCATCTTCTGGGCCCTCTGGGAGCGCCCCGCCGTGCAGGCGCTGGCGCCGCTCCTTCAAGACGACGGTTCGGCATACGTCGAAGTGTCGAGCGGCCGTCTCGACATCGCTGTCGTCGAGGCCTCCCAAGACTGGACGACCTGATCGCAGAAGACGCCTCGTGGGCTTCGCGAAGAACCACCGGACTTGCAGCGTCACGAGCCCAAGCCATCGACGCCTCAGGAGGCGGCGCCCTTCGCCTGCGGCTTCACCTTCTTCGCCTTCGCCGGCTTCGTCACCATGGTCTTCCCATCGGGGGAACGCGCGCGCTCGTCGTCACCGCGGCGTCCGCTCGGCGTGATCTCGAGGACGAGCGCGCCCCCCTGGAACACGCGCACGGAGCCCGACGACTGGCTGACGAGCACGGCGACGGCCTTGGTGTCGAGGCTGATGGAGGCCGCGGCGACGTGCCGCGCGCCGAAGCCGAGCGGCATCTGCACCGCTTGATCGCTCACACGGATGTGACGCCCGGCCGCCAGCACGACGCCGTCGTCGCGCACGACGAAGGCGCCGTCGAGCATCGCGAAGGTGC
>CAYLZW010000359.1:1838-5736 GCA_964388085.1 uncultured Myxococcales bacterium | reverse complement strand
GCCATCTGGTGCGCGAGGTCGCCGACGGTGATGACGTCGGCCACCTCGACGACGCGCTTGTGCTGCGCCGCCTGGGTGATCTCGGGACCGCGGCCCTTCTTCCCGCTCTTGCGCTTCTTGCCGGGGTGGAACCACAGGTCGCGGCCGCCGCGGATCTCACGGCGCTCCTTCGACGACATGAAGTCGCCGGGGCCGCCGGGCTTGCCGGGGGCACCACCGGGGGCGCCGCCCGCGCCGGGGCGTCGACCGCCGCCCGGACGAGCGTTCGGGCCCTGCCCGGTCACGTCGACGAGCTGCGGGCCTCCGCCGGCCCGGTCGTGCAGCACGCGGATCTCGCGCACCTGGGAGAACTGACGCTTCGGGCGCGGCGGCTGGAACGTGCGTCCTTCGGCCGCGAGGCGCTCCTTGATCGCGTTCGGGTCGATGCGGCGCACGACGTTCTGCGGCGACGCCGCGGCGGCGTCGGCCTTCGGCGCGCCATCGGCCGCCTCCGCGGACGAGGCTGCCGGCTCGGCGGCGGCGGCGGCCCCATCGCCCTCGGCGGGGGTCGCGGCGGGCGCGGCCTTCTCCGCGGCCTCCGCGGGGGCAGCCGCGGGCTCGGCGCTCGTGGCGGCGGGCTCGGCGCTCGCGGCGGCGCTCGGCGCGGGGGCCGGCTCCTCGCTCGGCGCCGCGGCGGGCTCGCGCGCCTCGACGCGGGAGTCGCCGTTGGCGTGCGCGGACACGCGAGGCGCCTCGGCCGCGGGCGCTGCCGCCGCGGGGGCCTCGTCGGCGGCGCTCTCGCTGGCCGCTTCTTCGCCCTCGTCACCGCCCTCGGACGCCTCCACCTCGTCGTCACGACGACGACGCACGATGGTACGCGGACGCTTGCGCGCAGGCGCCGCCTCCGCGGCCGCCGGCTTGTTTTGACCGAGCGCCTGCATGGCTTCCGCCTCGTCGACACTCGAAGAATGCGTCTTCACCTGCACGCCAGCCGCCCGCAGCTTCTCGATGAGCTCGGCATTCGCAAGCCCGAGCTTCTTGGCCAGTTCGTGGACACGCAACTTGCCCATTCGTCCCGCTCCTAGGAGTTACGGGCTCATACGCCCGCTACCCTCGTCTCGCAAGGCGCCGCACGCTCGTTCTCGTCGGAGACGAGACCCAACAAACGCGACAGGCGCTGGAGATTGCAAACGACGCGTTTCGCGAGCCGACCTTGGCCGAGCGCGAGCACGCCTGTAGGTCCGCGACCAAGAGCGTCCCCCATGGACGCCTTGTCCGGACCCACCACGAGGACAGCGCGGCCCGCTACGGCCGCCGCTGCCTCTCGTACGGATCTTTCCGCCAGATCACAGGCGGTGACGACGACGCGGGCCTCCCCGACCGACGTCTGCGAGAACGCCTCCGTGCGACCGGGCCACAAGCGGCCCTGCCGGCGGAGGAGCCCGAGGCCGTGAAGCGCCTCGGTCTGCAGCACTGTACGCACCCGCGTGACGAGGTCCACCGGAACGATCACCGGGGCCTCGAACGCGCGCGCGAAGCCGCCGCGCTCGCTCGCTCTCTCGACGCAGGCGGCGCTCGGACACGTCCACGCGCCCCTGCCGGGCAGCAGCGCGGAGGCGTCGAACCAGACCTCGCCGTCCGGCGCGCGCACGAAGCGGAGGAGCCCCTCTTTGGGCCCCGTCGTCCGACAGGCAACGCAGGTGCGCAGGGGCTCGTCCGCCCCTACGGCCTTTTGCCGTCGTCCTCCGCCGATCTTGCGCCGCTTCGCCGACATTTACGCTTCTGCCCCCTCGCCCTCGGCGCTGGCCGCAGGCGTCTCGCCCGCGCCGGCCGCCGCGATCACGTCGCCCTCGCCGTCACCCGCGGCCTCGCCGTCCACGGCGGCGCCGCCGCCCGCGTTCAGCTCGTCGTAGTGCTCGGCGTCGCGCTGCTCGGGCTCGGCCAAGGGCTTCTCGTTCATGGGCGCGAGGCCGCCGGTGGCCTCATGCATCATCTCGGCGGCGGAGAAGCGCAGCTGCCGCGCCTTGCCGGGCGCGAAGCCGGCGACGTTCACCAGGCGCTCGATGTCGTCGTCGAAGTAGACGTCCTCGGGGCCCTCGTAGAGGTGCTCGAGCAGGCGCGCGATGACGTAGTCGTGTGCGCCGTCGAGCTTCTTGAGGCGCTCCTCGCCCGTCTCGCCGCGCTCCTCGGCCTCCACGCGCAGCTCCTCGATGCGGAGCAGCCCGCGCGCCTGTTGGCGAGCGGCCTCGCGCAGCTTGTTCTTCTCCTGCGCCTCTTCCTTCACGACGCTGGCCGCGCTCGTCTTGATGCGCGGCACGGCCTCGGACGAGAAGCCCGGCAGCGTGCCGAGGAATTCCTCGTCGGCGTCGACGAGGTCCTGCGCGCGGCGGAAGCCGTGGTTGTAGAGCGTCTGCACGAGGATCTCGCCGAGGCCCTCGATGCGGGAGAGGGACGCCCAGGCGACCTCCTTCTCCTCGGCCACCTTGGTCTCGCTGGTGATGTCGATGCGCCAGCCCGAGAGCTGCGCGGCGAGGCGCACGTTCTGGCCCTTCCGGCCGATCGCGAGCGAGAGCTGATCGTCGGGGACCACGATCTGCATGGTGTGGTTCGTCTCGTCGACGAGCACGCGCGTGACCTCGGCGGGCGAGAGCGCGTTGCACACGAAGCGCGCGTCGTCCTCGTCCCAGGGCACGATGTCGATCTTCTCGCCGCGGAGCTCCTGCACGACGGCCTGCACGCGCGAGCCCTTCATGCCGACGCAGGCGCCGACGGGATCGACGTCCGGGTCGCGCGAGCGCACCGCGATCTTGGTGCGCACGCCGGCCTCACGCGCGGCCGCCTCGATGAGCACGATGCCCTCGGAGATCTCGGGCACCTCTTGCTCGAAGAGCTTCACGACGACGTTCGGGTGCGTGCGGCTCAGGATGATCTGCGGCCCGCGGGAGATCTCGAGCACATCGAGCACGTAGGCCACCACGCGATCACCGGCGCGGATGTTCTCGCGCGGCACCTGCTCGCGCACGGGCATGACGGCCTCGGCGCGGCCGAGATCGACGATGACGTTGCCACGCTCGAAGCGGCGCACGATGCCGGTGACGAGCTCGCCCTTGCGGTCTTTGTACTCGTCGAAGACCGTGGTGCGCTCGGCCTCGCGCACGCGCTGGATGATGACCTGCTTGGCGGTCTGCGCGGCGATGCGACCGAAGTCCTTGCTGTCGACCTTGATGCCCATGTCGTCGCCGATGTCCTCCTCGCTCAGCTCGGGATCGAGCTGAACCGCGCGGTCGAAGGCGATCTCGACCGAGGGGTTCGTCACGTCCTTGACGATGCGCTTGAACTCGAAGACCTCGACCTCCCCAAGGTCCTCGTTGAAGTGGGCCTCGAGGTCGGACGTGAGCCCGAGCTTCTTGCGCGCCGCGGTGAGCATGGCGGACTCGAGCGCCTCGACGAGGATGGCCTTGTCGATGTTCTTCTCCTTCCCCACCTGCTCGAGGACGACGTTGAGGTTCATGTTCTCCATGAGATCCATCGGCTTCTCCCTTGGTCGACCCACTGCCCGACAGCGTCGTCGTGGCGTCGAGTCGTTGCGCTAACCGCGCTTACGAGCCCTTCTTCTTCGAACGCTTCGGCTTCGGAGCGCCCTTGTCAGCGAATTGGAAGACGACGTGCGCCTCCGTGAGGTCACGCCATCCGAGCAGGGTGCCCGCGCCGTCTTCCCCGACGCGGATGCCCTCGTCCGAGACGGCCAGGAGCAGCCCCGTGAACGAGCGCGCGTTGCCGACCTTCACGCGCGTCTTCGCCTTGACGCGCTGGCCCTGCTGGGCCTCGAAGTGGCTGCGCTTGGCGAGCGGGCGGTCGAGCCCGGGGCTCGAGACCTCGAGGTTGTACTGGCCGCGGAAGATGCCGCGGTGCTCGTCCT
>CAYLZW010000359.1:0-1738 GCA_964388085.1 uncultured Myxococcales bacterium | reverse complement strand
GGGCTCGAGACCTCGAGGTTGTACTGGCCGCGGAAGATGCCGCGGTGCTCGTCCTCGACGTCGAGCAGGTCGCCGAGCATGCGGTTGAGCTTCTCGAGCGCCTCGATCTGAATCCGGCCGTCGCCCTCCGCGCGGTCGATGTACAGCCGCAGGGTCGAGCGGCGCGCGCCCTGAACGAGCTGCAGGTAGACGAGCTGACAACCCTCCGCCACGACGGCGGGCTCAACGAGGGAGCGGATGAGCTCCTCCTTCGGGTCGAGCGCGACCACGAAGGGCTCGAGCTCGGTGGGTTGCAACGTCTCAGTCATACCTTCTCGCACACACGCTCACATCGACAGACAAAGGCACACAGGTCAAACGAACAACAGCTCCGCCGCGGGTCATCTCCAGCCTCTCGTGGAGGGGCCAGAAACGACCAGCGCCCGAGTCCTTCCAAGGATGAGGAGGGAGGGGTCGCTCTCGGCGCCGCGGCGTGCGTCCGAGACGGTGCACCTCCGCTGGGAGATGCGTCCGATTGTCTAGCTAGCAACCGTCCCTGGGGCTGTAAAGCGGGGATGCAGGGGTTACCGATGCATCGCCGGATCCGGTCGGAAGGTCAGGAATTGGCGATGACGCGGATCCGGTCAGACGATGGGGGGCAAGCTGCGCCTCGTGCGCGAAGGAGGCCCTGTCATGCGCCGTCGTCCCACCCGCCGGGAGAACCCCTCGATCCTGCCGACCGTCATCGCGGAGTTTCACTTCTCGCCGCTCGAGCACGCGGCCTTCTCGGAGCTCGAAGCGGACGAGGACCTGGACGGGCTGCTGGAGCGGCTTTTTCCAGCGGCGTGCTCGGGTGATAAGATCTGACTTTCTAGCTCGTTATTCGTCAGATCGCAGACGATGCACGAAGCTGTGATTTCGTTGTGGACAACCGCGGTCGCGCACGCCCATCAGTAGGCCATCTGGGCCGTGCGGTCTGCCAGCGCCAACGCGGAGGGCCCTGGGGCTACCTGCTTCGCCGTGCGGGAACCCCGGCGCTCCGCCTTCAGGTTGCGGTCGTAGATGGCGATGGTGGCCACCGGGCAGAGGTACAGGTAGTTCAGCGGTACCAGGACGCAGCCGATTGCAGGGATGAGCTGCGCGAGCAGATGCAGGATGTCCGAGATCAGCAGGTCGACGACGAAGTCTTCCGGGAAGCCCTGGCCCGTGAGCACGGCGGGCGCCCACAACGGCGCCAGGACGCCCGTGCCGAACACGCTCAAGACCCAGAGGACGGCGACGTTGTCGGCGACCTCGGGCTCGAGATCGTCGGGGAGCGAGAACGGAAAATACTTATCCATGAAGCTGGTATCGCCGCCATTCTTCATCGTGCGCACGAAGCCCTGCCCGGCTGGATCCTCGGCCGCGACGCTCGCGGGCGCCGCGGGAGCTGCCGGCAGCTCGGCCGCGGTCGCGCCTGTGGAGAGCAGCCATCCCGCGGCCAGGAGCGTGACCGCGAAGGTCTTCTGAAGCGTCATGGTGAGGGCTCCTGGGCTGGTGGACTGCGAGATTACATAACGCGGATTACGGTAACTTGGTGAGGCCGCACGGTGGGGGTATCGGCTCAGACGGCGGGGGGCGCGTCCTCATTCGCCTGGGTCGCCTCGCGGACGCGCTGCAGGCTCACGTCCCCCCGCACCACGAACAGGCCGGCCCAGAGCACGAGCGTGATGACCTGCCAGGCGTGGATGACGATGGCGAACGCGAGCGCGGCGCCCTC
>CAYLZW010000358.1:0-5737 GCA_964388085.1 uncultured Myxococcales bacterium | reverse complement strand
AAGCTCGTCGTCATCAAGCGCATCCTGCCGCACCGCGCCGAGGACGGTGAGTTCGTCACCATGTTCCTCGACGAGGCGCGCACGGCGGCCGACCTGCGCCACCCGAACGTCGTCAACATCTTCGACATCAACCGCGACGCCGGCACCTACTACATGGCCATGGAGTTCCTGCACGGCCACGACGTGCGGGCGGTCATGAAGCAGCAGGCGAAGACGAAGGAGAATTTCCCGTTAGAGCACGCGCTGCAGATCGTCATGGGCGCCGCCGCCGGGCTCGACTACGCGCACAAGAAGTCGGGCCTCGACGGCAAGCCGCTCGACATCGTGCACCGCGACGTATCGCCGCAGAACCTCATCATCGGCTTCTCGGGCGAGGTGAAGGTGGTCGACTTCGGCATCGCCAAGGCGGCGTCGGCGACGACGCAGACCGAGGCCGGCGTCGTGAAGGGCAAGTTCGCCTACATGGCGCCCGAGCAGACGCGCGGCGAGCCCCTCGACCACCGCGCCGATCAGTTCGCGCTCGGCGCCATCTTGTGGGAGCTGCTCACGCTGCGCCGGCTGTTCAAGCGCAAGAGCGAGCAGCAGACGATGATGGCCGTGCTCGAGGACGACATCCCGAGCATCCGCATGTTCCGGCCGGACCTGCCAAAGGCGCTCGCCAAGATCGTGGCGAAGACGCTCGAGCGCGACGCCGACCGTCGCTACGCGGACTGCGGCGAGCTGCGCGTGGCCCTCGAGGACATGCTCGCGGAGGCGCGCGTGCCGAGCTCGCAGGCGCGCCTCGGTGAGTTCATGCGGCGCCTGTTCGACGCGAGCGTGGAGTCGGAGGCTCAGCTCTCGGAGCCGCTGCTCGACGAGAAGGGCCAGCAGGTGGAGCGCAGCGCCAGCGATCTCTCCCTGCCGCCCCCCGCAGGCTCGGACCCTCCGCGCACGACACCCGAGCGCACGCCCGGCTCGCGCCTCAAGGCCCCGAAGGAGAAGCCGCTGCTCGAGGAGACGGTGGCGGGTGCGAAGAAGCGCTCCGCAAGCGCGGGCCGCTCGCAGCCGCCCGTCGAGGTGAGCGAGGCCGACGACGAGCCGACGCGCACGACGACCGTGCCGACGCCGAAGCAGGAGCCGCGGCCCGCGCCCCTCGCGCCGCCGCGCCCCGCCGTGAAGCCGCCCGGCCCCCCGCTGAGCGTTCGCTTGCGAGAGAGTCGCGCGCTGCGCGCCGCGTTGCTCGGCGTGCTGGTGGTCGCGTTGGCCGCGGGCCTCGTCGTCGCTGGCCTGACCGTGGCGCGCTCGCTCGAGAAGGGCCTCGTCATCGTCCGCAGCGAGCCGAAGGGCGCGCGCATGACGGTCGACGGCAAGCCGCTGCGCGAGGAGACGCCGCACATCCTGAAGCTGCGGGCCGGGCGCGATGTGCGGCTCGGCGTCTCGAAGCCGGGCTACGAGCCACAGTCGCTGCGCGTCGTCGTGCCGAGGGACGGCGAGGCGGCGGAGGTGTTCGTGACGCTGAAGCCGGCAGAGTGAGCGACGCGGAGGCCGCTACTCCTGCGAGTCGGAGGGCTGGTCGCGCTGACCCATACGCGCGTACATCGGCCCCTTGCCGGCGAAGGGCGAGGGCTTGGCGACGTCCCGATCGACCTGCCCGCCGTAGCCCACGACGACGTCCTTGGAGGTCATCTTGAGGCTCTCGACGAGAGAGTCCTTCAGGTCGGCGTCCTCAGCCAGCCGCAGCTCCACAGCGACGCCGTGCGCCAGGTTCGTCAGCTTGCCGCCGGCGGCGAGCATGCCCTTGATCTCGCTCAGCTGCTCCGGCTTCGAGAGGTTCTCGCGCATGTACTGCGCCACGCGTCGCGGACCCATGTTGCGGGCGTCGGCAAACGTGAGCTGCATGACGAGAGGCCTCCGGCCGGGCGATGCCCGTGCACAGCTAGTTGTATCGCCTCGCGCGGAATTTGGGATGTGCGTTGGCGCACCGCGGCGCTCAATACGACGGAAAATCATTATAATGCAGCTAGTTACGCGATCGAGGGGGCGCCCTCAGCGCAGAAATTCAGCCAGGTCCCGCGCCGGATCAAAGGGCTCCGGCTCGGTGCGCAACCACGCCGCCAGCGCCGCCTGCTGGGAGGCAGCCAACCTCGCGCGCCCCTCACCCACGACGCCGCGGCGCAGGAAGCGCTGCGCCTCGACCTGCCGAGACTCCCTGGCCGCGATGGTCGCGAAGTCGAAGCGCGCCTCGTGCTGCTTCATGAAGTCGAAGCGTCCCCGCTCGGCCACTCGTGCGAGCTCGTCGTTATCGAGGCGGTAGCCGAGCGCGGTCGCCAGGTGCTCGTGCAGGCGCGAGAGCTCACGAGGCAAGTCCGCCTGCAGGTCTTCGTAGCGGAGGAGCAGCACGCGCTCGTCGTCAGCGGCTCCCTCGCGCCAGGCGCGTGTGTGCGCGAGCCAGCTCCGGTACTGAAGGTCACCGTCGAGGAAGCGCGTGAAGAAGGCGTCGAAGCCGTCGTGGTAGTCGAGGTAGCTCTGGTAGAGATGGAAGTACGACAGCGCGACGTCGGCGGCTTCGCGCTCGACGTACACGACGCGTCCTCGCGCGGGCAGGCACGCGAAGGGCAGGTGGCTCTTGAACAGGCGCGGGGAGGGCAGCGCGTCGAGGTCGGCGGCCGTCTTGAAGCCCAGGGCGAGATCGCGCTCGAACCAGGGGGCCACGTCGGTGAGGTGCGCGAAGTCGAGCTCGCCGCGCGTGCGCAGGAGGTGAGCGAGGAAGAGCGTCCACGTCGTTCCCGAGCGGGGATAGCTGACCACCCAGAGGTCGTCGTCACGCGCCTGGTACGTGCGCTGGCCGACGAGGAAGCGCTCGACGGCGGCGTCATCGTCCTGCGCTTCGCTCACGAACGCTCCCGGGTGAACCAGAACCAGGTGCCGCGGCGTCCGACGACGGCGTGCCAGCCGTCCGGGACGTCGAGATCGGCCCAATGATACAGCCAGCGCGCGTCCGCGGGGGCGACGTTCGTGCAGCCGTGGCTACGTACGGCGCCGAAGGTGTTGTGCCAGTAGGCGCCGTGCACGGCCCAGCCGCGGTGGTAGTAGAGCGTCCAGGGCACCTCCTCGACGTGGTAGATGCCCTCCTTCGGATCCTCGCCGCGCATGGTCTTGCTCAGGTACTTGCGCTGCGTGCGATAGAGGCCGGTGGGCGTCGAGTGACCCGGCTTTCCCGACGAGATGAGCGTGGCGTACACCGGGTGATCACCCTCGTAGGCGACCAGCGTCTGCCGGGTCAGATCGATGTGCACCCACTTGTCATCGTCGGAGACGCGAGCCGGCCGCTCTTTGCGCTCGGCCACGCGCAGGCGTGACGCCGGCACCGCGAGCCCGTCCGCGCTTACCAGCCAGCGCTCGCCCTCGTGCTCGAGGCTCTTCTCGACGTGGAAGCGCGCGTGCTTGTCCGCGACGCCGCAGATCTCGAGCGTGCCGCCGCGGGCGCACGCGAGCGGCGCCGGCTCTTCGCCGTACACGAAGGCGAGCGGCAGCGTCATGCGCTCCGCCTCCGGCTCTCGCTCGTCATCGATGTGCTCGCCGATGAGCGGCGGCGTGTCGCGCAGCTGGACGACGTCGGCGCGCACGTACTCGCCCTCGACGGTGCGCCAGAAGGTGCGGCCCTCGCTCTCGACCTTCTCGTCGAGCGCCAGGAAGAAGTCACCCTCCATGCGCTCGACGAGGGGCGCGCCCGACGAGGCGGCGCTCTCCTCCGCGATGGTGGGGACGCGGGACCAGCGCGGCGCGCCCTGCAAGGTGACGCGGCCGTAGCGGAAGGGCAGCGCGCGCTCTACAGCGGGTTGCAGCTGATCCCCCTCGTCCGCCGGCAGCGCGCTCACGCGGAAGTCGCTGGCCGTGCAGACCCAGCCGCCGCCCTCGACCTCGTACCAGCGGCCCGATCCCGCGCCGCAGCGAGGACCGCCATCGACGACCGCGAGCGCGTTGCCTCTCCGTACGCGACCGAGCACGCGCGCGGCCTTTCGCGAACGAAACACCGGCGCGTTGAAGCCCTCTGCGATGACCACGCGCTCGCCCTTGTCTTCCTCGAGGAGGCGCTGCACGTGCGCCGCGGTGGAGGTCGCGGAGAACTCGGGGCTCCAGCGCTCGAGCGGCGGTGGGCTCATGCGCCGGGCGGGCTCCTTGACGTCGCTGCGCGCGAGCCGCTCGGCGCGGGCGCTCGCCTTCTGCGCGCCGTCCGACGCCGGCGCGGGCGGCGCATGGAGGCCTAGGCCCAGGCCGATGACGACGACGAGAGCCGCTGTCCGGGGGCGACGATGGAGGAGCCTGCTGCTCACGCGAACACTCTCCCGATCAGGTCCTGGAGCCGCTCCTCGAGGGGGCCTCGCAGCGGCGTGGAGAGGCGCGAGGCCGACGCGCACAGGGCTCGGTAGTAGCGGCGCGCGCCCTGCAACGTGGCTCTGCTCGTCGAGCGCTCGGCGCGCGCGAGCTTCGCGGCCACGTCCTCGTCCGGCTCGAGACAGAGGCGCTTGCTCGGGTCGAGGGTGACGTAGGGCGGCGCCTTCCTGCGCCTGTCGTCGAGCGGACGGCCCGCCTTCGTATAGAGGAAGCCGACCTCGGCGCCGACGTGCTCGACGAAGAAGCGATCGAACGCGATCTCGTCGCGCCTCGTGGTCTGGCTGCCGCCGAGGCTCCAGCCGACCTTCACGATGCCGCCTTCGCGGGCTTGCAGCGCCGCCACGTCGGCGGTCTGCTGCACGAAGTAGGGGGCGCAGTCCTCGGGCGCGCGCGCTTCGACGTGGGCAAACGCTCGCTGCCAGGCGCTCGTCTCGTGCAGCGTCGAGGCGCGCACCACGTGGAGCTGCGTGAGGCCGAGCGCCTTGCCGGCGCGGGTGAGCTTCTCCACGACGTCATCCGCGCAGCGGCGGACGCTGCCCTTCGAGAACCCGGCCGCGGTCGCGTGCGCGTCGGCGACGAGGACGATCAAGCGCTCGGCCGCGAGCACCCGTCGGACCTCCTCGGCGGGCGCCAAGATGCCGAGCACGTCGAGAGGGAGCGAGACGCTGAGCGCGTCGCGAGAGCAGACGCCGACGCCGACGAAGACGCCGCGCGGAGGCGGGCCCGGTCTGGCGCTGACGAGGCCCTCGAGGCTCGCCGCCGTCTCGAGCAGCGGGTGCTGCACGACGATGTCGCCCAGCGCGTCGAGCAAGCCTCTCGGGCGGGCGCTCCTTCCCACGGGTGTCCTCTCCTCCCCACCGGCCTGGCGGGCGCGCCATTACTTTGCATGCAAATGATCGCCATGTCGCGTTCCTCGCCGCGGGAGAGGGTGCATCTTCTGCGGCGGCCCGCCTGCGGTGAGCAGAAATAACGAAAAAACAGGATGTTGTGCGCGACGTGCGAGGCGGGAGATGCTTCGCGAACAAAAGATGAAAACTAACCAGGCTGCAATTGCCGCCTGCGGTGAAGCAGTCCTACGGTTCGGCGCGATCGACTTCGACGGAGGCGAGATGGCTGCGAGGAAGAGCAAGGTCACGAAGAAGAAGCCAGCGGCGAAGAAGGCCAAGAAGGCCGGCGCCAAGAAGAAGAAGAAGGTTGCCGCGAAGAAGGCGACGACGACGAAGAAGAAGAAAAAGGCGGCGCCGAAGAAGAAGGGCGCCGCGAAGAAGAAGGGCGCTGCGAAGAAGAAGGGCGCTGCGAAGAAGAAGGGCGCCGCGAAGAAGAAGGGCGCCGCGAAGAAGAAGGGCGCTGCGAAGAAGAAGAG
>CAYLZW010000357.1:0-5738 GCA_964388085.1 uncultured Myxococcales bacterium | reverse complement strand
TCATCGTCATCAACCGGCGCGGCGTGCACGGCATCCCCTTCGGCGAGCCGATGACCGAGATGTACCCGCAGATCTTCGTGCCCGTCGGCATGCAGCTCTTGCCGCGCGTCGACTACGACCTCCTGCGCGAGCACCTCAAGATCCGGCCGGACCAGCAGCTCTACTTCTTCCCCGACGACAAGCCGGCCTTCTCGGTGCCGAACGAGATGCTGAAGCCGCTCTCGCGCGCGGTGGTGGCGACGGAGCAGGCGCGCGAGTCCATGCTGGAGCTGAAGACGCGCACGCTCACGGACGAGCTGAGCGAGCCCACCGTGGTGCACCGCCGCCAGGGCGTGTTCTCGCTCTGGCGCGGCACCAAGGTCGAGCCCGACGACGACCAGCAGCGGCTCATGCAGGCGGCCGCCGTCGCCAAGCAGCTGCCGCCGAAGAGCCCCGCGCCCACGAGCGCGACGCCGCAGCGCCACACGCAAGAGGGCGCGGCGCCCGACAACGGTGCGTCGCACGAGGAGCCGAGCACGACGACGGAGGCGCCGGGCAACAAGGCGCCTCCCGCGAACGGACCCCCTGCACGTCCCCCCGCGGGGGAGCCTGGCTCGTGACCCCCGCGGAAGAGACGGAGCGCTTCGTCGCCTCCTTCGCGGCGCCGCTCCTCGAGGGACGCGAGTGCGTCGTCGCCGACCCCCTCGGCGTCAGCGGCCTCGAGTCCGTGCGGCACGGCCTGCGCTTCTCGCAGACCATGGACGACGTGTTCGAGCGGCAGCTCTGTGAGGCCGCCCTCTTCAGCGAGGTGGTGCCGGCCCCCTTCGACGAGGACGCGGCCACGCTGCTCTACGCCGTGCACGAGCTGTTCGCCGCCTGTCACCCGCAGGCGTCGGCCTTCTATTCGCGCGCCTATCTGTTCTGCCAGGCGGCCGAGCAGGCGGTCATGAAGCTGCCGCGCAGCTACGACGCCAGCCGCTTGTTGACGCGTCACCTCGTCGTGCGCCGCGCCTTCGAGGCCACGCGCACCGACGTGCACCTCTCGTGGTGGACGGGCAAGGCCAGCTTCTATGGCGCGGAGCCGCCGCAGCGCCTGCTCGCCTGGCCCGGCCTCCGCCGCGTCGACGTCGACCGAAAGACGCTGCCGCTGTGGCGCCTGGCCATGCTCGACGGTGACGAGGAGACGCGCGTCGCGCGCCTGTCGCTCATGACGACGCTGCTCAACCTCTCGCCACTGACGCGCCTCTATCTGCTCGGCCACCCCGCGCAGAAGGCGCTCGGCTTCACGCTGCTCTTGCCGCTCAAGCGCAAGGGCAGGCGCATGAGCTCCATGTTCCTGCTCGAGGACCGACGCGTGGCCCGCTCGGTCACCGACGCGCTGCTCGAGCGTGGCGTCGACAGCGCGGGCCCCATGCTGGCGCTCGCGCTGCTCGCCGCGGTGCGCGAGTCGAGCCCGCCGCTCGTGCTCCGCCGCGCCATGGAGCTGTGCCTGCACCTCGCCTTCACCATGTGCCTCGGCGAAGCGGAGACCCCGGGGGACAAGACGGCGACGACGCTGCGCGCGCTGTTCGACGAGGACGTAAAGAAACTGAACGACGCCGCGCGCGTCTATTGGGCCACCGTGCGCGCCGGCTTTCTCCTCGACGGCGAGTGCCTGGAGCTGCCGCCCCCGGGCGCGATGCCGGCGAGCGCGGCCAAGGTGTGGCGGCGGCTGCAAAAGCGCCTCGACCACCCGCACCTCGCGCCCATCGCCGATCCCTTGGCGCGCGAGCTCGCTCGTCGACTGCCGCGCACAGGCCAGGGGGAGCGGGCGGCCTGAGCTGAGCCGCTCCGTCCCCTCGCGTGACCTCGAGCGCGAGCGTGAAGTAGCTTTCGGCGCATGATGCGCAGACTCTGCCTGGTCCTCGTGCTGGCGTTCGGTGGCGAGGCCCTCGCCCAGGGCGCTCCCCCTGCCGCCGCGGACGCCGAGGCGCCGGCCGAGACCGAGCCGCGAGCCCGCGGGACCCGCACGGAGGCGCTGCCGCTCTTCGAGGACAAGGCGCGGGCCGCCGAGCTGTGCGCCTATGACGGCGGCGTCTGGAAGTGCCAGGGGCTCGAGCGCTTCAACGTCGTCATCACCAACAGCGTGACCGCGCCTCCCGAGCTCGAGGTCGCGGCGGCCCCGGTGCTGCGGGAGGACGACGAGCTCGTCGAGTGCATCGACGCCTTCGAGCTCCGCCTGCGTCATCCGACGCACAAGGTGACCGTGGACTGGACGGGCGTCGCGCTCACCATCGACGGTCGCGCCTACCAGGCCGTGCCCGGCTTCGCGCGCGAGGGGGAAGCCGGAGTGGCGCCGCGCCCGTCGGTGGCCGCCGCCGGCACGCTGCTCGAGGAGACGGTGCACCTACCGGGCGGCGCCTGCATCGCCAAGACGCAGCCCGACGGCGCGCAGCACGTCATCGCGCTCTCGGTGCCGCTGCTGCTCGACGACGAGGCCGTCACCGTCGACACGAGGAGCGCGCTCGCTTGGACGGCGACGACGGAGAAGGCGGCGATCGCGCTGCTCGAGGTCCCCGCAGTGGAGGACGAGTCGGGCTGGCCCTGGATCGCGACCACGGTAGGCGCCTCCGTGTTGCCGGTGCTCGGCGTCATCGCCTTTGGCGCCCTCGTCGGGGTCGGGGTCGGGCCGGCGCTGCAGCTCCCCGCCGATCCAGCCGTCACCGTCGGCAGCCTCGTCGGCGTGAGCGCCGCGACCACGCTCTTGCCGGCGCTGCTCGCGGGCGGGTGCTGCGCGTTCGGCGGCTGGTGCTTTCTCGACCGGCCAGCGGCGGAGCGCATCGACGAGGCACGCGCGCACAATCGGGAGCGCGCGGCGCTGCTCGACAAGCGCACGGAGCTTGGCATCGCTTATTGACGTCGTCAGGCCGGGCTCGGCCAGCCGGCCTCCCGGATCACGGGATAGTACTTCCGCCACTCGGCGGTCATGAGCGCGTAGGGCACATCGGCGAAGGTGCCGTAGTCGTGCACGTACTCCATGAACTGCGCGCCGCTGGCGGAGAACTCCTGGAACACCGAGTCGTGCCGGCCGTCCCACTCGAGCGGCGCCACCTTGAGGTGCTCGCACAGCTCGCGGTTGAACGCCGGCGTGGCGGCGACCCACTTTCCCTCGAGGAAGAGCTCGGCGTAGCCGTGGAACACGAGCAGGTCGGTGCCGAGCATGGCCTCGAGCTTCGCCGTGCCGATGTGGTTACGAACGTTCGCGAAGTGCAGGCGGCTCGGGATGCCGACCACGCGCGCCGCGCCCGCCAGCAATAGCGCCTTGTCGATGCAGTGACCGCCGCGCTCGCGCGTGCGCTGCACCGTCTCGCTGGCCCGGAACGCCTCCGGCGCGATGGTCAGCTGGTAGGGGTTATAGCGAAAGCCGTCGCGCACTGCGTAATAGAGCGCCACCGCCGTGTCGACGTCACTCGCCGTCGTCCGATGCCGCTCGGCGTACTCGATCACCAGCGGATGATCGGAGTCCACGAAGGCGTTGGGCCGCAAATAGTCATCAAGCGCACGGTCGGAAGACGTCATGATGTCGAGGCTTAGCACACAGGCAATTGGGCTCGCTGCGCGCGCGGGCTACTCCAGCAGCGGCTTGGTCACCGACAGCCCGCTCACGTGGTACTGCTCGGCGCCGTCCTCCCCGACGTCGACGCTGCAGTAGCCGGCTTCGACCAGCGCCTCCAGCTCGCGCTTGGCGTCGGCCAACGTCATGTCCGTCTCGAGCGCGACGATCTGCGGCGTCACCACGCCGGCGCGGGCGGCGGCGAGGCGGAGGATCTGACGCTCGGCGTTCTCCGCGGTGTCGGTCCTCGTCAGGGGCAGCGCCTGCCCGGGCGCCTGCAGCTGGCGCGGCACGGTCACGCCGTCGTAGCCCGCGCCGTGCAAGTGCAGGTGCACGGTCTGGCCCGCGAGGCGCTTTCGGTTCTCGTCCTGCACCATGCCGGGGATGAGGAAGAGGTCGATGAAGCTGCCGATGCCGAGCAGGCCCCACGTCATCAGGTAGAGCACGCCCGTGACGGGCTTGCCGAGGTAGAAGCGGTGCAGGCCCGCCACACCCACGATGTTCGCGAGCCACAGCGCGTAGCCGACGCCAGTGCTCTTCCCGTCGTCATTCATGCCATCAACTCCATGGCGGGTGCCCATGCGCCCCAGAGCTTACTGCTCTCTGCAAGAAGGTAACGAGGTAAGCACGATGAGCATGCCGGGCCGCCCCGTTCGTCAGGGGTCGTGCGCCCGATCACGTCACTCCCCCTCGCGCCGCCAGGTGCCGCTCTTGCCGCCGGTCTTCTCGACGAGGCGGACGGCCTCGAGCGTCATGCCCTTCTCGAGGGACTTGGCCATGTCGTACAGGGTCAGACCGGCCACGCTCGCGGCCATGAGCGCCTCCATCTCGACGCCCGTTCGTCCCACGCAGCGCGCCTCGGCCTCGATCTCCACGCTGCCCTCGCCGCGCGTGAAGCGCACGTCGACGCGGGTGAGCGGCAACGGGTGGCACAGCGGGATGAGATCGCCGGTCCGCTTGGCGGCCTGGATGCCCGCGAGCCGCGCCGCGGCCAGGGCCTCGCCCTTCTCGAGCCCACCGCCGAACACCGCGTCGAGCACGCCCCCGGGCGCCAGCAAGCGCGCGCGGGCGGTCGCGCTGCGCTGCGTCTCGGGCTTGTCCGACACGTCGACCATGGAGAGGCGGCCGTGCTCGTCGAGGTGGCTGGGACGCTGGCTCATGGTGTGTATCCTCCCTTTACCGACATATTGCGCCCCGCTGCCTTGGCAGGTCTTTCGGCGGGCTTTCGCCTTCTAGCAGCGCGCGGCCAAGTCGTCTGAGACTAGACTCCCCGTCGTCGTGCGCCTTCACCTGAAGATCCTCCTGACGTTGCTCTTCGTCGCCGTGGTGCCGGTCGCCACGAGCGGCCTGACCAGCATCGTGCTCGCGCGCCAGGCGGTGTCCGACAGCGCCAGCGAGAAGCTGGCGGCGGAGGCGCGCCACCTCGCGGAGGTGGCGGAGCGCACCATCCTCGACGCGGTCAGCGACCTCAGCCAGACGAGCGCGCTCGGGCTTCATCGCCTGAGCCGCGCCGAGCTCTCGGCCGCGCTCGGCATCATCTACCGCGGCGACGCGCACCGGAACGTGGTGGCGCTCATCGACGGCAACACCGGCGAGATCGTCGTGGACCTGGTCTACCAGGAGCAGGTAAGCGACGAGCCCGGCCTGAAGGGTCACGAGCCCTTCTCGCGCGAGGCCGAGCAGGCGTTCGCGAACGCCATCCCGCTCGAGGCCGCCGTGCGGCTCGGTAAGGCCGTCTCGCCGCCCTATGCCGACGACAAGCGCGGCGTGCCGCTGATCGCGCTCGCGGTCGCCGTGGACGGACCGCTGACCAGCGACGGCCCGGTGCCCTGGGTCGTCGCCGTGGAGCTCTCGCTCGGCGACCTGAACCGCCGCTTCGAGGAGGCCGGCGACGAGGGCATGCGCGCCTTCCTCGTCGATCACGAGGGCCGCGCCGTGTGCCACACCGAGCGCGCGCAGGCGGTCGCGCGCGCCTCCTTCGCGGAGCACGCCGCGGTGAAGAAGCTGCATGACGCCCTGGCCTCGTCGTCCGGCACGCTGACCTCTCCTGACGACGCGGGCGATCCGCACGGCATGCTCGCGGCCTGGGCGCGCGCCAACCGGCTCGGCTCCGCCGAGGGCAAGAGCTGGGGCGTCGTCGTCGAGCGTCCGGTCAAGGACGCGCTGG
>CAYLZW010000356.1:0-5744 GCA_964388085.1 uncultured Myxococcales bacterium | reverse complement strand
CTGACCCTGACCCTGACCCTGACCCTGACCCTGACCCTGACCCTGACCCTGACCCTGACCCGCGCCCGACGCCGATGCCGGCCCGTTCGGGCATCCGGCTCGGGCACGGAAGAAACAAGCACGCCGCCCTCTCGGGCGGCGTGCTTGTCTTTGGCGGGGTGGACGGGACTCGAAGGGGCGACGGGCGACTTTTCCAAGGTGGCGAAGAGGTGGGGCTTCGCCCGTTCCCCTCGAGTTGCTGCGGATTTGTGGCTGGTCGGCACTCAGGCTGGAGGCGGCTCGGTTCGGCTCGTTTCGGCCCTCGTCGGGGAGAGCTGGGGGAGACGGCGGCAGCTGGGCCGTCGCGCGCCCAGAAGCCCCCAAAAGGCTAGGATGGGGCTCATGAGCGAGTGGATCGTGACCGACCCCGAGATCCTCGGCGGGAAGCCCTGCGTCCGAGGCACGCGCATCAGCGTCGAGTTCCTCCTCGAGCTGCTGGCCAGCGGTGCCAGCCGCGAGGACATCTTGAAGACGTACCCGGCGCTCACCGACGAAGGGCTGAACGCCGCCATGGCGTACGCGGCGAGCGTCCTCAAGAACGAGCTCGTCTGGGAGACGCGGGTCCAGGGTTGAAGCCGCTCGCGTTCCCCTTGCTGGCCGACCAGAACGTCGGTCCGGACGTCGTCGAGGGGCTGCGAGCGCGAGGCCTGGACGTGTGCACCGTCGCTGAGCTGGGGCTCGACACGGCGTCAGACTCGGACATCCTCGCGCATGCACATGCCGAGAGCCGCGTCGTCGTCACGCATGACCGCGATTTCGGCAAGCTCGCGATAGCGCGCGGCGAACCGCTCGTTGGTGTCGTGTACCTCCGGCCCGGTCACATCGAGCCGACGTTCGTCCTCGAAATGCTGGATGAGCTCGAGCGGATGGAGATGGATGTGCAGCCGCCCTTCCTCGTCGTCGTAGAGCGTCGTGGAGCCGTCGTCAGGACGAGGCTTCGTCGGGCCTGATCACCTCTTCGATACCAACAGGCCGGTTGACGCGGAGCGACCATGCGGAGAGACTGCCGCTCGAAATGACCAGCACGCGCCTCCACCCCGGCAACGATCGCCTCGACCGCTTGGCCAAGCGGGCGGACGTCTGCGTCCAGACATAGCCAGGGAGCCTGCTCGTCGACGTTAAGCCCTCCCGGTACCTCCGCGGAGGGCCTTTTCGTTTTAGGGCACTGTCGTTTGGGATCACGGGAGTCCATCCAATGCTGCTGACGCTGACTACAACCCATCGACCGGCCACGGACCTCGGGTATCTGCTCGGCAAGAACCCGGCGCGTTGGCACGAGAAGTCGCTCGCCTACGGCAACGCCACGGTCTTCTATCCGGAGGCGACCGACGAGCGCTGCACCGCCGCGCTCCTGCTCGACATCGACCCCGTCGGCCTCACGCGCGGGCGTCGTCGTGGGAACAGCCAGGATCTCGCCCTCGAGCCCTACGTCAACGACCGGCCGTACGTCGCGTCATCCTTCCTCAGCGTCGCCATTGCACAGGTCTTCAGCGCCGCGATGAAAGGCAAGAGCAAGGACCGGCAGGAGCTCGCGGACACGCCGATCCCATTGGAGCTGAAGCTGCACGCACTCCCCTCCCGCGGTGGCGAGGCGTTCCTGCGCCGGCTCTTCGAGCCCCTCGGGTACGAGGTGGACGCCGAGCGGCTGCCACTGGACGAGGCGTTCCCGACGTGGGGAAACAGCCGCTACTTCAACGTGACCCTGCGCCAGACCGTTCGCCTCGCGGAGGCGCTCGGCCACCTCTACGTCCTCATCCCCGTCCTCGACGATGAGAAGCACTATTGGGTAGGCCAGGACGAGCTGGAGAAGCTGCTCCGCATGGGTGAGGGCTGGCTCAAGGCGCATCCTCAGCGCGAGGAGATCGCGCAGCACAACCTCAAGCGTCGTCATGGCCTCGTGTCGGAGGCCCTTCGGCGCCTCGTGGAAGAGGAGGAGCCCGAGATTCAAGAGCACGAGGAGGACGCGCCGAAGCAAGAGGAAGCCCTCGAGCGCCCTCTCAGCCTGAACGAGCGTCGAATGACGACCGTGGCGGAGACGCTCAAGGAGCTCGGTGCGACGAGCGTGCTCGACCTCGGCTGCGGAGAGGGCAAGTTGCTGCGCGCATTGCTGAAGGAGAAGTCCTTCGCCCGCGTCGTGGGGACGGACGTCTCCATGCGTTCGCTGGAGATCGCCGCCGATAAGCTCGGCCTCGATCGCATGCCTGCGAAGCAGCGCGAGCGCCTCGAGCTGTTCCAAAGCTCCGCCACTACCGCGACGCTCGCTTCGCCGGCTTCGATGCGATCGCTTCTGTCGAGGTGGTCGAGCACCTCGACGCCTCACGGCTCGGGGCGTACGAGCGCGTGACCTTCGAATTCGCGCGACCGGGCTGCGCCGTCATCACGACTCCCAACCAGGAGCACAATGTCCTGTTCGAGGGTCTTCCGGCGGGCCAACTGCGGCACCGAGACCACCGCTTCGAGTGGACACGCGGCCAGTTCGAGGGCTGGTCAAGCGGCGTCGCGCAGCGACACGGCTACACCGTTCGCTTCGCGCCGATTGGCGATGTGCACGAGGAGCATGGGCCGCCCACCCAGATGGCGATCTTCGAGCGTCGGGACGGGCAAGAGAGCGGAGGTGCGTCGTGACGGACGCCATGACCGACCCCATCGAGAAGGTACGCACCCTGACGCTGCCGGAGCTCTCGCTCATCGTGCTGATGGGCGCCTCCGGCAGCGGCAAGTCTTCCTTCGCTCGCAAGCACTTCCGTCCCACGGAGGTGCTCTCCTCCGACTACTGCCGCGGGCTCGTCTCAGACGACGAGAACGACCAAGCCGCAACCAAGGACGCGTTCGAGGTCCTGCACTACATCGCGGCCAAGCGTCTCGCGGCCGGCAAGCTGACCGTCGTCGACGCAACCAACGTACAGAAGGAGGCGCGCGCCCCGTTGGTCGCGCTCGCACGGCAGTACCACTGCCTTCCCGTGGCGATCGCCCTGGAGCTACCGGAGAAGGTGTGCCTCGAGCGCAACAAGGGGCGCCCCGACCGTGACTTCGGCCCGCACGTCGTCCGCCAGCACACGAGCCAGCTGAAGCGCTCGCTTCGCGGCCTGAAGGACGAGGGCTTTCGCTACGTGTACCGGCTGCAGAACCCGGACGACGTGGAGCGCGTGCGCATCGAGCACCAGCCGTTGTGGAACAACAAGAAGCAGGAGACCGGTCCCTTCGACATCATCGGTGACGTGCACGGCTGCTTCGACGAGCTCGCCAAGCTGCTGCTCGAGCTCGGCTATGAGCTGAGCGGCGGCGACGTCGAGCCACGCGCGAAGCCGCCGGAAGGTCGAAAGGCCATCTTCGTGGGTGACCTCGTCGACCGCGGGCCCAAGTCGCCCGCCGTCCTCAAGCTCGTGATGAGCATGGTGGAGGCCGGCGACGCGTTCTGCGTTCCGGGCAACCACGAAGCGAAGCTGAAGAAGTGGCTCGACGGACGGAAGGTGAAGGTCGCGCACGGCCTGCAGGAGACGATCGACCAGCTCGCGCAGGAGAGCGACGAGCTGAAGGCGAAGGTGCGCGATTGGATCGACCGCCTCGTGAGCCACTACGTGTTCGACGATGGCAAGCTCGTCGTTGCGCACGCGGGCCTCAAGGAGGAGCTGCAAGGCCGCGGTTCCGGCGCCGTGCGTGGCTTTGCCATGTACGGGGAGACGACGGGTGAAACCGATGAGTTCGGCCTGCCGGTCCGCTACAACTGGGCCGCCGATTACCGCGGCAAGGCGATGGTCGTCTACGGCCACACACCCGTCCCACACGCGGATTGGCTCAATCGGACAATCTGCATCGACACGGGCTGTGTCTTTGGCGGCAAGCTGACGGCGCTGCGCTATCCCGAGCGCGAGCTCGTCTCCGTCGACGCCCACGAGATGTACTACGAGCCGGTGAAGCCGCTGCACGGTCCGCAGGAGGAGAGGCCCGCGGACGTGCTCGACATCGGCGATGTCCACGGCAAGCGGATGCACCACAACGTCACCGTGCGCGAAGAGAACGCCGCCGCCGCGCTCGAGGTCATGAGCCGCTTTGCCGCGGACCCGCAGTGGCTCATCTACCTACCGCCAACCATGTCGCCGTCGGAGACGTGCGAGAAGGGCGAGTACCTCGAGCACCCGCGCGAGGCGTTCGCCTACTTCGCGCGCAACGGCGTGCGCGAGGTGGTGTGCGAAGAGAAGCACATGGGCTCGCGCGCCGTCGTCATTGCGACGCGCCACGACGACGTCGCCAGAGAACGGTTCGACGCCCAGGACGGGCGAACGGGGATTGTCTACACGCGGACGGGCCGGCCCTTCTTCAGCGAGCGCGAGCTGGAGTCGGCGCTGCTGGCAGAGGTCCGCGCCGCGATGGAGCGGAGCGGCCTGTGGGACGATCTCGAGACCGATTGGGTGTGCCTCGACACCGAGCTGATGCCGTGGTCAGCGAAGGCGCAGGAGCTCCTGAGGGCGCAGTACGGCGCCGTCGGGGCGGCGTCCCGCGCGTCCCTCGGGCGCCGTGGTCGACGCTGCAGGCGGCCGTCGAGCGCGGCGGTGCGCCGGCTGAGCTGCTGGCCACGATGCGCGGCCGACGAGAGATGGTGACGTCGTACGCCGACGCGTACCGCCGGTACTGCTGGGAGACCAGCTCCATCACGGACTACAGGCTCGCGCCGTTCCACCTGCTCGCGACCGAGGGCCGGACCTACACGGACAAGGACCACCTCTGGCACATGGACACGCTCGCCAAGCTGGCGGCCGGGGACGGCGTGCTCGTGGCGACGCCCTACCGGGTCGTCAGTGTCGAGGACGAGGCGTCCGTCGAGGATGGCGTGGCCTGGTGGATGGAGCTGACCGCAAAGGGCGGCGAAGGGATGGTCGTGAAGCCGCGCGACTGGATCGTGCGCAGCAACAAGGGGCTCGTGCAGCCGGCGGTGAAGTGCCGCGGACGGGAGTACCTGCGGATCATCTACGGTCCTGAGTACACGGCTATGGAGCACCTCGACCGGCTTCGCGCGCGGCGGCTCTCGACGAAGCGGTCACTTGCCCTGCGGGAGTTCGCGCTCGGGCTGGAGGCACTCAGCCGCTTCGTGCGGCGAGAGCCGCTCTATCGGGTGCACGAGTGCGTGTTCGGCGTGATGGCGCTGGAGAGTGAGCCGGTGGACCCGCGGCTTTAGCTCCGCGGCCAGTTCGTAGCCCGTGCGCAAAAACTCGTAGATAGCCTGGAACACGATGGAAGCCGCTCGTGCGGCTCGCCGTGACGGTGTTCGAGGCGTCGTCAGTCGTCTATCGTCGGGTGCCGAAGCGTCGGCACGGGGGACGGAGCGGTGGGCCGGGTGACGGTGGCGACCTAATCGACAGCGGCCGCTTGCCGCTCGCTGCAGATTCCGGCCCGGATGTAGACGCCGGTGATACCTTAACGGATTCAGGCTGCGCTCTTCCTGACGTGAGGGCATGCAGCGGAGGCTGCCCATACGGTGAGTGCGTCCTCGACTGCCCGAGCGTGTACAACGAACTCTGCGGACTCGACGATCTGCGATTTTGTGATGGCGAAGCTACGCGGTTCTGCCTCTTCCTCGATGATTCTGAAGGTGCCTTGATCCTCGTCAATTAAGCGTGAGCGAGCACGCGCGGGAAGGTGACGCAGTCCCTGACCCTGACCCTGACCCTGACCCTGACCCTGACCCTGACCCTGACCCTGACCCTGAC